>CAZSDV010000045.1:0-5644 GCA_964605715.1 uncultured Acidobacteriota bacterium
CTAACCTCGAATTAATTAATATTTTTCACATCCTATCATCAGATTGAAAAAAGCAACAGCCCTCCCACTAAAGCGAAGGAAATCAAGAAATTCTTCGCCAAGTCCCCTTCTGAAATTTGGAAGATAGAAACCCACAAAATGATTGAGATAAATACATCATTCTCTCTTATAATCGTCGGGCCTATAATTACTGAGTCTGAAATCTCATACTAGAAAGGTAACCTAATGGAACGCCTGATTAAATCTAAACCGCTGGCGAACAATTTCGAGCAGATTGTATCTCCCGGCGTAATGCGTTTTCTTGATTTCGCGCGGCTAGAGCTACCGACAGGAGAGTCCTACAAAGGAAGGACTGCTGACCGGGAGCTCATTATCGATTTCTTTTCCGGAAATGCAACCATTTCCGTTGAAACTTCAAGTGGAAAAACCTTCGATTTTCTGGCCCAAGCTGACCGCCAAGACGTCTTTGGGGGACCACCTTCCATGCTCTACGTTCCACCGAAGACTGAGTATCAACTTACGGCCACAAATGACAAACTGGAGATGGGGCTATTCTCTGCTCCCGCATCGATCGATACAGATCCAGTGTTGGTGCCAACGAAGGAAACTACCTCAAAAAAGGTGGGGCAGGGAAACTGGCAAAGGACCGTTTTTACCAGTCTTGACAACAACGTCCCCGCCGAGCGGCTTCTCGCTGGCGAAACCCTAACCCCTCCGGGGAACTGGTCGAGTTATCCACCTCACAAGCACGATCAAAGTAATCCCCCTCACGAAGCGCCGCTCGAAGAAATATACTTCTTTCGCACTAAACCAGCAGGAGGCTGCGGTATGATCTGGACTTATACCGACCCGAGCGACACGGAGGGCTTCAATAATGTCTTTATCGTTGAGGATGGGGACACAGTACTCCTACCTAAGGGTTATCATCCCGTGGTAGCTGCCCCAGGATACGAATTACATTATACTTGGATCCTAGCCGGTGAAGAGCGGCGTTACGGCGCGTGGTTTGAAGACCCAAGGCACGCCTGGGTCAGCAAAGCTCAGTAACTAAATTTGGCTAACAACTGAAAATAAATTCCGGCAGATACTGTCAGCTGCCAACAGAGATGAGTTGCCCTATGGAATTTGCAAACCTCAGATAGTTAGGTCAAATCTATTCGAATACTCGCGAAAAAGAAAGTTGGGCTCTTCGTGCATAATCAGAACCCTGCTGTTGCCATGGGAAAGGAAAGGCACCCTCTCTTCCGTTGGTGGGTTATTAGTCTTCTGTTCTTGGTGACAGTCTTAAATTACGTTGATCGCCAAACGCTCTCTGTACTCGCTCCATTTATCCGTGAGGAATTTGGAATGAGTAATCAGGACTACAGCTACATCCTCATGTCATTCCAGCTGGCCTATCTGGTGGCACAATCGGGCTCAGGAGTGATCTTCGATCGAATTGGGACGCGCTGGGGATTCTCGTTGATCTTTCTCTGGTGGTCTTTGGCCACCGTATTGCACGGCTGGGCCCAAGGCGTGAAAAGTTTTGCGGTTTTCCGATTCATGTTAGGAGCAGGAGAAGCCGGTAACTGGCCCGGAGGCATTAAAGCAATTGCCGAATGGTTCCCTCCTCGCCAGCGTTCTTTCGCCATGGGTATCTTCAATTCCGGGTCAAGCACAGGGGCCTTGATTGCACCTCCTTTGATCGCATGGGTTACCCTCCGCTATGGTTGGCGAATGACCTTCGTTATTGTTGGATCAGTAGGTTTAGTCTGGCTTATTCTATGGCTAGGTACTTACCCTCGCATCGCCCCCAAGCAACAAAGTTACCGGGAAGAAGGTTCTGAGAAGGGTGTCGAGGCACCTCGTGTGGACACTCCCAAAATACCTTGGCTGCAGTTGCTGCGATATCGTCAAGTCTGGGGCCTAGTACTAGCGCGCTTTTTGGCCGATCCTATCTGGTGGTTCTACGTCTTTTGGTTGCCAAGCTACCTTAACAGTGAACGTGGCCTGTCCTTGCTGGAAATTGGTGCCCTGGCATGGATTCCCTTCCTTGCCGGTGACGGTGGCTGCCTGCTGGGTGGGGGCATAAGCAGCCTTCTGATGCGTTTTGGATGGTCTGCGGATAAAGCGCGGCGAGGGGTAATGGTCACCAGTGCCCTCCTTATGTCACCTGCTGCCCTCGTTGTCCACACGGAGAGCCTTGCCATCAGTATCGCCCTAATCTCCCTGGCCACGTTTGCCCATCAAAGCTGGTCAACAAACATGCTGACACTCCCGGCAGACTTTTTTCCAACCAATGTGGTAGCTTCTGTATCAGGCCTCAGTGGAACAGGAGCGGCCTTCGGTGGCTTCGTATTCACATTTCTCACTGGTTACCTAATAGACAATTACTCCTACGAACCCGTTTTTGCTCTTGCGGCTATCTGTCATCCAGTTGCTGCTGTTGTTCTTTTCTGGATTGGCGGGCAAGTCAAACCCGTTGATATTCAAGTTCCAGACCAGAATGCTCAAAAGGTATAAGCGAGTATGGAAATTAACACCTTTGTCGCCGCGCTACCCATTGTCGCCGTTATGGTATTTCTGGTGCTACTACGCTGGCCAGCAATAAAAGCCATGCCGATTGCGTACTCTACGACATTAGTTCTGGCCTTAGTATTCTGGAAAGTTCCACCAGTTCAGGTCCTTGCAGCAACTATCAGTGGAGCCATTATTACCGGAACCCTTTTGTGGATAATTTTTGGGGCTATCGTTCTATTGTTCACTCTGCGTGAAAGTGGAGCGCTTGCAACAATCCGAGAAGGATTTTTAGGTATCTCGCAGGACAGGCGTATTCAAGTTATCCTAATCGCCTGGCTCTTCGGAGCCTTTATCGAGGGAGCAGCTGGCTTCGGAACACCAGCAGCAGTGGCTGCACCGCTTCTTCTGGCTCTCGGCTTCCCTGCCCTAGCTGCCGTTATGGTAGCACTAATTATTCAAAGTACTCCGGTCACCTTTGGGGCTGTGGGAACCCCCATCCTTGTCGGCATGGGAAAATCGCTCAACGTACTAGAAGTTGAAAATGCTCTGGCACAATCAGGCTTAGCTTACGATGAGTTTATCCACCAAATTGGAGTCTTCGCAGCACTGCCACACGCCATTGTTGGGACCTTTGTGCCACTAATCATGGTAGCAATGATGACACGATTCTTTGGGGCACGAAGATCTTTCCGGGAGGGGCTAGCTGTATGGAAGTTCGCCTTGTTCGCTGGACTATCTTTTACGGTTCCTTACGTTGCCGTGGCACTCCTACTGGGACCTGAATTTCCTACCCTCGCTGGAAGCTTGGTTGCCATGGCTATAGTCATCCCAGCAGCCAAGAAGGGTTTCCTTATCCCCAAGGGCCTAACCTGGGACTTCCCCCCGAAGAAGGAATGGGGAGATGATTGGACAGGTAAGATTTCAGCTGAAACCATTGAACACTCGAACCGACACACGCTTGTGCGAGCCTGGTCACCTTATCTCATGGTAGCAGTGCTGCTGGTTCTAACACGATTACCCACATTGCCCTTCCAGCAAGCTCTCAGCTCAGTTCAAATTACCTGGACCAATATACTGGGCACAAACCTATCAGAAGATTTTAAGCCACTTTACCTGCCAGGCACCATCTTCTTCCTAGTGGCCTTCGTAACCATCTGGGTTCAGCGAATGAAAATGGCTGAAGCAAAAAAAGCTTGGCGAGACGCGGCCCATACGCTAGCCAAACCAGCACTAGCGCTGTTGTTCGCGGTCGGCATGGTTCGCATCTTTATCGATTCGGATGTGAACACGGCCGAGCTAGCCAGCATGCCGTTGGTCCTAGCCGAGGCTGTAGCAGCAGCGGTGGGGGTTGCTTGGCCGTTCTTTGCTCCAACCATCGGTGCCATGGGAGCCTTTGTTGCGGGCAGTAATACGGTAAGCGATTTTATGTTCAGCCTCTTCCAATATGGCGTGGCCGACCGCACCGGCACACCGCACGTAGTGATCTTGGGGCTGCAGGCGCTTGGAGGGGCAGCGGGCAATATGATTGCGGTACACAATGTCGTCGCAGCCAGCGCCACAGTTGGCCTCGTTGGGCGCGAAGGGTCAATAATTAGCAAAACCATCTTACCCATGACCTACTACGTCATCTTTGCAGGGCTATTGGGCCTGCTCTTTTCCTATGTCCTTTTCCCTCAAGTTTTTTAGCTTTTCCTGTTAATTCTCATTCTAAGCATCGCATGGAACCATCACCTACAAAATCACTCTATTTGCTGCCCCTTTTTAGATCCAGCTTCCTTGCCCAAGGCAGGTTAATCGAGATCTAAATCCTCCACGCGCACAACTTCCACTTTTCCGTATTTATCTAATCCGCTATTGAATGCTCCGGCGTCACCTACCAGTACGACCAGGCTTTGCTCGGGACGAAGCCAACGGCGAGTAACCTTGAAAAGTTCATCACGTCCTAATTGGCCCAAAACATTATAGAAACCGTTCCAGTAATCAGGTGGGAGACCGTAAAGGACTAGCTCAAGTAGCTTACTGGAAGCATTCTCAATTGATTCAAATTGCAAAACCATGTTGCCCCTGCGATAGGAGCGCGCTAGCTCAACCTCAGACTGGGACACTCTTCGGGTTACCATACGCTTCATTTCCGCCAAGATGATCCGAAGTGCCTTAAGCGTCCCATCGGTCCCAGTGGCAGTTTCAATGCGCCATACACCCGCTGTCCGGCGAGCATCAAGTTGGCCTGAAACACCATAAACTAGCCCTTTTCTCCTGCGTAAAGCCTCAAATAGGCGATCTGGCGCAGCACCCCCAAAAATCTCATTACTCATCGCCAACGCGGCATAGTCCGGACTTGCACGAGGGGGTGCAAGGTTTCCTATACGGATCTCTGTCTGAACTGCGTCCGGCACGTCGACAACAACAATCCTGCGGTCCGTTGACAGCTCATGTTCAAGGCTCATCTCCTGCAGGCCTCGTGACTCTTCTATGTTCTCCTTTTGGCTCCATGAGCCAAAGTATTTTTCTATAAGTCCACGGCCCTGTCCAGATTGAAAATCTCCCGCCAAAATAATGATTGCATTTGATGGACGATAATGGCGCTGGTGGAAATGGCGCAAAATATCTTCACTTATACGCCTTACTGAAGCCAGAGTGCCATCGGGTGGATGTCCGTAACGGCCACCTCGAAATAATATCTGATTAAAAACCACATCAGCAAGGTAGGATGGATCCCGCAAAGCAATCTTCAAGGCAGAAAGGGTCCGGCGCCTCTGAAGCTCGATCTCTTTGTTCCGAAAAGCGGGGTTAATAACTAGGTCAGCAAGAAGCTCCAAAACCTGCTCGAGGTAGCCGGAAAGAACTGTTATACCTACCACGGACTCATCCCAATCAGCGCTCTTTTGAATGAATCCACCCATCTGGTCCAGCAACTCCGCAATTTCCCCAGCCTGACGACTCTCCGTTCCTTTATCCATAAGCTGGGCCACTAACTGAGCCACGCCTCCAACCCCTACTGGGTCATCCGCTGCGCCGGCTCCGAAGGCAACTGCAACAGTTACCAAAGGGACAGAGTGTCGTTCAATGAGGAGCAACTTTGCTCCGTTCGGAAAAACTTCAACTGCAGCAATAGGAAATTTGACTGAAAAAGTTGGATCGGGAA
>CAZSDV010000045.1:5654-18949 GCA_964605715.1 uncultured Acidobacteriota bacterium
GGATCCTCTCTCCCTATTGCCAGAGATACAAATATCAAAGAAAAGCTCACACATACAAAAAAAACCAAGAATTTAATTTTTCTTCTTTCCATTGCGTTGGCAGTTTTCTTAAAATTACCTTGGCCACCCCTACAGCGAAGTGGCGGGTTACCTGGCATTCTATTTCTTTTCGGTATTGGGTTCGACTTCAATTAATGTAAGATTTTCTGGCACAAGATACTTTTTTGCCACACGTTGGACATCTTCAGGAGAGACAATCTGAAATTTCTCTACATCCTGATTGACTGAGTTGATATCTTTCAGAACAACGCTTGCATAACCAAGTAGATCAGCCAAGGATTTGGTATTTTGACGCTTAAGCGCCAGATTTCGCAACATTCGGTTTCGAGCTCCAGTAAGCTCCTGACCGCTGACTTGTTCTTTTCTGAGTAGCTCTATTTCAGCTCGTAATTCTTGCTTACCTTCCGCCAGGGTAACTCCTTCGTGTAAAATTGCATACAGTACAAACAGGTTAGGATGTTCAGTTAAGTTTGCGACGCTTTTCACTTCAAGCGCGATCTGCTTTCCCATGATAAGACGGCGAACCAACCGTGAACTTTCACCGCCGGAAAGAATCTCAGGTAAAAGTCTAAGAGCGTAAGAATCAACTGAACCATCGGAAGGTACATGGTATCCATGGACCAACACCGGGAGTGCTACATTCTTCCTGAGCCGTAAGGTCCGACCCACGATCTGCTTTGGTTCCGGCATAATCAATTTCGCCCCGCAAGTTTCAGAGCGAGGGATTGGCAAAAAATAGTCCTGGATCCAATCTTGTACATACTCTTTCTTGAAATCACCGACAATAACCAATGTTGCATTGTTTGGAGTAAATTGCGCCTTATAGAACCTGAGGGCCTCTTCCAGTCGAAACCCCTCAAGGTCCTCCATTGATCCAATGGGAATATGGCTGTAAGGATGGACTCTGAATGCTTGTTCGTATAGGTTCTCAATGACAGTTCCATAAGGAACATTGTCCAGTCGGAGACGGCGCTCCTCTTTGACCACTTCAATTTCGCGACGCAAGTCAGCCTGTGTAATTTCAAGGTTTCTCATGCGGTCAGCTTCTAGCCATAGGGCCACGCGAAGAAAGTTGCTTGGAATCGTTTCCCAGACAACCGTCGCATCCTCGGTAGTGTATGCATTGGCAATACCACCAGAGCGAACAACCCGACCAGAAAACTGCCCCTCCCTCTGGTTACTGGTGGCCGAAAACATCAAATGCTCGAACAAGTGAGCAAAACCTCTACTCCCTTCAACCTCGTTCTTCGAGCCAACATGGTACCAAACCTCCACCGTGACAACTGGGGATTGATGATCTTCCAACAAAACTACGCGGAGTCCGTTTGAAAGTTTATATTCCTCAAAAAAGAGTTGAGACAACTGGCCGGCAGAGCAGACCCTACCCCATGCCAACAGCGCTATGCAAGAAAGTATGAATCGGAGGATTGTATGATGCAGTAGATTACCCATCAAGAGTCAGATTCCATCGTAACCCTATGGTACTAAAAAAAGAAAGACAGAGGGCTTCATTCAATTATTAAGCTATTGCCACCTACCAGCCAGGATAAGTACTGATACCTCCTATTCTTCCAGTTCTGTCTAAAATATTAGAGGGTTGAGAAGTTTCGGTCCTACCACCCCAAGCAGAGTCCCAAAAATCCAAAGATTGAGTATTCCTTGCAGCGGGTGGGATTAACCTGACTGTTTTTGGACCGGAGCGGTACCTTGAAAATTCTATAGGACCAAGCTTACTCTCCCATGGAACCTCAAAGGAGGAGAACGGTTACAGGGGATCACCCGTAAGGATCCACGTATCAAAAGAAAAGAACGAGAAGAAAAATCGGCGGGCATAACTCAAGGCTAAGAATCCATCGCACTTTAACCCATTAACAAGCATCCCTTGAGGCAAGACTAATTCTTTTCCGGCGGGCCGACATTTGATGGAAGTTTACTTGTAAGTGACTCTAAGAAAGACACTAAATCGGCCCGATCTTGTCCGGTCAAGAAATCAAGCGAGCGAATTTCAGCATCTAAATGATCATTCGAATTGCCTCCGCCGACATAGAAATCAACTACATCTTTAAGGGTTTTCAAGTGTCCATCGTGCATGTAGGGGGCAGTCTGGGCAATATTACGAAGTGTTGGTGTCTTGAAAGCTCCTTTATCAGCTCTATCCCTTGAGATTTCAAAGCGCCCTGTATCTTTATAGGTCCCGTCAAACTCAGCGCCCACGCCCAAGTTATGGAACTTGTTGTCGGTGAATAAAGCAAACTCTGCTTCAATCGTGTGACAGGCTGCACAGTTACCCTTTTTGGGATCCCTAAAAATTTTGAGTCCGCGTCGCGCGGAAGCGTCCAGGGCAGATCTATCTTTTCCATAAAAATAGCGGTCGAAAGGAGAATTCCCGCTTAGAACTGTTCGTTCGAATGAAGCAATGGCCTTTCCAATCCGCTCATAGGTAACTACCTTAGAGCCGTAAGCTTCATTGAACGCATTTTGATAGGACACATCAACCCTCAGCTTGTTCTCCACTCCTTCCAATGTATGCGCCATCTCAATCGGATTCTGCACGGGACCTTCCGCCTGATCCTCAAGGTCAGGAGATCGTCCGTCCCAAAACTGCGTTGTGGAGTAAGCAGAATTAATAACTGTCGGTGCATTTCTTCCACCCACTTGATTTCCAACACCAGTTGAGGTTGCCTGGCCATCTGAAAATCCAAAATCAGGATGGTGACAGCTGGAACAGGAAACAGTGTCATCCACTGAAAATGCTGGATCATAAAAGAGTCGCCGGCCCAAACTGACAGTCTCTGCAGTAGGTGGATTATCCGCTGGGATAGGCACCTTAGGCAACCCAAGCGGTGGGGCAATTTCAATTATTTCTCCAACTGGTGTGGCCGCAGGGGGGGGCGGCTCAGGTGCCGGTGTACAGGCAAACCATAAGACTCCTCCGAAAATTACAGCGGCAAATACTCGAAGCATTGGCACCTTCTGATAATTCATTTCTTTCTCCTCCGGAACCCATGAATTATGGATTTACATGGGAGGTCACTGGAAGAATAAGACCTGCGCCAACCCATCTTAGGGGCGAACATTGAAATCTGTCAATGGGAAGCGGTAAAATTTGGACAATTTAAGTAGTATTTAAAAAAAGTGCAAACCTGGGCCCTGGATCCTTGGTTGGCAGTGTTGAAGCTTTTGGACAATCACCCCTAATTCTCCATTTATGTGACTAAGATATTAAATCTTCGTATTGCCGAAACTCAAGGAAGTAACAGGAGCTCGACAAATGCTCACGTGGATTCATCATATCTAAAACTGACCACAACAAAGCACAATATTGGATCCAGTGCCAACATTGCCCAGCTCGAGTAATCGCATTGAAGCGTAGACAAGCATGCCAATCTTTCCAGGTTTACAACTAAACGCTTCCCTGAGGTTTAACTGGTCATCTATTCGAAAAATTTTTGGGCAATAGGGTAACGACGGCCGACACCGAAAGCTTTGGTCGTTACCTTTAGGCCCGGCGGCGCCTGCTGACGCTTATATTCAGCCCGGTTCAATTGGTGAACTGTTTTCTGAACCAAATCAGCTTTAAGTCGATACTTTCTTTTAATCTCCTGTGCAGTAAGATTTTCTTCAATATAGGCACGGACGATTGTGTCCAGTACATCGTAGGCAGGCAGCGAATCCTGATCAATCTGGCCGGGTCGAAGTTCAGCAGAGGGAGGCTTTTCGATGCTAGCATGAGGAATTAACTCCTTGCTGCAATTGATATGCCGAGCCAGCTCATAAACCATCGTCTTAGGCACATCCGAAATAACCGCTAACCCCCCGGCCATATCGCCGTAAAGTGTACAGTAGCCAGCTGCAAGCTCAGATTTATTTCCCGTGCTTAGGAGTAATGCTCCAAACTTATTTGAGAGGGCCATCAGGATATTTCCCCGAATACGAGCTTGTATGTTTTCCTCCGTTGTATCTTCCGGTAGGTCAGCGAAAATGGGCCCTAGCACCTTAAGATAGGCACTAAAAAGTTGGGTAATAGGAACAACCTGAAGCTTAATTCCTAAATTCCTGGCAAGTACTTCCGCATCCCGTCGACTCCCCGGAGAAGAATAGGGACCTGGCATGCTAACACCTTGAATATTTCCAGGGTCCAAAGCCTCACTTGCAATGGCCGCAACCACCGAGGAGTCTATCCCGCCGCTCAGCCCCACAATGACCTTGTTGAAGCCGCACTTTTTCACATAATCTCGCGTTCCCAGAACTAGTGCTTGGAAAATTCCATCAATCTCTGAAGTCGGTGATGAGTGGATTTCTTGATTTGCACATTTCGTATCAAAGAATACCAGATCCTCTGCAAAGGACCGTGCACGGGCACAAACCTTGCCTTCGGCATTGATAGCCATACTTGAACCATCAAAGACCAGGCTGTCGTTCCCGCCCACCTGATTAACGTATACCACTGGCAGCTGATATGTTGTAGCCACCTTTCGTAACATCTCTTCACGGAGCCCGATCTTTTCACCCGAAAAAGGTGAAGCTGCTATGTTGACCAATAAATCTGCTCCCTTTTTTACAGCTTCCTCCACCGGATCACGAACATAAAGACGTTTTTCCCAGAAATTCTTGTCATTCCAGATGTCTTCGCAAATGGTGATTGCTACGTTATGTTGGTGTGTCGGGTAAATGGCACACGAATGGCCTGGTTCGAAGTAACGACCTTCGTCAAAAACATCGTAAGTTGGAAGGAGGATTTTAGAATAATCGATTAAAACTTTTCCACCCTTTAACAGCGTTGCTACATCAGCCGCGGGCTTCCCTCCAGGAGCCTTAAAGGGTCGTGCGTAGCCCAAAAGGATGGCGATGTCGGGTAGTTCTTTTGACAGCCGTATGACTTCCGCTTCGGCTCGCTCCAGAAAAGTGGCCTTTTCAAGCAGGTCTCGTGGGGGGTAACCACAAATGGCAAGTTCCGGAAAAACAACCCAGTCAGCCCCACATTCAGCAGCTCGACGGCTGTAGCTGGCAACCTTCTGAGCATTGCCAGAAAAATCACCAACCGTTGTGTTCACCTGCGCTAAAGCTATCTTCATTGGCGTTCAAGCTAAACCTTATATCTAAGGTTACCATTTCGCACTGGAGCACGAACAATTTCTTCAGGAAATTTCGTGGATAGGAAAAATAATGTCATCGATATTTTTGGTCATCAAGCACAGCGCCCTGTCCTTGACATCTTAAAACCTAATGTGTAGGCTACACCCCACTCAAGGAATTACCTTACGCCAAAATAGGCGAAAGGTTGTTACCCGCTCAATGAGGCAATTCAAAGAAAACAGCAGATTTACTCCCCTGTTCCAAACCCATCGATCACTCGGCGCTAAGCTCATTGATTTTGGCGGCTGGTGCATGCCAGTAGATTACGGGAGCATCACCCAAGAACATCTCGCTGTCCGAACAACCGCTGGACTATTCGATGTTAGTCACATGGGAGAAATTGAGATCTCTGGGCCGCAAGCTCTGGATCTGGTTCAAGTAATCACAAGTAACGATGCTGCACGACTAAAAAATGGCTCAGCACAATATACCGCCCTAACTCACCCAGAAGGATCAGCGGTGGACGATTGCGTGGTCCACCGCTTAGAAGAACAAAGATACCTTTTCTGTGTCAATGCCAGCAATACTGAGAAAGATTTTCAATGGATATCCAAACATAATGATCTCGATGCCAAAGTTAGTAATGTCTCAGAAGATTATGCCCAGCTAGCTCTGCAGGGACCTCGAGCAGAAAAAATCCTGTCCCCGTTAATGGAGATGGACCTTTCTTCGTTGCGATATTACAATTTCTCCTTCACTCATTGCTCAGGGATTAGGTGTCTTCTTGCCCGTACCGGCTACAGCGGTGAAGATGGATTTGAAATTTATGTTTCGCCCACCGATTCTGTCAGGTTGTGGGATACACTACTCCAACAAGGCAGGGGGGACGGGCTCCGCCCAGCAGGCCTTGGGGCCCGCAACACGCTGCGACTGGAAGCTGGCTATCCTCTCTACGGCCATGAACTAGATGAAAAGATTGGGCTGCTGGAGGCAGGATTAGGATGGATATGCAAGCTTCAGAAAAAATCGTTCATTGGGAAAGAAGCCCTACTGCATCAAAAAAAGAAGGGATTGCGACGAAAGCTGGTGGGGATAGAGATGGCAAGCCGTTCCATTGCTCGTGATGGTTACCCACTCTATCTTGGAAAAGAAAAAGTCGGGATCGTGACGAGTGGATCCTTCGCCCCTTTTTTGAAAAAGAATATCGCGCTTGCCTACATCCCGATACAATACTCAAAGATTCAAACACCCGTCCAAGTAGGTATTCGGTCTCGACGGGAAACTGCATATATCGTTCCTTTGCCTTTCTATAAACGGCAAGGACAATAAGCATCCAGTTTCATTCTGATAGGAACCAGAACTCACTATGTATCCTCCAGAGTTTTTTTACACCAAGCAACACGAATGGGTCCTTGTAGACACAGATATTGCAACGATTGGAATTACCAATCATGCTCAGAAGGAACTCGGGGACGTCGTTTACGTTGAGTTGCCATTGCCAGGAGGGAAGATAACAGCTAAAAAACCCTTTGGCACTGTTGAATCGGTAAAAGCAGTATCAGACATTTATGCACCAGTTTCAGGAACAATCCTTGCGGCCAACAAAAAGCTACAGGAATCCCCCGAACTGCTTAACAGCCACCCACATGGTGAAGCCTGGCTCCTGAAAATTCAAATGGACAACCGCAGCGAAATTGACAGATTGCTTTCCGCCAACCAGTATGAGGCTTACCTCAAGGAAGAGAGTGCCAGATAGAAAATGCAGTACCTTTCCAACTCCCCTCAAAGCCGAACTCAGATGCTGGAAACAATTGGTCGATCAAAGATAGAGGAGCTTTTCTCTCAAATCCCTAAATCCGTACGCTTGGGACGGGCACTTGATCTCCCTGGACCTCTTTCTGAGAAAGAGATACTTGATTTTTTCCAAGACGCTGCACATCAAAGTGGGAAAAGTTATACCTCCTTTTTGGGTGGAGGCGCCTACCAACACCACCAGCCTGCCGCGGTAAACTCACTCCTATCTCGTGGTGAATTCTTCACGGCATACACACCATACCAAGCTGAAATTTCGCAAGGAACATTGCAGGCAATTTTCGAATTTCAAAGTCTCATCTGTCTTTTGACCGGCATGGAAGTTTCAAATGCATCCCTCTACGATGGATCAACGGCCATGACCGAAGCGGTTTTAATGGCTCTCCGCATTACTCGCCGGCACCGAGTGCTAGTAGCACGCAGTGTTCATCCTGAATATCAGCAGGTCTTGAACACCTACCTTCAGAACTTAGAAGCAGAGGTTGCTGTAACCTCTTTCTCCACTTCAGGAGAAGTTGACCTCGAGCAATTAGAATCTAGCCTCGCATCTGAACCTGCAGCGGTTGTTATTCAATCTCCAAACTTTTTTGGAATTCTTGAAGACTGTGACCGGATAGCTAAATTGGTACATGATTACGGTGCCCTTCTAATTGTAAACATCACTGAACCTCTCTCCCTAGCCATCACCAAGCCTCCCGTAGATGCTGACATTGTTTGTGGAGAAGGACAATCCTTTGGAGTTCCTCTCGCCTTTGGGGGTCCGTACCTTGGTTTCTTGACTACGCGACAGAAATACCTTCGTCAGATGCCCGGACGATTAATAGGTCAGACCTGTGACACCAAAGGCCGGACCGGGTATGTAATCACACTCGCCAGTCGCGAGCAGCATATACGCCGTGAAAAAGCTACATCAAATATTTGCACTAATCAGTCTCTATGTGCCCTAACGGCTACGATCTACCTCTGTTTGCTCGGTAAGCATGGGATACGAAAATTGGCAGAAAATAACCTGGCAAAAGCACACTACACTCTAAACAGCTTAATCCGTATTCCTGGAGTAACCCGCCCTTTTTCTGGCAAGATCTTCAATGAATTTGTAATTCAGCTGCCAGGAAACCCTCGGTCGGTCCTTAAGGAACTCCAACAGGGAATGATTCTAGGTGGATTGCCGCTGGATAATTTCTACCCAGAACTCCCCAATGGACTCCTGGTCTGTGCAACCGAGACAGTTAGCAAGAATGCCATCGACCGTATGGGCACAATTTATGAAAAAACCCTGGTCAATGATGGCCCCACTTTCCAACCCACGGTAGCCCAATGAGACAAGACAAGTTCAGTCGCTCAGCCCCCCTAAGATCCCATATAACACAAGACGAAGGTTTAATCTTTGAACGATCCTCGCCCGGAAAGCCTGGCATAACCCTTGCCCCAACTGAGGTTCCTGAAATTGACCCACAGGAGGTTTTGGGCGAAGAAAAAATACGCGAGAAAATTCTTGGATTTCCCGAAGTGTCCGAATTAGATGTGATCCGCCACTTTACACGTCTCTCGACATGGAATTACGGCGTAGATACGGGTATCTACCCGCTCGGTTCCTGCACAATGAAATACAATCCGCGCATTAATGAAGTGGTAGCAAATTTGAAGGGGATAGCCACTGATCATCCCTATCAACCACTCGATATATCACAAGGGTGTCTGAAAATACTCTACGAACTTGAGTATTGCTTGACCGAAATCACAGGAATGGACCGAGTTACTTTCCAGCCTGCGGCGGGGGCGCAAGGTGAATTGACCGCAATTTTGATGATGCGCGCCTTTCTGGCTGATAAGGGCAGTGCACGCAAGAAAATTCTAGTTCCTGATTCGGCGCATGGCACTAATCCTGCAAGCGTGACAATTGCAGGCTACCAGGTTCAGCATCTTAAATCCAACAACCGTGGTTGCATTGACCTGAATCAGTTAGCATCGGCTGTTGATTCTGAAGTCGCTTGTCTAATGCTAACAAACCCAAACACGCTCGGAATTTTTGAAGATAAAATCTTGGAAATCAAAGAAATCCTCCACTCCAAAGGTGCTCTTCTATACATGGATGGGGCAAATATGAACGCGATGGTGGGAATTACTCGTCCAGGGGATTTCGGTGTCGATGCAATGCACTTAAACTTGCACAAAACTTTTTCCACTCCACACGGAGGTGGTGGACCAGGGTCGGGGCCAGTTGCAGTAAAGCAATTTCTTGAGCCGTATCTGCCATCCCCTACGGTTGAGCGAGGAGAAAATGGGAACTACCTCCTTAATTCCAACCGACCTAATAGTATCGGACGGGTCCGTGCATACTTCGGAAACTTTGGAATGGTGGCCCGCGCCCTTGCCTATATTTTAGCAAACGGCCCTACAGGATTACTGCAGACAACAAAGGATGCCGTTCTCAATTCGAACTACATTCAGGCTCAACTTAAGGAAAGTTATGAGTTAGCCTATGAACAGCCATGCCTTCATGAATGCGTCTTCTCCGACCGCCGCCAGGCCGACCACGGCGTAAACACCATGGACATTGCTAAACGGCTAATTGACTACGGATTCCACCCTTATACCACCGCATTTCCGCTTATCGTCAATGGCGCTCTGATGATTGAGCCTTCTGAGAGCGCAGACCAGCGCGAACTTGATGAGTTTATTCAAGCAATGTTAGCAATAGCGGAAGAAGCCAAAAATCAGCCCGAAGTGGTCCGGACTGCACCCCATACAACACGCCTAACAAAACTTGATGAGGTCAAGGCGGCTCGAAAACCAATGCTACGCTGGAAACCAGAATGACGGGCGATTGCATCCATTCCCAAGAGGCCATTTCAAACCTTTAAAAATTATTAAATCCTGCCTATTTCCCCTATTGACGCACAAAGGGGGAAGTGTTATCCTCCTAATCCTACCGACCGGTCGGTAGGATTATACTTTTGCAATTGGCTACGCCCATGGCTCATAAAATAGCAGGTTCAGAAATTCTGATTGAGAGTCTGATCCGTGAGAACGTGGAGGTCATTTTTGGCTATCCAGGTGGCGCAACCTTGCCTCTCTATGACTCGCTCTATGGCGCCAAGCTTCGCCATGTCCTAGTTAGGCACGAGCAGGCAGCTGTCTTTGGAGCAGACGGGTATGCCAGAGCCACCGGTAAGCCTGGTGTGTGTCTTGTTACCTCTGGTCCGGGGGCAACAAACCTGCTCACCGGCCTAACCTCTGCTTTGATGGATTCAATTCCAGTTGTGGCCTTAACAGGCCAGGTACCTTCGTCCATGATCGGCAAGGACGCATTTCAGGAATGTGACACCATTGGCATTACCATGCCTGCCACAAAGAAAAACTTCTTAGTTCGGGATACGGAAGAAATCCCTGGAATCATTCGTGAAGCCTTCAAGGAGGCCGTCTCTGGGCGCCCGGGTCCAGTACTGGTGGATATTCCGAAGGACATCCTAATCCAAAAAGAAGTTCCAACTTACTGTGCCTCAACCACCAAAATTCAATCTGAGTTTTTTTGCGAGTGGGAAAGTGACGAAATCCAACGTGCAGCTGAAATGATCACGGAAAGCCATCGTGGGATACTCTATGCAGGTGGTGGGGTTACTCACTCCAATTCAACGGATGAACTATTTGAACTTGCCGAGCTAACTCATCTGCCGGTGACTACGACTCTCATGGCCCTGGGAACCTTCCCTTCCCGTCATCCCTTATCACTCGGAATGCTAGGGATGCACGGCTCCTACGGAACAAACACTGCTATTTGCAACTGTGATCTGCTCGTCAATATCGGTGCAAGATTTGATGACCGGGTAACTGGGCGTACTGATGGCTTTGCCAAAAAAGCCCGCAAGATCCACTTTGACATTGACCCTTCAGAAATCAATAAAAATGTTTCAGTTGATCTGGCTGTAGTGGGTAACGCCAAGGAGGCACTGCGAGCCCTGATCACTGAGTTGCGGCAGCGAAACCATCAACCCGCTCCTTCGGAAAGACAGGACTGGCTAGCTCAGATCAGTGCTTGGCGCAATGAAAATCCCCTGAGTTACGACAAGTTAAATGGCTTGCTTAAGCCGCAACATGTCATTGAATCACTCAGTAACGCAGCTCCAGTAGACACCATTGTTACTGTGGACGTCGGCCAACACCAGATGTGGACTGCTCAGCACTACGCCTTCTCCAGGCCACGGACCTTCCTCTCCTCGAGCGGATTAGGAGCAATGGGATACGGTTTCCCAGCTGCCATTGGGGCGCAGATGGCCTGGCCTGATCGCACTGTGATTTCCGTCTGCGGAGATGGGGGATTTCAGATGACACTTCCTGATCTGGCTACGGTAGGAGAAAATCAACTCCCGGTGAAGATTGTGATTATCAACAACCGATCTTTAGGGATGGTTCGGCAGTGGCAGGAAATTTTCTTCGAGCAACGATACTGCGAAGTTGATCTGAGTTATTCACCTGACTTTGTTCGCCTTGCTGAAGCTTACGGAATTCATGGAGCTCAAGTTTCTGACTCGAAGAACATGCCTGAGGCAATCCAGCACTTTCTCTCCGACCGGAAACCGCAGTTGTTGGAATTCATGGTAGATCCACGGGAAAATGTCTATCCGATCATCCCTCCAGGAGCCACAATGGCCGATATGATTGTCGGTCCCCCAAGGCAGATCCTAGATTTTGAAGGGGAAGTGATGGACGACCTGTGGGCTTATTAGACTTCAATCGTTGGGAACGGAAAGCCTTCTTATTCTTCAACCCTAGTATTTCTGGTGGATTACATGCAGTGGCTAATGTTTTTGGAAATGGACCCTGATCCAATTGCTCTTTGCCGACTAATGGACGTTTTTCGCCGCAAAGGCCCAAGAGTAGCAAGCATGACAGCAACTTCTGGTTCCGTTAAAACCTCTTTCGTTGCGCTTGTTGAATGCGACGAACCGCTTATGGAGCACATGTTCCATTTTCTCCGCCGGTCTGCTGGGATTCAAAAGGTATCCTATTACCGAAACCAAGAAGTGGAAAGTGCTACTCATCTCCTCCTAACCCTTGCAGATTCCCCAGGAGAGTCAGTTGGGCGTATCCTTCAAGGCGTTCCTGGGGCGAGACTTGTCTTCTCCAACGGAAAGAGCTACCTCTTTGAGTTCTTGGGAAAAGCCAAAGAACATGAAGCTGTCCAGGTTATCCCTCAGGAGAATCGCCTTCCGTTTACCCACATCAAAACGAGCGGAATTACTCCGGCCTCTTGACAGAGGCCAAGGCTTAGGCCATTCTTTAACTCCTGCTAAATATTAGAGTGCAATGTTTTCTGAGGCAACTGAATAAGGTCGAGGAGAGGTAACTATGGCAAAAGTTTACTATGAATCAGACGGTAGCTTAGAACCACTTAAAGACAAGACGGTCGCCATTATGGGCTACGGGAGCCAGGGCCATGCCCACGCCCTGAATTTACATGACAGTGGAGTGAAGGTCGTAGTCGGGCTTCCAAGTACAAGTAAATCCCGGGTCAAAGCCCAAAAAGCTGGCCTGTCGGTCCTTGACCCAGCGGAAGCAGCCGAGCAAGGTGACATCATCGCAGTGTTAATCCCTGATCCTCCTCAGCGAGATTTCTATGAGGAAATACTGAAGCCAAATCTCTCTGAAGGAAAAATGTTGATGTTTGCCCATGGGTTTAATATCCACTACAAATTTGTCACTCCTCCTCCAAATGTGGATGTGGCGATGATCGCACCCAAATCTCCGGGGCATCGCTTGCGTGAACTCTTCATCGAGGGAGAAGGTGTCCCAGGACTGGTTGCCATCGAACAGGATTCAACAGGCAACGCCCTCCAAATCTCACTAGGTTACGCTCTTGGCCTCGGATGCCTCCGGGCCGGAGTAATTCAAACAACCTTTAAAGAGGAGACTGAGTCTGATCTTTTTGGAGAACAATCTTGCTTGTGCGGAGGAGTTTCTGAGTTAATCAAGGCTTCCTTCGACACTTTGGTCGAAGCTGGCTATCAACCAGAGATCGCTTACTTCGAGTGCCTGAACGAGTTGAAGCTAATTGTCGACTTAATTTATGAAGGTGGTCTCAGCTATATGCGTTACTCAGTCAGCGATACGGCTGAATACGGAGACTATACACGAGGTCCTGTTATAGTGGACGACCATGTAAAACAGCAGATGAAAAAGGTCCTGGCTCAGGTTCAGGATGGCTCTTTTGCTCGGCAGTGGATGGATGAAAACGATAAAGGTGGGGCTGAATTTCGGAAGATGCGTGAAACAGATTCAAATCTCTTAATAGAAAAAGTGGGGCGCGACTTACGTAAAATGATGGCATGGACGAAGAAACCGGAAGA
>CAZSDV010000046.1:0-16974 GCA_964605715.1 uncultured Acidobacteriota bacterium
CTGGAAACGGAGCACCAAATACGGGGCATTCGCTTCCGTATTGAGCGTGGGAATTGCCTGGATCTACTTATTCCTTCAGGGGTGGGGAGACCCTAACTACACCGTGGGAGGCACCGGCATCATGCCCGTAGCCATTCTGGTATCAGCCAGTGCAACAGGCATGATCATCGGCTCCCTGCTAAGCTCGCCTCCTCCAGAAACTAATCTACAGAAATTCTTTCCTGTAGAGAAATCGAGGTTGCAGGACTAAATACTTAGCCTGATCTCTTTCCATGAAAATAGCTTACATTACTGCCGGTGCGGGGGGAATGTATTGCGGGAACTGCTTGCAGGACAACACATTGGCAGCCACATTAATTCGCAAGGGTCACGATGTTACTTTGATCCCCCTATACACCCCAATACGCACCGATGAAAACGACGTAAGCCTTGACCATATATTCTATGGCGGGCTGAATGTTTTTCTACAGCAACGAATTTCTCTATTCCGTCACACGCCGCGCCTTCTTGACAGAGCTTTAGATTCCCCTGGTCTACTCAGATGGATTTCACAGTTTGCCATCGATACTGAACCTGAATTTCTCGGAGCCCTCACGCTCTCCGTGCTTGAAGGGGAAGATGGCCATCAACAAAAAGAACTACTCCGGCTAACCGAATGGCTCAGTCAAGAACCTCGCCCCCAGTTAGTGCATCTCACCAATTCTCTTCTAGTTGGGCTGGCAAGAAAAATAAAATCCCGAGTCAACGTTCCAATTCTCTGTTCACTCCAAGGGGAAGATAACTTCCTTGACCAAATGCCAGAGTTTCATCGAGAAAGAGTCTTGGCGGTTTTACGCACACGGGCCGCTGATATTGACGCCTTCATTGCGCCCAGCTATAACTACGCTGACCACATGGCCGCTTATCTTGGTATTCCTCGCCAACGTATCCATGTTGTCTATCCGGGTCTTGAGCTGGAAGGACATGGTGGGGAAAAAACAAAACCAGGTGATGATTTCACGATAGGATACATGGCCCGAATCAACCCTGATAAAGGTCTACATATTTTAGTGGATGCTTTTCACGATCTCCGACAGTCAGGGAAATTGCCCAATTGCCGCTTACGTGTTGCGGGCTACCTAAGTAGGGCAAATCATCCTTACATCAAGAAGATCCAAAAAAAAATCTGTGGATGGGGCTTGGCAAAAGATTTCGAATATGTCGGTTCTCTTGACCGTAATGGGAAAATCAATTTCATTCAGGGATTGGACGTACTTTCAGTTCCAACTACCTACGGTGCACCAAAAGGTATTTACATGATGGAAGCGTGGGCAAATGGTTTGCCAGTTGTCGAGCCACGGCATGGATCCTTTCCTGAGTTTATTAAAGCAAGTGGTGGTGGACTCCTATTCGAGCCAGGAAATGCCAGGGATCTTGCCGCTAACCTTCGGCTTTTAATCAAAAATCGTGCTTACGCTACAGAGCTCGGACAAAGAGGCAGGGCCGCCGTCCAAAAAATCTTTAGCGCGACGACAATGGCCACAGAAACTTCAGCTGTTTACCAACGATACATTTCGTGATTTTTCAGCACATGATTTTAATGGAAGTCTTATGACTTATGAATTCAAAACCACGCGGCGTGTTGAGTTTGCCGAAACTGACATGGCTGGCATCATTCACTTCACGAGCTTTTTCCGCTACATGGAAGAAGCTGAGCACGCGTTCTTCCGCTCTCTAAGCTTGAGCATTGTGACCCAACACAAAGGGAAAATAATTGGCTGGCCTCGAGTAGCAACATCTTGCGAATACTACCAGCCCATTGTCTTTGAAGATAAGGTTGATATACATTTACTGGTAACCAGGAAGGGAAAATCATCCTTCACTTACAGCTTTACATTTTACAAGAAAGGCACGTTGGTGGCTCGTGGTCAATCCACTTCAGTCTGCTGTACCCACGAAGACGGACGCTCCCTTCGTCGCATTCAAATTCCCTCATTTATAAGTAAAAAGATCAAAGTTGCACCCCTCAGAGGCAACCCCATTCCTAAGCTAAAATCTCAGAGAAAAAATACAAAAAAATCAAAACAGATCAAAAGAAAGAGTTCAAAATGACTCCCTATCTCCAAGGGCTCTCGGTACGAGAACTTCGCAAGGAGTACGTGACACGAGGTGAACCTTTAGTTGTCCTGCGAAATGTCTCATTGGAAATTGGCCCCGGTGAGGCAATGGCCATCATGGGGCCATCTGGGTCAGGTAAGAGCACCCTACTCCATTTGTTAGGCACGCTCGATCGGCCCACTGCAGGATCTGTTTCCATTAATGGCAAGAATCCTTTTGAATTCTCACAGGCTGATCTTGCGGTTTTCAGAAATCGTGAAATTGGACTTGTATTCCAGGATCACCACCTTCTGCCGCAGTGTTCGGCACTAGAAAACGTTCTAATTCCAACTCTAAAATCCGGACAGGTCAAAGAAGGCACAGAAATCCTGGAAGCCCGGGCCATGAACCTTCTTGACCAGGTAGGCCTTGCGAAACGAAGCGATTACCGCCCACCAGAACTTTCCGGCGGTGAGAGACAGCGTGTGGCGCTAGCTCGATCACTTATCAATCGGCCTCGACTGATTCTTGCTGATGAGCCTACGGGTAATTTGGACCGTGCGAATGCTGAGGCCATGACAGATCTTCTAATAGAGCTACACCAAGAAGAGAAAGCTATTCTTGTAGTTGTAACTCACAGCTTAAACCTGGCCAATCGCTTTTCTCGAAAAGTAGAAATGCTCGACGGATCCCTCCGGGATATGATTTGACTAGCACAAGTCATACGCTGGGGCGCTTTGCGCAGTGAACATGAGAACATGACACTTGCAACCCTGCTTAGATCAAGTCTTCTTTACCACTGGCGCCCAAATGTGGCCGTCATGATAGGTGTAGCAGTGGGAACGGCCGTGCTCACCGGAGCGCTCCTTGTGGGCGATTCAATTCAGGGGAGCCTCCGTTCGCTGACCCTAAGTCGTCTTGGCCAAGTTGATCATGCCTTGGTTTCGGATCGCTTCTTTCGACAAGATATTTCCACGCAACTCGAAGGCTTACCTGAATTCAAAGCACGGTTTGAGTCATCAACGCCGGCAGTCGTTCTTCGCGGCACGGCCAACACCGCTAACACAAGTAGGCGCTCCAATCAGGTACGGATATGGGGGGTTGAAAGTTCATTTTGGACTTTAGGTAAAAAACTCATCAAAGAAATCCCTCTGAATCGTGAGCTAACACTCAATACAACCCTCGCCCGAGAACTGGAAGTGAAGCCTGGCGATACTATCATCGTGCGGGTGACAAAACCCAGTACCGTCCCACGCGAGGCGGCACTGGGCAAGCGCTCCGATACAATTCAGGTATTGCGCCTTACGGTAAAGGCAATTCTCCCAGACAAAAGCTTAGGGGACTTCGGATTAGAAGCCAATCAGCAGTTGGTACGCAATATTTTCCTGCCACTTAAAACCCTCCAGCTCGCACTCAAACAAAAACAACGTATCAATGCGATTTTCGTTTCCGGCAAACAGGATTCGACCTCACAAACTGAAAGTGCCGCCAGTGAGTTACAAGGGATGTTAGGAAAAATCCTGACGCTAAAGGATCTAGGCCTCAATACAAAACTACATAAATCGGGCGATTACTTCTATCTTGAAAGTAACGAACTATTTCTCCGCCCTGTAATAGCCAATACGGCAACAAGGGTTGCCCAAGAAACCCAATTGAGAACTCTAGGGGTATTCACCAATCTTGCCATACGCATTTCTGCCGGAACCAAAACCGTTCCTTACTCAACCGTATCAGGAATTGATGTTGCCGAAAACTCTCCGTTTGGCTCTCTTGAAATGACCAATGGTTTTTCGTCGCCTGAGCTCAAAAATAATGAAATATTGCTCAACCAATGGGCTGCCCAAGATTTGGGAGTTCGTGTAGGGGAAATAATTGACCTGGAATACTTTGTCGTTGGGGCTAACGGGGAATTGCTCACCTCTCATTCAAGTCTGCAACTACGAGGTATTGTGCGCCTTTCAGGGCTAGGGGCAGACCCTTCTTTGACACCGGTTTTTCAGGGAATAAGCGAAACGATGAATATTGTGGATTGGGATCCACCTTTCCCGGTAGACCTAAGTTTGATTCGACCTCGTGATGAAGACTACTGGGATCAATACCGTGCCACGCCCAAAGCCTTCGTCTCACTTGAGACAGCCAGAAAGCTTTGGACTAACCGGTTTGGTTCATTGACTTCACTCCGGATAGCCCCCAATTCAGGCATGAATTTGGGCAATGCGGCAGACCGATTCAGCCAACGGCTCCTCGGAAACCTGCAACCTGAGCATAGCAGTCTGTCTTTTCGGCCTGTTAAGTTTCAAGGGCTTGCCGCCACAAAGGGCAGCACTGACTTTGGAATGCTCTTTGCAGGTTTCACGGCCTTCCTTATTATCTCAGCAGCCTTATGGGTTGCGCTGCTTATTCGCTTTAGCATTGAGCAACGGTCGCGAGAAATCGGTATTCTGATGGCAACAGGCATGACACCTCACTCCCTAAGGCGCCTTTTTCTCGCTGAAGGAGCAATTCTTGCAATTACTGGGGGTTTGATTGGACTCCTGGGAGCCGTGGGTTACGCCCTAGTAATGATCTACGGATTACAAAACTGGTGGCAGGAAGCAATCGGCAATCCTTTCCTAGATCTACATATCACTGCAGAAAGTCTTGCCAAGGGATTTCTAGCGGCACAGGCTGTCATTCTCACCTCAATTTGGTTCGCACTACGCCAATTAGGGAAGACAGCTCCAAAGAGCCTGCTGGCGGGCTCCTTTGCGCTAAACCTGGAAGCTGAAACTGAGCGTCGAAAAAGCCCAATTCCTTGGCTTACGGGCACCATTGCTATAGTTCTTGCAGTGGTATTAGTCGTTCTGTCCTTGGTCACAGAAATCATATCCGCCCTATTAGCATTTTATGCGTTGGGCGTGGCACTACTAATTGCTACGGTTGCCTTCTTCACAGGAATTCTTTACAGGAGACAAGGAGAGGTCATTTACGGCCAGAAACCCTTCACATTGACCCGCCTCGGTACCCAAAACGCATCACGCCTACCAGGACGTAGCATCCTCACTGCAGGACTGATTGCTTCTGCCAGCTTCGTAATCGTGACCGTGGCACTCAATCGACAAGATGTATCCAATCAGCCACCGGAGAAAGATTCAGGAAACGGAGGGTTCTCTTTAGTGGCCGAATCCAACTTGTCACTCCATCACAACCTTTCCACCCGCGAAGGCCGGCGTCAACTCTATGTTCCCGAATCAGCTGAGACGGTTCTGGAACAAACACAAATATTCCCCTTTCGGTTGCGTCCGGGTGAGGACGTAAGCTGCTTAAACCTTTTCCAGCCAACCCATCCACGGCTGCTCGGGGTTTCCTCAGATATGATTGCGCGTGGCGGCTTCGAATTCCAAGGTTCTCTTGCAGGTTCATCTAGAGAGAAAGCAAACCCTTGGCTCCTTCTCGAAAAAGAAATGCCCGAAGGCGTAGTGCCTGCCATTGGCGACTACAACACGGTGATGTGGATACTTCATCTCGAACTTGGAGAGTGGTTAATCCTAACAGACGAACAAGGGCAGCCCGTGAGACTAAAGATCGTTGCACTTTTAAACCGGAGCATATTCCAATCCGAATTGCTCATATCCGAATCTCATTTCGTTAGCCTCTTTCCGAGCAAGAGTGGTTACCCCTTCTTTATGGTGGAAACGCCAGTGGAAAGCACCCATCAGGTAGCACAAGTTTTGGAAGAGCATCTGGCGGAGTTTGGATTAGACGTAATCACAGCCTCAGAGCGATTAGCAGGCTACCTGGTCGTAGAAAACACCTACCTGAGCACCTTTCTTTCTTTGGGAGGCCTAGGCTTGATTCTTGGAACCCTAGGGCTAGCAACGTTAATAATGCGCAACGTGACGGAGCGTCGTGGGGAACTAGCATTATTAGTAGCGTTAGGATTTCGTCGAAAAATGCTCGGATGGCTCCTTTTAGCAGAAAATGGATTCCTTCTTCTTTTCGGTCTGTCGGCGGGTTCCATTAGTGCACTGGTGGCCGTGGGCCCACATCTCGTCAAAAGTGGAAGCCACATGCCATGGATATCACTCGGATTAACTCTGCTGATGGTTTGTGTGGCAGGATTTACGACAGGAATTTTGGCAGCATGGCTTATGTTGCGAACTCCTCTGCTTCCCGCACTGCGCAGTGAGTAAAACATAACGACCAATTTTAATCTCAGAAAATGAGCTTCAAGGCAAACTGGACGCTTCGCGCATCACCAGGAAGGCCAGAACGTGCTGAAAAAATCCGGCCGAAGGTGAGGGTGGAATCTACGAAAGGATCAGGAAGATCAAAATTTGGATTGTTAAACAGATTGAAGAATTCTGTCCTGAACTGCAAGTCCAAGTCTTCTGTCAGCGTCATATTCTTAAGTAAAGAAAAATCTATATTCCGGAAACCAGGGCCGGTCAGGATATTACGTCCTGCATTTCCAAAACTTCCAAAGGATGGCGCAGCAAAAGCTGTTGCATCCACCCACCCGTCCGGGCCTGGATTCGCTAGCTTCGGATTTCCTACCAGATGAGGCCGGTCACCAGCCGAGATTCCTAAGGATGAAATCCCTGTATTGCTATTGTCAGCACGCAGTAGTGGCGTGAAAGGGTAACCGGATTGCAAACTGAGAATCCCATCTGCCTGCCAATTACTCAAAAAGAAACTGCCAAGCCCTCCAAGATCAGGAAGGAACTGCCCCCCTCGCCCGAAAGGTAGATCGTAGGAAAAACTAAAAGATAGACGGTGACGGACGTCAAAGCTAGAACTTCCCTTTTCAGCCCTAAGATTAAGGCTGTCCTGGGGAAAGTTCGCATCGCCAGCGCTCGGAAACAACGTGGAAGAACTATCAATGGAATGACTCCAGCTATAGGAGGTAAGGAACATTAAACCTGAGCTTAAGCGCTGCTGCAACCGAACCTGCAACGCATGGTAGGTAGAATTTCCGGAAGACTCTATTTGATTGATGTCAGCATATTGCGGCAGAGGACGCAGATTAACCAGTTCTGAGCTCGGCAAGGGCTGGTTTAAATCTCTTGCTCCAATAAGATTCGTTCCTTTTGAACCTACATAACTCACACCAAGTAATAGGTCGTGCTGGAGTTCCTGTTGCAGGTCCATGCTCCACTGTTGCTGGTAGGGAGTCCTAAGATCGCGTTGATAGGTAATGCCCGATGCTGGAAGTGGGAATCCAGCGCTGGCCGGGAAAGGATCGTATAGCGTCAAAGGTGAAAGCTGTGATGGTTGAAAGATGTTAAAAATAAAAAAAGGTGCATTAAAGTAAAGTCCATTGGAGACAGCCAGTGTGGACTGATCATAATTAACTCCGTAACCGGCACGTAGCACGGTTCTGCCGCCAGCAAAAGGGTTCCAGGCCAATCCAACTCGAGGGGCAAAGTTATTCCGATCTGGGTGATATCCACCGCGAGGAATGCCCCTTTCCCCAACCTCTGCAAGCGTGGCTGTCTCCACATCAAATAGATTTACGTGGTCAAATTTATCTGAAGGTGGTGAATTGTATTCGTAACGCAACCCGAGATTCATTGTCAGGTTAGGCAGCACTCGCCAGTTTTCATGGACAAATAGATTCACGCTGGTAGTGCGTAAATACTGAGGATTGTCTGACTGTGCCGCGCCTGAGTATGTAGGCAAACCCAGTAAAAGATCAGCCAAAGGAATACCAGTAAAGTAAGAAGGGGAAATAAAATTAATGAAACCTCGGGATTGGATATCACGGAAGGCATTCTGCTGAGATCTTCTCAAGTCAACCCCAAAACGGACCAGGTGTTTCCCTGGAGAGAAACTGGACTGGTTTAGTACCTGAAACGTATTTGTCACACTATTTTGAGGGTTATTAGGCTCGTCCCCAAGAGGAGAAAACCCAGCCACAGTAATTAGGCTTAACCCAAAATCGCGAGAATTAGAGGCGAAACTTGGAACACCCAACTGTCCATTAACATTCGTGCCCGAATTTTCCTGAAAGGTACCGCTCGAAACCCGATTGAATGCCAGCCGCAAATCATTCACCCAACGGGAGTTAAAAATATGCGTCTCATTTAGCATTAAGTTCTGGGCCCGCCGGGGAACAAAGTTTCCATAGCCTGGCACAGAAGAATACAACCTCCCAGCAAAGGGCTCGAAAAGATCGCGGTCACTGAAACTATAGCGTCCCGTGAGGTTGCCACGGTTGCTTAAAGAATGGTCTATCCGCACGTCAAAGCTATCCACCCGGTCCCGCAAGGTAGGCGCAGAAACAAAATTCTGCCCCGCCACAGATCTGTTAGGCACCGGAAACAGATTGGCAATCGCGGCACCTGCCGGATGCTGGCGGAATTCAGGAATTACGCCTCCAGAAAAGAACTGACTCGTAAACGGATCAAAGGGTGGAAGAGAGCTTGAAGAAAAGTCTCCCTGACGTTCATCAAGTGTAGGAACATTGGCAATACGAGTAATCCCCTCTTGCCGCCGCCGGCCTTCGTAGTCAACGAAGAAAAATGTTCGATCGTTCTTAATTGGGCCACCAAGAGAAAAACCAAATTGGTTCTGCTGAAATTTAGGTTTGTTTGAATTTGGGTCATCAAAAAAATTTCGCGCATCCATAGCAGCATTGCGGAAGAATTCATAAACCGTGCCATGAAACTGATTTGTGCCAGACTTTAGGATTACGTTAACTTGTGCCCCACCACTCCGCCCGAACGTGGCATCGTAAGTAGCAGTCTGAAGCTTGAACTCCTGAATGGCATCTGTAGGAGGGGAAAGCGCAAAAGAATTAAGCACCGGATCCGTATTATATACTCCATCCAGCAAGAAGTTATTTGACTCTTCGCGGGCCCCGTTAACGTTGACAGAAAAATTTCCGCGAACCGAACCGGGTGAACCAGGTGCACTAGGGAGGGCGCCTGGAACTAGCAAACTCAATTCCAAAAAGTTTCGCCCATTTAAGGGTAGATTTGCAATCTGGTTATTTTCAATAACAGTTTCCAATCCCGGTTCCTCTGTCTGGATAAGAGGGACGTCAGCCGATACCAAAATCTCTTCAGTAAGGGAGCCAATCTCGAGCAGCAAATCCAGTCGTGCCCGCTCACCTACTCTCAGTCTGATAGCACGACGTACGAGTTTTTTAAAACCTCGCAGCTCCACCTCCAACTGGTATCGCCCAGGAGGAACTGACATAAAAGTGTAATACCCCCCCATGCCTGTCTGCGTGAGACGTTTTAGATTAGTTTCAGAATTCAAGAGCGTTACTTCGACTCCAGGAAGCACTGCTCCGGAAGGATCTACCACCGAGCCCCTCAGAGTTGCCTCTGTGGTCTGCGCATGCAAAGGAGCCACCATGCTTGTGGCAATGATCAAACCAAAAATAGTTCCTAGGCGCAACATAGTTAGGTCACTCCACAATTCTCAACTAGGCAACATGCTACAACCGGCAAACTAAAGGAAAATAGCATCCTGGTTTCTCTAGGCCAGAATACACCCCTAACTATGGAATTTCTCAAGCTAAATACTGGCAGGCGTACCTTTTTGGTAACTAATTATCGACTCCAGAACAAATACGATTCAGTCACTAAGTGAATCGCCAACGCAGATCTCACCTTCCGTAAGAATCTGGGCACGCAGTCCACCTCTGTGGGCAAGTCCTGACTGAACTTTTTTTCCCGTTAACTCAACTAGATGACCACAGGGCTCACAAAGTCGAATTCCACGCAGACGAACTCCTCCCACCCGAAATGTTTTGCCGACAAGGTGATTCAGGGCAACCGCACGCACCAGCAAATTCCTCCGGGCCTCGCCCGGCTCCAACTCGACTCCATAATCCCTTTTTAATGCCTCAAGTGCTTCAATTTCAATCAGGGTAATCTCTTGATCCGGCGCAGTGCGACTCTGGGAAGCAAAGGACTTAAACTGTCTGAGATAATGGTCCCCTTCCAGGCCTTTCCCTGGAAAGGCATATGCCTTCTCCACAGCTACAGTGGAGGCGGAAGCTTTCGGGCGAATATGAATCGAAATCACAATCCCTTTTAGATTTTCACTCTTAACTAAATGCTTTTCCTTTTTAACATTCAAAGTGGCATCCTGTTCACGAACTGACATCAGAAAACAGATAAGAACAATTACGGCACTCCAAACGACGCTTTGCATTCAAAGTGCCACACCTCTGGCAGCGGCGATACATCCAGCGGGCAAACTGACTGGTAATGAACCAACTTGCGATCAGAATCCCGGCCATTAAAATCACACTGAAAATCGACTCAATCATTACATATATATTTCCCTTACCATTAAAAGCTACAAAAAAACTAGAGCTGGTCATGTAGATACTGCTCCGCCAAGTAATCGCAGGAGCGAACTGTTAGAGCCATAATCGTAAGGGTTGGATTGACACACGCCTGAGAAACAAAACTGCCTCCATCTACTACGAAAAGGTTTTTAACGTCGTGCGATTGATTAAAGGAATTCAGTACTGAAGTTTTTGGGTCCATCCCCATTCGGGTAGTTCCGCACTCGTGGATCGCTAAACCTGGCGGAGTAGGAGTGCTCGTGACGTGCTGAATTTCCGCTCCAGCAATAGTTAGAATTTCCTTGGCAGTTTCTACAATATCTGCAGCCATCAAATTCTCATTATCACTATGACTACAATGAACCCGTAGCACAGGGACACCCCAAGCATCCATCTTTTCATTATCAATCTCAACGTAATTCTCATAACGTGGCAGCATTTCACCGAAACCACCCAATGCAACTGGCATGGGTGAATCCTCTCGGACCATCTTCTTGAAACTTGGACCAAACCCGGGTGCTCCAGGAGCATGCCCAGGAAAGCGGCCCCGCCCAGCACTTCCTTGAAATCCATAACCACGAATAAATTTTGGATGCCGATTAGTTAAATTCTGCATACGCGGTATATAAATTCCGTTTGGTCTTGAATCATCGGCCAGAAGAGGTCTGTCCCGTAGATTTGGGAGGTGACCCTTAACTATGAGTTCGAAATGATCCATCAAGTAGTGTCCCAAAGTTCCACTGGAGTTAGCTAGCCCATTTGGGAAGCGAGGAGATACGGTGTTTAATAGAATCCGAGTGGACTCGAGAGCTGAAGCCCCAAGAACCACAACTTTGCCGAGGATTTCCTGAGCCTGATGGGTTTCGCGGTCAATCACATAAACACCTTTTACTCTCATCCGATCCTCATCCACTAAAAGATGTCGGACAATTGAATTTGGCCGCAAAGTCATGCGTCCCGTCGTTGCAGCTGCCGGCAAAGTTGAGGCTGGACTGCTAAAATAGGAACCTGAATGGCACCCACGATTACAATATCCGCAGTAATGGCACGGGGATCTACCTTTGTGTGGGCGCGTAAGAACAGCTGTTCGCCCAATCGTAAAAGGCACGCCAATCTTTTTGCAAGTTTGGCGCAACTGTTGTTCACCACAGGTCAACGCCATGGGGGGGAGAAACACGCTGTCGGGTAACTGAGGTAAGTGCATTTCCTCGCCGGAAATACCTACAAATCTCTCTACCTTCTCGTAGTACGGTGCAATGTCTATATAGCTCATTGGCCAGTCTTGACCAAATCCATCATGACTGGCTGCTTTAAAATCAAAATCGCTGAAGCGGTAGCTCTGGCGGGCCCACATGATAGTTTTCCCACCCACGTGGCGACCACGAATCCACCTAAAGGGCTTCCCGGCGGCCGTTGTATACGGATTGTCTATATCATCAAGGAAAAGATGGCTTGTGTATTCATCGCAGGCATAACAAGTTGCCTGAATGTGTTGCCTTTTGAGTTGCCCTGTTGTGCGATAGCCACGGTGAGGAAGTTCATAGGGCCAGGTGTGCTCACGGAAATCTTTAGAAGGATTGAGTCGTGGGCCAGCTTCGAGCACAAGGACATTGAGACCTTTTTCGGTCAATTCCTTAGCCGCCCAACCTCCAGATGCCCCCGACCCCACAATAATGCAGTCATGGACGTATTTTGACTTGTTAATGTTCATTGATATTCCGATTCCCTAGGCAAAACCCAAGGGAAGAGTGTGATTTAATATAGTAATCAATCCCTACCGTTGCAGGCTATCCAGGCAACCCTTACTAAGATAAAGGAATGCAACTTCAATAGGGCATTTGACGCAAAAGAGGGCCCCCTTGAAATCAACATCACCGCCCTAAGTGAAAGAAAGGTCGTCTTATAATGGGATTTCTCAGTTTTCCGCTAGCAAGTAAAATTAATCGGTGTAACAGGCTTTCACCTGAGAAAAAATATCCCCCATTTCTGCGTGAATCAAACCGTTTGAAGCAAAAATGGGATCACCCCAAAGGTCAAAGGGGGCACCGTCCATGCCAGAAATTTTTCCACCAGCTTCGAGAACCATTAGCCCTCCAGCAGCCTTATCCCAAGGGTAAAGCTTGAGCTCCCAGTACCCATCCAAACGACCTGCAGCCAAGTAGCACAAGTCCAGCGAAGCCGATCCGGCCCTACGAATCCCGTGACAAAGCTCTGTGAATCGTAGATAGAATTGGATGTTTAAATCATGATTTGCAGCCTGAAAAGGTGGAAATCCTGTGGCAAGCAGGCTTTTATTTAGCTCAAAAGATTGGGAAACCTGTATCCGTTGATCGTTCAAATACGCACCCTGCCCCTTAACTGCCCTATAAAGCTCCTTCCTTAAGGGATCGTAAATCACACCCAGAACAACCTCTCCTTGTTGTTCCAGGGCAAGTGCAACGCAGAATGTAGGAAAACCATGTGCAAAATTTGTGGTCCCATCTAACGGATCAACATACCAGCGAAACTCTGAATCTGACCTGAACTCTCCCCCTTCTTCTGCAACGATGCCATGATCTGGAAAGTGATCACGAATTTTCCCCAGAATTAATTCCTCAGCCTGACGGTCCGCACTTGTAACTAGGTCAAACTGGCCTTTGTAACTGATCTGGCGTGGCTCCTCGTAAAGGCGGGTAATGATTTCCCCGGCATCACGGACTGCCTCCTCAGCTACTAAAAGATGATTGTCCAGTTTAAAACTTGTTTCGCGGGAAATACGAAGACCCTCCTTCTAATGGTCACTAGCATTAGTATCAAGAAAAATCTGCGTCTTGCCTTCCCCTTCAACCCAGACGGCTCCATCCTCAAAGAATTCCTTTTTCCAGATGGGAACAACCTGCTTCAATCGGTCAGTACCATAGCAGCAAGCCTCAAATGCCACTTTCCGATGTCCGGAGGAGACAACTATCGCTAAGCTAGTCTCTCCGATTTCTAACCTACCGATGCGATGAACTATACCAACGCGATCAATAGAAAATTTGTCGTGAATCTCAGCTCCGATATGACACATCTGCTTAAGGGCCATTGGCTCATAAGCCTCATACTGCAGGTACAGAGTCCGCCTGCCTGCTGAATGATTTCTAACAACCCCTTCGAAGAGCACCAGAGCACCGGCGGCAGGCGACTTCAAGGAGCTCACCAGTTCTACGGTGTTTATAACTTTGTGGGTAATTTGAAATATATCTTCCTTGCCACCGCTGACCGGAGGCAAAAAAGCGACCTCATCACCCTCTTCCAATGCCTGCGAATGATCAGCAAGCTCCCGATTAATTGAAGTGGAGATCGATCTTGACAGTTCCCCCAGACGTGGGAAGCGCTCCACGTAAATGGCCCATAAATCAGCAAGCCGAGATCCCTCCTGAACCTTGATTGACTCTTGATGGCAGCCCGTCATCTCGTGGAGCATACCGAAAAACAAGACGTTTATTTCCATCTGTCCACTTTTTACCTTGACCTTTCTTTTCATATGTAGACTTCCAATCCAAGAAAAAGAAAACCAAAAACCTAGGCCCGGACCAGCTCGTAAACAGAAACTTCCGGAGGAGAATTCAGGCGGATCGGAATGCCAATAGTTCCTAGACCACGATTGACATAGAGCTGGCTGCCATGCTCCTGGTAATGGCCGCTTACGTACTTGGTAATAAAACGACTAGGAGAAAGTCCCGGATGAATAAACTCTAAGGTAACTTGTCCACCATGCGTATGCCCGGCCAGACTTAGATCGATTCCCAGATCCGCAGCCTTTGGAAAAGAGTTAGGGTTGTGGCTCAAAAGGATGTTTGGTGCATCGGGCAGCATTAGGTGACCAACGCCTTCCAGATATTTCCGTCCTCTTCGTTGGTAATCAACCCCAATGAAGTTTAGGCGTTCAGAACTCGCATGAATTTCATGATTCTCATTCCGCAAGATACGTACGCCACGATCCCTAAAGCGACGAGTCAAAGATTCCTCGATTCCAGCATATATTTCATGGTTACCAAGGCAACCAATCGCTCCGTAGGGTGCTTGGAATCCGGAAAGGGCCTCCACCACAGGACCTTCTGTCCTGGCATCCCAAGTAACATAGTCACCGGTCAACGCTACCAACTCAGGCTTTAATCCATTAATGACATTGACAACATTTCGTATCTGCTCCTCGGTCATGAAACCGCTAATATGAATGTCACTGATCTGGGCAATACGGAAGCCATGAAACTCGCGAGGGAGCCGCGGAATAACCACTTTTACAGGAGTAATTTCCAAATTGAGACGGCCACGTAAAAAACCGTAGGCTCCTAAAAAAAAGGGTGCCGCTCCCACTACATAGGCAGAACGTTCAAGAAAGGCTCTGCGTTCAAGAGACACCAACATTGCCTCTCTGTCCCTCGAAATTCGGCCCCATATCCAACGTACCACGTGGACCAACCCCATTGGAAACCTAAGAACTCCAACTAGCAGAAAACCGACAACGGAACCAAATGTCCATAGCCAAAAAGGTACACGGATCAAAACATCGCGAAGGGAGAGATAGGTTGTCTCTTCCAAGCTGCGCCGAAAATAAAAGTTTGCAGAAAAAAGACTGGCAAAAAGAGCGAGCAAAATGCCGGTCAAGATCCAACGGAGGGAGCGCTGATAAACCCAACGCTTAAGTAAATCACCAACCCGATGAAACCAAAAAAGTTGGGTGGCGCCATAAAAACAAACCATGCCGCCAAAAGCACAAAACCAGACCAAACCATCAATCAGGTTAGAAAAATTACCCTTTCCCATTCGACTGACAGCCTCTTTCGTATCATAGTATGTATGACCAGCTTAACGTTAAACACACTTACACTTAATCTTCTTCTTTTTCCGTTCCAGCAGGACGCGCCGCAGCCACGATCTTTTCCGCGATTTGTGTCGGAACAGGATCATAGTGAGAAAACTCCATTGAATAACTGCCTTGACCTTGAGTCATTGATGTGAGATCAGAAGCGTAGCTTAACATTTCGGCCAGTGGTACCTCAGCCTTGATAATCGAGTTTCCGCTTTTGGGTTCCATGCCCTGGATACGACCACGGCGGCCATTGAGATTACCCATAATGTCCCCGGAAGAATTATCCGGCACAGTTATTTCCACTGCCATTATAGGCTCAAGTAGGCACGGCTTTGCTATCTCCATGCATTTCTTGAAAGCAAAAGAGCCGGCAATTTGAAAGGCGAGATCAGAAGAATCCACATTGTGATAGGATCCATCATAGAGGATCACCTTGAAATCCACCACAGGGTAGCCTGCCAAGAATCCCTTTTCAGAAGCATCACGAATACCTTTTTCGACCGCCGGAATGTAGTTCTTTGGAATAGCACCGCCGAAAATTTCGTTGGCAAATTTGAATCCGGACCCACGCGCCAGTGGCTCCATTTTGATACGGCAATCCCCATACTGACCGTGACCGCCGGTCTGTCGCTTGTACTTACCCTGCGCTTGAGTTGGAATGCGAATCGTCTCTCGATATGGGACCTTAGGAGCTTTCAATTCAACTTCAACATGATAGCGCCGCTTGAGCTTCGAAACGGCCAATTCAATGTGCTGTTGACCTGCACCAGAAAGGAGCAGCTCCTTAGTCTGGGGATCGCGACTAAATCTCAGCAATTGATCCTCTTCCGTCATGCGGTGGATAGCGGTACCTAGCTTGTCCTCGTCACCACGCGTCTTTGGTTCAATGGCAAATGAGATCGCTGGCTCGGCCAGTTTAGGCGCAGGAAATAAAAAGGGGGCTGATTTGTTCCCAAGCGTATCCCCAGTAAGAGTGTCCTTTAGCTTGGTAACCGCCCCAATATCACCCACTTGGAGCTCTGCAATATTAGTTTGGGTTTTGCCTTGCACAAGGGAAATGTGAGCTAGTCGCTCTGAGGAACCCCGCGAGAAATTTTCTAGGTGGGCGTCATTCTTAACTACACCCGAACAGACTCGAAAATAGGAAACTCGACCAGCAAAAGCATCTGCCACAGTTTTAAATACATATGCCAAGGCCGGCTCCTGTATTACTTGCTTACGCTTCGTCGACTCACCACTGCCAGGAAGAGAGCCGTCCAATTCTCGAATCTCTCCAGGAGAAGGAAAGAAATCTGCAATAAAATTTAGGAGGTTCTCGCTTCCTTGATTGCGAAGTCCAGAAGTGCAAAGCACAGGAAATAACCTCCGTTCAAGAAATTCCCGCCTCAATTCTTCACATACATCTTCTGCAGGAAGAGTTCCAACTTCAAAGAACTTTTCCATTAACTGGTCGTTTCCTTCGGCCACCATTTCAACTAGTGCCTCGTGGGCTTTACCAGCCTCTTCAGCCAGTTCGGTAGGGATATCCACCTCTTTAGCCTTGCCTGTCCCGTCAACAGGATAATCGTAACCCTTCATTCTTATTAAATCTGCAACGCCATGGAAATTCTTTTCATTACCCAAGGGCAGCTCGATCGGGATAACTCCTCGGCCAAAATTCGAACGCAATGCCTCCAGCGAGCGGTCTAGGCTGGCTCGATCACGGTCCATCTGATTAATCACGAAAGCACAAGGGATGCCATGCTTTTCACACAAATTCCACGCCTTCCCAGTTTGC
>CAZSDV010000047.1:0-16728 GCA_964605715.1 uncultured Acidobacteriota bacterium
TCCGTGTCAATGCATCTTAGCCTCACAATTTATCTTTGACAACGTAGGTGGTATCCTGTGCGGAGATTTCGAAGAACAGGCGCTCCTTTCCCTCCTCATGTGCATCTGTTAAGATGAATGAGTCTTCCTCAGGGAGTTTTTGGAATTGTGATTTATGGCTGCTGAAACCCTGTTTGAGAAAATCTGGAAGTCGCATGTCGTCCACAAAGAGCCAGGGCGACCCGCACTGCTCTATATCGACCTTCATCTAATACATGAAGTCACCTCACCTCAAGCTTTTGAAGGTTTGCGTCTTTCCGGACGGAAGGTGCGGCGCGCTGATCTGACCTTTGCCACCCTCGACCACAACATTCCTACCACGGACCGTGCGCTTCCTATTGTCGACACCATTGCAAGACGGCAAGTGGAGTACCTAGCTGAAAACTGTAAAGAGTTTAATGTCCCGTTGTTCGATCTTGCTAGCCCTGACCAAGGCATCGTTCATATCATTGGCCCTGAGCTAGGTCTGACGCAGCCGGGAAAAACCATCGTCTGTGGCGACAGTCATACCTCCACACACGGTGCCTTTGGCGCATTCGCCACTGGTATTGGCACGAGCGAAGTTGAACACGTATTGGCAACCCAATGCCTCTGGCAAGTACAACCAAAAACCTTTGAGGTCCGTGTGGAAGGAAAATGTCCAGCTGGGGTAACGGCTAAAGACATTATCTTGGGCATCATCGGTCGCATCGGCATCGGTGGCGCAACTGGCACAGTAATTGAATATCGCGGCTCTACCATCGAAGCACTAACTATGGATGAGCGAATGACGGTCTGCAACATGTCCATTGAAGCCGGAGCGCGAGCAGGGATGATAGGACCGGATGAAAAAACGTTGCACTACCTTGAGGGGCGCAAGCATGCCCCTAAAGCTAAAAAGTTTGATAAGGCCGCGGAACGCTGGCTCGGATTGCGGACTGATGAAGATGCAACCTTTGATAGACAACTTTTATTTAGTTCCTCTGATCTCGCTCCCCAGGTAACCTGGGGAACAAATCCAAGCATGGTTACTGAAGTCGGCGCACGTGTCCCTGACCCAGCTTCTTTTTCTGACCCCGTAGAAGCAAGCTCTGCCGAAAAAGCCCTCGAATACATGGATCTTGAGCCGGGCACGGCAATTGCTGACATCCCAGTAGACAGAGTCTTCATTGGTTCCTGCACTAATTCTCGCTTAGAAGACTTGCAAGCCGCGGCGGCCCTGGTCGCTGCGCGCGGCCAAAAAATTTCGAAACATGTTCACGCCATGGTGGTCCCTGGCTCCCAACGAATTAAAAGGGAGGCAGAGTTGCTAGGCCTCGACCGAATCTTCATTGATGCAGGATTTGAATGGCGAGATTCTGGATGCAGTATGTGTCTAGGAATGAATCCCGACATTTTGCAACCAGGGGAGCGCTGCGCTAGTACCTCAAACCGGAACTTTGAGGGGCGCCAAGGAAAGGGCAGCCGGACTCACTTGGTTAGTCCCATCATGGCTGCTGCAGCGGCTCTGGAGGGACACTTCGTAGATATCCGACAATGGAACCTTCCTCTGGAAACATTGGAGTAGGACGAAGAAACGGGAGTAAATCAGTAATCTGAGTAACCTAATGAAAACATTTGAGAAATTCACAGGACTGGTGGCACCGCTTGACCGGGCAAACGTTGACACCGACCAAATCATCCCAAAGCAATTCCTTAAGTCCATCACACGCTCAGGCTTAGGCAAGGGATTATTCTTTGACTGGCGATTGCAACCTGACGGCTTGGAAAATCCAAACTTCTCACTCAACCAACCATGTTACCGCGGTGCATCTATTCTAGTTACACGGCAAAACTTCGGCTGCGGTAGCTCGCGCGAACATGCGCCGTGGGCTTTAATTGATTCAGGCTTCCTTGCCCTCGTCGCGCCATCCTTCGCTGACATCTTTCATAATAACTGCTTCAAAAACGGGTTACTACCAATAGTCCTTAGCGAAAGCGTTGTCGATAAAATCTTTCAAGAGATTCAAGCAAAAGAAGGGTTTCAATTAACGGTGGACCTCGCAAACCAGGTGCTCACTGACAGGACAGGTAGGACCTTGAATTTTCAAATTGATCCATTCCTCCGAAAATGCATGCTAGAAGGCCTGGACGACATTTCACTCACCCTCCAACAGGAAGAGAAAATCACTGCTTATGAAACTCGTAAGTAATCCGAGTTGTATCCTTTAAAGTTTTTCGATTTTTGCAGCTAAAATGAAATCACTTTCTGTCAAACCATTGATCTTGTGCGTCCAGGTTTTGATATCAACCTTACCCCAGGTGAGGAAGATATCCGGGTGGTGGCCTTGCTGCTCTGCCAATTCTCCTACTCTATTGGTAAAAGCAAGAGCCTGGCGAAAGTCAGGAAATGCAAAAGTTTTTGTAATGTGATGTTCATCAACAACATTCCAACCAGATACCTGCTCAGCAAGTTTTAAGAGCTCCCCTCCTTTAAGGGGTGGAACACCTCCACGACAAGGTACGCAAGTTTTACCTGCCAATTCTGACATTACGAATACCTCCTCTCAGGCATGCTTTCAGGATAAGGGTGATCGCGAAAACTCGACACCCAGACCCTCCAGTCTATACTTTTTACGGTAGTAGTGGATACTTGATACTTAAGTGCTTGCCGGTTCTCAAAATTATCCCTAAAATGAAGATGGTGGTGCTCTACAAATCGATAAAGAAAAGGTAGGAAAAACGTAATGATAGTAGTCTGCAACCGCATCTCGGTAGTACAAGGATGCGAGAAAGAGTTCGAAAATCTATTTTTCAGTCGCAACCCAGCTGACGCAAAATATCCCATCACGGAACAGCCAGGCTTCATTCGCAGCGACTTACTTAAACCCTCAAACAAAGAACCTTACATAGTATTAACTTACTGGGAGTCGCTCGAAAGTTTTGAAACCTGGACCAATAGCGATTCATTCAAAGAAGCACATTCAGGTCGCTCCCGAACGGAAATCTACGCTGGGCGACCGAACTTAGAGATCCACGAGGTCATCCGGACCACAAAAAAATCGATGAGATCCTAACGGCATGCTTGTGTGAACAACGAAAAGTACTCACAGTCTCCACTTTACCTCTTGTCGTCACGTTGGCACAGGAAGATTTAAAAATTGTATTGACAGGAAACAAACCGATCCTTATCATCAGCTTGCGAAAATTAATCTGATTCAGGCAACCCTGAATCTCATCGAGAGTGGCTGAGGGACTTGGCCCTTTGAAGCCGCGACAACCGGCCCGTGATTTAATGTAAAGGAAGGGACCGGTGCCAACTCCTACCCGCATGGGAAAGATGAGATGGGGACCGAAATAAGGTCTTCGTTTCAGCCTCTTTCCCAAATGGGGAAGGGGCTTCTTAGTTTAAGGGAGTAGAAACCCCTTCTAGGATCAGTAGGCTAACGTAAATGATCGCTACCATCAAACATTCTTAGGCTTGCCTTCGCCTATCGATGAAAAATAAGGTAGCTGCAGTGAGCGCTAGTGGGCTGGCCTTAAATTATGTATTTTCCCGGCCTGGGAAACCACTCTGGAGACAGGAGTCTCAGGCCTGGAGGAAAAAGAATTATGTCGTTCATGCAAGGACTAAAATGTCGAGAGTGTGACCACACCTATCAAGCCAAGCCTTTGGCCACCTGTGAGGAGTGCTGGGCGCCGCTGGAGGTCGTCTACGACTATAAAGAGCTGGCCCGCACACTCACAAAAGAAGAGGTTGCAACAAGGGCAAGTAATATGTGGCGGTATCGAGAGCTTCTACCCCTAAATACCCCTCCTGCTGTCGGTCAAAATACAGGCTTCACTCCTCTGGTACCTGCACCAAAACTCGCCAAGGCCCTTGGCGTTCGGGAACTTTATGTGAAAAACGATGCGGTTAACTTCCCTACTCTATCCTTTAAAGACCGCGTGGTCGCTGTGGCACTTAGCAAAGCACGGGAATTTGGCTTTGATACTGTGGGTTGCTCTTCAACTGGAAACCTAGGAAACTCCGTTGCAGCGCAAGCAGCCGCTGGAGGCTTTCGCTCCTTTATCTTCGTTCCGGCTGATATTGAACCGGAAAAAATCCTGAGCACACAGATATACGGCGCTGAGCTAGTGAAAATCGACGGAAACTATGATCAGGTGAATCGGCTCTGCTCAGAAATCTCGCAGAAATACAAATGGGGCATCGTCAATGTAAACCTTCGCTCGTACTATTCAGAAGGCTCAAAAACGCTTGGCTATGAGGTGAGCGAGCAACTTGGCTGGCGGTTACCAGAAAATATCGTAATCCCTATGGCTGGCGGGTCATTGATTACAAAGGTGAAGAAAGCCTTTACAGAACTTCAGACACTTAACTGGGTTTCTCCAGTCTCAACTCGCTTTTACGGTGCGCAAGCGACAGGGTGCTCTCCTATCACTACAGCTGTCAAGAAAGGCATCTGCGACATTGAACCGCAAAAACCGAACACTCTGGCAAAATCACTGGCCATTGGTAATCCGGCTGACGGCTACTACGCCTCAAAAACAATTCTAGATAGTGGCGGTTGGGGTGAAGATGCGACCGATGAGGAGATTATTGCTGGTATCCAGCTTCTTGCTACAACGGAAGGTATTTTTGGTGAAACAGCAGGTGGAGTGACCGTGGCCGTAGCCAAAAAACTTATTGAGCAAGGCCGAATAAACCGGGATGAATCCCTTGTGCTTGCCATCACTGGAAACGGTCTGAAAACTATCGCGGCGCTAACCGAAACAGCAGCTAATAGCGTAATTATCCGGCCTAAACTGAATGATTTTGAAGAGATAGTAATGAAAAATCAGGAAGCCATCTCAGTATAATACGGCTACCTGAATCCCTTATTCTGGAGCTTACATCCGAGCTAGAAACTTTTAGGCTTTCTGGCTCGATTTACCCCTATCCCGCCGGAAGGTCTCTTAATGGAGACGGATCTTCGGTCTGAGGAGGCAGCTTTGAAAATAACCATTAGAATTCCTCCCCCACTAAGAAGATTTACTGGTGGTGCAGAAATCTTTGAAACATCAGCCGGTAACTTACCTGAGCTGGTCGACAATATGGAACAAAAATACCCAGGTATCAAGAAATCGCTTCTGTCCCCCGATGGCAAACTTCACCGTTTTGTCAATGTTTATGTAAACGATGAAGACATACGGTTCCTGGGAGGAATGGAGTACTCTTTTGAAGAGGGAGATGAAATCCTTCTGATTCCTTCCATTGCGGGTGGCCTGCCCTCCGGTCCACTGCAGTGCCACCTTTTTCAGGTTGGCGGATGAGTGCCAAGCAGCGCTATCATGTGCGAGTTCCGGCTACCAGCGCCAACCTCGGATGTGGGTTTGACTGCGCTGCACTTGCCCTGAATCTCTACTTGGACACAGAAGCTTCTCTCCGCAATGACAAGGAGATCACAGTCCGCTATTCAGGACCGACATCAGACCTCATCCCCCAGGATGCTTCAAATCTAATCGCAAAGGTCATCCAAGATAGGCTTAAACAACAGGGAGAATCACAGGGATTTGACCTCACAATTAAAAATCAGATTCCGATTGGAGTAGGACTTGGATCATCCGCTGCTGCAATTGTGGCTGGTCTGGTCTTAAGCTCCCGCCTTACGGGTATGGATGTCAATGAAAGTGAATTGGTCCGCCAAGCAGTGGACCATGAAGGGCATCCCGACAACATCGCAGCTGCATGGTTCGGGGGGTTTGTCCTGGCCGCTTCTCATGGTGGCCATATCCTCACCCGTTCTGTGTCAATCCCGCAGGAACTTCAGCTTATACTGGTTATTCCGGACATCGCATCACCCACTAAAGAAGCTCGTCAAGTACTGCCAGAAAGCTTGACGCTCACTGATGCAGTACACAACTTGCAGCGCGCCATGATGCTGGCAGGAGAATTCTTTTCCCGCAAACCGCAGCTTGAGAACTTCCTGTTTGATGATCGGTGGCACCAATCCTACCGAGCTGGTCTGGTTCCCAACCTAAAAGATGCACTGGCTTTTCGGCATCCCGACTTAGCAGGTGTCTGTTTGAGTGGCGCTGGATCTTCCGTGCTTGCTTTCGCGCGTGCCCGGCACAAAGAGATCGCGAAACAACTTGCAGATTGCTTTATAAAAAATAATATAGAGGCTAGCATTCGCATACTCACAGCTGATAATCAAGGCACCCGAGGATGGCTTAAGGAAGCCTAAGCGTCCGTCCGAATCCGCATTCACGAACTTTTCTTCAACAGATATATGAGAGCAAATCCTCCATAGTACTTTGACCTTCGACCGCTAACACCTGTATCTTGAACGAATAAAAGGGGCCATGGACATCCAGATAACTGCAACAGGAGCCTCCTGAAATTTTAGTAGGGCCTGAGTCTGAGTTAGTGTATCCGAGTACAGGGAGGAAGAAGATTCAGGATGCGGTCTTACTTTAACTTTTCCCAAACACCCTTCGATAAATTGCACCAATGTGCTTAAACTGGCGAGATAATGAAAAAGATTTCTCAATTTCCTTGGAACTTAGCGAGCGAGTAATGTCGGCATCCTCGCTAACGGCGTCACGAAAATTTTCATCTCCATCCCAGACACGAGAGGCAGCACGTTGCACCCAGCGATAGGCCTCTTCACGGGAAATCCCCTTATTGGTGAGGTCGAGCAGGACCTGACCGGAAAAGACTAGCCCACGCATGGAGTTCAGGTTATCAAGCATTCGCTTTGGATAGACAATGAGTTGCGCAACCATGTCAGTAGTTTTGGCAATCATATAATCGACAAGAATTGTTGAGTCAGGCAAGATGACACGTTCAACGGAAGAGTGAGAAATATCACGCTCATGCCACAGGGCCACGTTCTCGAGACCCGCCTGCGCATTGGAGCGAACCAGGCGTGCAAGACCACACATTTGCTCCGAAGTAATAGGGTTGCGCTTATGCGGCATAGCCGAGGACCCCTTCTGTTTGGAAGAGAAAAATTCTTCAGCCTCACGCACCTCAGTCCTCTGTAAATGGCGAATCTCAAGTCCAATCTTCTCCAGCGAAGCTGCGATGACGGCCAATGTCGTCAAATAATATGCGTGTCGGTCACGTTGCAATACTTGAGTTGAAATCGGGACCGCCCTGATTCCCAACTTGCGACAAATTCGCCGCTCAAGCGTGGGACTTAGATGAGCAAATGTTCCTACCGCACCCGAAACTTTCCCGACCAACATCTGGTCAATTGCCGCTTCCATCCGATCTAGGTTTCGCTTGTTTTCTGCATACCAGAGGGCCAACTTCAGCCCAAAAGTCATTGGCTCGGCGTGAATACCATGAGTACGGCCCACCATAACCGTATCTTTGAACTCAAAGGCCCGTTTTCTAAGAACTTTTCCAAGACCCTGCAATCCTATCTTAATTAGACGTGAGGCATCGCGCACCATCAATGCCAGCGCAGTATCCACCACGTCGTAGGAGGTTAACCCGTAGTGGAGATAACGAGCTGAAGGGCCAACGTATTCAGCAATGGAAGTGGTGAAAGCCACAACGTCATGCTTTACCTCCTTTTCGATCTCGCGGATGCGCTCGATGTTGATAACAGATTTTCGTTTAATGTCACGAGCTGCTGAACGCGGAATTAACTTCGCGTCAGCCTCCACCTCAGCTGTGGCAATTTCAACGTCTAAACATTTGCGAAACCGATTTTCGTCAGTCCATATACGACCCATCTGGGGACGCGTGTATCGGGGTATCATTGCAGTTCACACCTCGCTAATAATTAATTTCAGCTGCTTCATCGCTATATCTCAAAATCGAAATAGTGGCGTAGGCTCAGCTTGCCGTGCAACCGTCAACTTCGTCATGGCTGACCCATTTCGAGTCCCCAGCGCTTCCTGAGCTGAAATCTCAGCAAGCTCTGGAAGGTTATTGATTTGACTCAAGTGTGCGAGGATTAAAACTTCTGCTTCGCCATCGTAGTCGGTGCGAAGAAACTCAGAAGTAGCCACATTCGAAAGGTGGCCGCACCGGCCAAGGACACGCTGCTTAACATGCCAAGGATAAGGGCTTACCTTTAATAGTTCCGGATCGTGATTTGATTCGAGTACCAAAACTCTGCAACCACGTAAATTAGACTTAACAAGATCAGTAACATGACCGAGGTCTGTGACCAACCCCACCTTGGTATCCTCTGCTTGAAATGTAAACCCTACGGTATCCACTGCATCATGCGGCACTGTGAATGGGTTAACTTCAATATCTCCGATGGAAAAACTCGAACCTGCAGAAAAATACTCGTATCGCAACTCGGCCTTCCAAGGAAGAGCTTCGCGAGTAGGTCCTGAGATATAAACCGGAAGTCCATAATTATTTGCCAACTTGCGCACGCTGTTGACGTGATCAGTATGTTCATGCGATACAAGCAAAGCATCAAGTTTTTCTGCCGGTTCGCCAACTTGGTTCAGGCGACGCTGAATTTCACGGCCGCTCAGGCCAGCGTCAACCAGCAAACGGGTTCGCTCAGTAGCGAGAAAAGTTGAATTTCCTGAACTCCCGCTGCCCAGTACACAAATTCGCACGTCCGATTCCTTCCTAGCCAGATTGAACTGGCAAAGAAAATATTGAAGTTTTTCGGTCAAGAAGTCTCACTAGGAACATTCACAATTGCCTTTGATAAAAATACTCTTCCGGATAACGCTCCGGTGGGGTGTATATGAGAAAAAGTCACAAGTTGCCGGACACCCAAACACAGATTCTTAACATTCAAGAGAACCGCGGGTAATCTGATCGCTGCTCGAGGGACCAAGCACCGTCAAGGAAATTTTATCAGTCTGAAAGAGCTGGGCGCTTACCTGTTGCACATCCTCCCGAGTGACGCGCTCGATGAACTGGAGAATTTCATCAAGCGAAGTGAAGCGTCCAAAATACATCTCTTGACGAGCGAGGTTTGACATGCGGCTTCCGGTAGACTCAAGCCCCAACATCAGGCTGCCCTTTAGATGGTCTTTCGCCCTGCGAATTTCCTCCTCACTCACTGGATTTTTCTTTAAATCAGCTAGTTCACGCGTGATCGACTGAATGACCTTGCGCGCGTTAACAGAAGATGTGCCTGCATAGATGGTTAGGTTCCCTGAATCGCTGTAAGAGTTGAGAAACGAAAATACCGCATAGGCCAACCCTTGCTTCTCACGAATATTCTGGAAAAGACGCGAGCTCATACCACCACCTAGAATAGTACTCAAAATATAGCAAACATAACGCTTGTCGTGGACAATAGGATATGCCGGCGTACCCAGACAAATGTGTACCTGTTCTAGCTCGTTTTTATTCCGGTATGTAATACCAAAGTGAGGAACCGGCTTCGAGCCACTGGATGGAATCTCCCTAGCCTTTTGTTTCGAAAAGTAACCGGCCACCAGATCCACGACACGCCCATGCTCCAGATGACCTGCCGCCGAGATCACTAAGTGGTTAGGAGCGTAACAGGTATGGAAATGATCAAAAAGTACGGCCTGCGAGAAACTTGCCACTGAGCGGCTAGTTCCAAGGATAGGACGACCAAGACTATGATTTGGCCAGAAGTTTTTGATGAATATTTCGTGTACTAAGTCGTCGGGCACATCCTCCACCATTTTAATTTCTTCCTGGATTACCCGGCACTCACGTTGGATATCATCTTCACTAAAGATGGGATCTTGTACCATATCAGCCAGAACATCAAAAGCTAAGGGCAAATGCTCATCTAGAACCTTTGTCGAAAAACAGACAAACTCTTTTGAGGTAAAAGCATCAAGATGGCCACCGATAGAGTCAACCGACCGGGCAATTTCTTCTTGGGTATGCTTATGCGTACCCTTGAAAACCATGTGTTCGATAAAATGTGATATTCCATTGAACTCTTCTTTTTCGTGGCGTGAACCAACCCGCACCCAAACACCTAGTGAAACGGAACGCATCTCAGGCATATTTTCACTAACAACAACAAGACCGTTATCGAGAGTGGTACGTTGAGGTCTTTCCATTACCTTTAATTCTCTGGGATTGGAATGTCTGCCATCAAGCCGTTGGGTTCTCGTGGAAAATAGACCTTCTCGTTTCTACCACAAGCGAGATAAAAAGGCCACAAAAGGGGTAAGGGGATATTAGAAAAACAGTAGTTCGCAATGGGAAGAAGGCCATTCATTTTTTATAAACGGAAAGGGCAGATCTAAAATACTGAAGTGACATTAATTACCCTGCCATACCACACAATCATCTAGGTTACCTAGTTAGTCTAATTTAAAGTTTGCCAATAAGCTTAGACTACCCCAATGGATAGCTAGTTTCCCAACCCCCATCGAGCCAGAAAGGTCTATAGTTAAAACCTCAACAGCTTCCCCTATCCCATCCTGTTGAAGCGGAACCGCCGCCACGTCACTGGCCGGATTATATTTCCGCCCCTCTTTCCCAGTATTGCCGTTAAAGAGGAGCTTCCATGTGCCATCTGCTCCTCTCCTTGCCCAGAGAACATACTTCCCTCTTGGAACCAAAATGGTCTCTAGTTTACCGTTCATAAAGCTCAGGTCGCCTGTCGTCACAAACATGGTAACCCGATCCGCCCCTAGCCGCCAGACACCATCGGGTCCCAGCTTTCCTAGTAGCTGCTCAATTGACCGCCCGTTTAGTGACGGGCGATGATAATTCACGGAAATTTCGCTCCCATTTAAAGAGACCTTCTCTACAGCGTGAGTGTTCTCGTGTGCAAGAAGAAACACCGTCGAAAACAACAGGATCCCGGACTTCAAAGCAAAGCTTATAACTCGTTCCATCCTTCCTCCCAAGAAATTCTCAGTTTTAATTTATTACTAGAAAAAGATTATGGAGCCAATCAATCCCGGCTTCCAAAAATCAAGCCACGCGTACACGCGAAAGCCTTATTCTCTCACTTTGATTCATCCAAACGCAAAAGCCAGCGAATGCTGTTTTTGATCAGGCGCTGCATCATGGGATGTCCCAGTGCACTCGGCGTATGCCCAGGCGCCAGATAAACAAAGCGTCCCCTGCCCAGCTTGCGCCACCAGCCCGCTGGAGCCATATCATTACCCCTTGACATGCTCCGCAGCAATAGATGTTCTTGTCCCAAGTAGTATTTGCTCATATGCTGTTCATCGAAAACCTCAAAGTCCTCGACGCCTTTAGTGATCGGGTGATCTTTGTCCTCAATACGAACCGTAAACGTCGCCGGCGGCGGATGACCACCGTAATCACCGCCAAAAAGTTTATAATAGAGCCCTCCAGCCGGATAAATTCCATGGGAATTGTGCAGAGCCAGAAAACCACCGCCCCGCTGGACAAAATCCCAGATCGTCTTTTGTTGTTCTTCAGTCATCCACCTCACAAATCCACCCTTCTTGTTTTCCATGGCCGGCTGGTCGTAACCGTTGGGCCAGTTCATTCCATCACGTAAGAAAACTAGAAGCTCAAACCCCCTAAGCGCCTCTTCCGTCAAAGCCTGATCATTTTCAATAAAGGTCACTGGAATATTTTCAAGGGCAAAGGCTGGCACAAGATTATCGCGTATATAAACTGGGCTGTGATAGCGATCTCCAATCAGTGCTAGCGCGTGAGGGCGATCAGCTGATTGGTAAACCTTCGAAGTATTTTTAGCGGCTCCCTGAGTCAAAAATAAGAGAATAAGAAAAATTACTCGAAACATTAGTCGAGCTCCTTAGCAATTTTGATCACAAAGGCATCGAAAAATAATATTTTCTCCCGCCGGTTTTCCAAACCCTGTTAGAGGTTCCCAGGATGCGATCTGCAGTGTGCTCCCGTCAGCCAAATGGCAAACCTTTGGCTGACGGAGTCATCCTACGGTCTGACTGCAAGTAAGTCAATGTTCCAGCTCTTACTACAAACCGGCTTGCGACGATTTAGCACTCTGCGTATACTAAAAATTGAGGGTTTACCCTCACAATTGTGGGCCTGTAGCTCAGCTGGCTAGAGCGCACCCCTGATAAGGGTGAGGTCGGTAGTTCAAATCTACCCAGGCCCACCAGTTAATGACAAGGCTGAAAGGATCCCACTCTTCCTACCTTTGGAGTGTGATTATCGTGGTGAATTATGACGTCCTAGTGATCAGCATGGGGGGGCAGCGGTGGCTTGATAGGCAGGTGATTACCTTACACAATAGTTTCGACTTGGCAAATTTCATTGAATGATTTTCAAATATAGATCATACCCCTAACCTAGGATCACGCAAATCATGGAGCGCAAGAATCCGCAAGCATACAACTATTACCAATTGCTTCTCAAGCGATCATCGTGATCCCGCTATTCAGTAAACAATTGCTCAATAGGTTTACCAGCCCTTGAGTTCTGTTTTAGAAAATGCAGACGAAGGAAACGGGGCAAGGTAGCAGCGATCTGATTCTGGTAAACCGTCTCCTGACCTTGCCATTCCCCTCTTAGTTTACTGTCAGGACTAACAAAGGCCATCCAGACATATTGTGCCCCTTGCACACGGCTGCCATGGTCTCTCCAGTCATCCGGCGTTTTCCCTCTGCCATGGTCTGTAGCAATAAGTATGGATGTCTTTCCTCGATACTGGCTGTCGGATTCCAAAAACTCCCAAAGTTCGCGCAGAAAAGAGTCAAAGCGTCTCTCCGCTTCAAGCAAATAGGAATAAAGTCCTTTGTGTGACCAGCTATCAGTCTCACCAAGAGAAATGTAGAGAACGCGAGGTCGATGGGTGCGCAGGTGTGCCATAGCCAACCGGAAGGTAAAGGCATCGACGCGTGACTCCTCTTCGCCTCTTGGCATTTCAAACTGAAGCTGACTTGTGCGACGGACAACTGGGTCAGAATGGTCATAGGCTTCGAAGCCTGCATTAATAGTGGTGGCACCCACTTCGTGCTCAGCAATTTCGTTAAACCTCTCCCAAGAGGCAAACGTAGCCACCTGGGGAGTATTTAGGTAGAGATTTTTTTTTAGAAACTCAAGCACTGTCGGATAGGGATTCTGCACAGCCTGGTTCGAATTAATAACATCGTCATGCGCCTCACCGGTGAGAATTTCAGAATATCCCGGATAAGAAAACCGGTGGCGATTAGTTAGCTGAGCACGACTACCAGTCACTGGGTTACCTACAACCGAGCCGTGATATTTCATCATTTTCCCCCAGAAGAACGGCATCAATCGCTCGCGGCGCTCGGTCGAAGTGGGAGCCCAGTATTTCCTATAAAGAATTGTTTCTTCAACTTGTTCATTGTTTTCTGTAACCGATTTAAGGATCTCAAGATCAAGCCCGCCGAACAGCTCCTCAGTCCGTATACCATCGCTGGTAATCAAAATGACGTTTTCCGTTTTCCGTGCCCCGGCAGCCTGAACGAACACACCTAGGGAAAAATTTAGAAGTAGTATCCATAGAGCCCATCTTATCTCTAGTAATCGTCGTATCATGGGGTAATCTCTTTCTTGTAAATTTGGAGTTCAAGGGCAACAGTCCGAATTGCCTAAACCAGGAAGCAGGCTCAGATAATTCAGGGCAACCACCCATAGCAGAATTACTATTCAGCTAACACTAAAACCTTACTGCCCTCTATTGTGGTTCAACACCGAATCTTTGTAAACCAGCGTACATGCTGGGCTACCTCCTCAAAACCCTCCGAATGATACAGGCTGTTCCCTGCCTTATTTTCCACGAGACAGTCAAGGTGGGCATATTCTGCACCCCGATCTGACATCAGTTTTAGCATGGCGCGCAGAAGCCTACGGCCAAATCCTTGGCCCTGGGATTTTTGATCAATTGAAATCAGATCAATGTAGGTAAGTTTGCATTCAGGATCAAGGGTGGCGCTCGCAAAACCAACAATTTTTCCATCCTCTTCTGCCAAAAGAACGACCTGAGTTGTGAATATATGGTTCAAGCGCAACTCCCATCGTTCTTTCCAATCTTTCCCGTTCAGGTCACCAAATTTTTTGTCCACTCTTCGAGCCCAAGTGATCGGCCCGAAGGCAGCCAGTGCCAGTTTTTTAATGGGAAGATAATCCAACGGACTAGCAAGACGAAAAGTGAGCGCCATAAAAACTCCTTAATTTTCCGAATTCACTAAAGCATGTACGCTTTAGCCTCAAAACTCGGCGTTAATCGTCAATTAGCCCTTCATAAAGTTAATTAATTCCGAATCTCTTCATTGAGTTGCTCATAGTAAGCTTCCTCTTTTTTCTTTAATTGCCGGAACCAACGGATGCAAGCCAAAATTCCCATTCCCAAGGTTGCAAAATGGAGCATCCAAAAGGCAAGTGTCGGCCAACCTCCAAAACCTAAAGCTGGGTTCAATGGCCCTAATTTTTTTACGATAGAGAGGGACAGAAGAGCCCAATAACACAAGAGGGTAGTCAAGGTGACCGCGTTTACTTTGCGTCGCTGGACTTTCTCAAGGGCAGGATGATGATGACTATAAGAGAGTCGCAACCGCCACCGGATACTGAACAACAGGCCTAGGAGGATCAGGATCATTGCTGTGGCGTGGGTTGGTACTCCATACGCAATAAGTTCTGTTGTGAACACATCGAAAAGAATCATATGCCCAAATAGAACGATTAGCCCTCCAGAAGTGAACTTGCGAGCTTTTATGTTTAATAACAATACCATCTCCTCTAACATTGATCTCAATCCGTGGAAAGCTAGTTGCAATTTTGCAATCAACCGCAATCAGAGGTCTTCCAATTAACCTCAAAAAGATTACGGATTAGAACCAACGAAATGCATCCTCTCACATCGGTAGCCCAGAAAGGAAAGAGGGGCGAGTGATACCAAGGATTATGCTTTAAGACTTATCAGAAACCAGGATAAAAAGAAGTTTCGGATACTTGATTGGGGTCACAGAAAAGGCAAGGGAAGCCCAGAATGGGGGTGCACCCACCACCCCGTAGGCACGAGGGGAGGCCAGGAAAAAACCGTTAATCAAATTTTACACCTTACGTGAACACAAGCCTCAAGCCAGGATCCCTTTCACTACCTGGGCTGGATTCACGCCTGTCAACCGCTCGTCTAGTCCATGATGGTTGTAAACCAAATCCTCATGGTTCATGCCTAATTGATGTAAAATCGTTGCATGGAAATCGGGCACACTCACCCGTTTTTCCACTGCCTTGTAACCAACCTCATCGGTGGCTCCGTAAACGGTTCCACCTTTAACCCCTCCTCCAGCCATCCAGGTCGTAAAGCCTGCAGGCCCATGGTCTCGTCCCACGTTCTTTGACCCCATTTGAGTAAAGGGCATCCGACCGAACTCTCCACCCCAGACCACCAGGGTGCTGTCAAGCAAACCTCTTTGTTTTAGATCCTTGAGTAAGGCTCCAACCGGTTGATCCGTTTTCCCGCAGCAGTACCGTAATCCCTTGTCAATATTTGAATGGTTATCCCAGATTTGGTATTCAATATAAACCTGTACGAACCGCACCCCACGTTCCACTAGACGTCGTGCCATTAAACAGCGCCGTCCATATGAAGAGGTTAGATCGTTATTCAGCCCATACATCTCCTGGGTGGCCTGGCTCTCTTGAGAAACATCCAGAGCGTTAGTAGCAGACATCTGCATTCGCGCTGCTAACTCATAGCTTGAAATCCGGGCATCCAGCTCTGGATATCCAGGATGCTTCCTCTGGTGATCTCGGTCGAGTTTCCTTAAAATTGATCTTGTTTCCTCCAGCACCCGTCCTGGAAACTCCTTGCGTGGCTGTAAATTGAGCAGAGGAGAACCCTCCGAGCGCATGCGAGTTCCCTGGAAGACTGGAGGTAACCATCCTGATTGCCAATTCTGGATTCCGTTGACAGGCAAGCCTTTTGGGTCATCCAAAACAACATAAGCCGGCAAGTTCTGATTCTCACTGCCTAGTCCATAGACGATCCAGGATCCTGTGGAAGGGCGACCTGAAAGCTGGTTCCCGGTCTGCATAATGTATATTGCCGGTTCATGGGTGAAGTGGGTGGTGAACATGGAGCGGATAAAGGCAATGTCATCCACTTGCTTTGCCAGGTGAGGCATCTGGTCGGTTATCTCTATGCCAGAATCTCCGTGTTTTGAAAACTCGAAGGGTGAGGGCATCAACCCTCCTGCTTGTTCTACGTTTTCTATATTCTGGGCAACTTCCCTACTAGGAGGTTGACCTTCATATTTCTTAAGGTCAGGTTTCGGATCAAACAGATCCACCTGGCTAGGTCCTCCATTCATGAAAAGCTGAATGACGGATTTTGCCTTTGGTTCAAAGTGAGGCAGGCGCGGCTTAAGATCAGTCACCTGGGGAGTTGAGGCCGCTAGGGCAGGATTCGAGCTAAAAAGATCAGCCCCCAACAGATAGGCTAGGCTGCCTCCGAAGAGACCATCCCCTACGCGTCCGAAGAAATCCCGTCGTGACGGTAAGGTTACCTTTCTCACTTCTCCACCCCTACTGGAACCCATGCTATTTCCTCCTCAATGAACGTAAATAAACTCAGCTGAATTCAATATGGCATGGCAGAATGTCGCTAGTGCCTCCCAGCGTGCTCGCGCCTTCTTTGGTTCTGCAGGCACTTCTTCCTCTAGGTGTTCGCTCCAATAACGGGTTAAGTTTCGAACATCTGCAGCTCCTCTCGATTGCTCTTTCATTGACGGCGGCCGCGAGAGTGCACTTAGATAAACCCATTCAACCTGTTTCTCTATATTTTCATTTCCCACAGCGTCCATAACCCTACCTGCAAAATATTTCGAATT
>CAZSDV010000048.1:0-8289 GCA_964605715.1 uncultured Acidobacteriota bacterium
TATGTTGCAGGTGAAATCCTAACCGTGGATGGCGGTTTCCTAGCGCAGGGAATCTAAAAAAATTCATTCTTGAATGGTCAGGGCCAGTCTCAAGGAAGGGAGCTTGACCCCGAAAATCCTAGACAGTACAATCCTGTCATGCGGTTACTAATTTTTTTCACTGCAATTTCCCTCTCGTTCTTTAATTTTGCCTGTAGCCAATCCCAGACAAAACGGTATCTCTATATGAGTACGCCCGATGGGGCCCAGGAGGAAGGACGTTCGTCCCCGGGTATATTAATTTTTGACATCGATAACGGCCATAAGTTTGTCCGGCGGATAGACATTCCCATCTTCGAGGAGGGCTTACGAGGCTTCACCGGCAATGCTCAGACTCACTGCGTCTACTACTCCACAACTAATGGTCGATTGGGAGCCTTTGATCTTGAGACAGAAACGATCGCTTGGGAAAAGACTTATCCTAGAGGTTGCGATCGCTCATCGATCACAATGGACGGGAAAAAAATATATGCACCTACTGGATGGTGGTATTCCGGAGAAGATAGCGGTTTTCTGGTCGTCGACGCAGGAAACGGGGAACTTATTAAACAAATTCCCGTTGGCCTTAATGCCCACAATAGCATCGTGAGCCTTGATGGGAGTCGTGTGTACCTTGGAACGGAAACAACGCTGACGATCTTTGATACGAGTACGGATGAGATGATCCAGCAGATCAAGGATGTAGGAGAACGTGGAATCTTTCCGTTTACCTTGGATAGCCAAAACCAGATTGGGTATGTGTGTCTCGGCAACCATGTTGGTTTCGATGTTGTTAACCTTGAAACAGGGAAAATCTTGCATCGTGTCTTCGCAGGCGATAAACCGATACCCCACCGGACGCACGGCATTGCCCTCAATCCAGATGAAACAGAATTATGGATCAGCGATCAAGAGGGCCAGAAATTGTTTATTTTCGATGCCACAAAGACTCCCCCAGAGCCAAAGGGTCACGTTGAGTTATCGCAAGGAGGACATGGATGGGTTTCGTTTAGTCTGGATGGGCAATACGCATGGGCTCACACGCCTGATGTTTTTGACGCAAAAACAAAGGATCTTGTAGCTTCCCTTAAGGATGAAAGTGGTGCCCTTGTGAGCAGTTCGAAGTTTATTGAGGTCCACTTTCGCGATGGTAGAGTTGTACAAATAGGCAATGAGTTCGGGCTGGGTCGCAAATACTATTAATCATACGCTGCAGGAATTCCTCGCTTTTCACTCCTACTCAGGCAACTCATCATACGCGCTGTTGACTGAACGAAAAAATTCTTATTGCGAAAGAGAGGTAGCTGAATGGATCTGGATAAGTTTCTGACGATTGATTATTGGAGCGGAGGGTGGGCATTTTTCATTTTTCTAGCCCTCCAGTGTACGTTTGTTGCAGTGGTGGGAATTTTCTTTTCGGCAAAGGCGATCCAGAAGACCGTTGAAGAGGGTACACGGGATATCCGTGGCCAACTTGCCGAAATAAGAGGTCAACTACTTAGCCTGAAAGATATTTTGAGGTATCAGTCTTCTTCTGTTGATGCTACCTCTGATGCTTCAGGGAGTGATCCTGACGAGTCGGGTCCGGAAGACAAGGGATGAAATCGACTGGAATTTTCTTAGGAGGTAATTTTCTCCAAGGGCTCTTAATGAATGGGAGAAAGCTGGCGATTTTTGTTTCCATATTATTGATTTCCCCCCATTTTGTTGAGGGACAAAAATTTAAGATTGAATCAGGCCAGCGCTATCTGCTGCTTGCTACCACGAAAACTTCTACAATGCAAAAAGAGCTCGATGAAGCTGCCAAACAGGGTTTTGTCGTCCGGATAGGTTCTCCTACAAATGGTAGTGAGTTGGCATTGTTTCTCGAACGGGCAGCAAAGCCGCCGGATACCTTCAAATATAAATTGCTGGCGACTGCCCGTACCAGCACAATGGAGAAGGAGCTAAATTATTTCTCGCAACAAGGTTTTCGGTTATTACCCCGAACAATGATCCCGAAAAAAGGGGTATTAGGAGGATCTGAGATCTTGGCCATTCTCGAGGCTCCACCGAAAATTGAAAAACGGTATCAGTACAAGTTACTTGCCACGAGTCGTACTTCAACACTGCAAAGGGAAGTTACCCAGGCCCAGACCAACGACTATGTTCTAGTGGCAATGGTCAGTCGGGGTGAACACATAGTTATTTTGGAAAAAGAAATCCTAGTAAACCCGTAAATGAACATGCGACCCAAAGAAATTGTCTTATGTAGTGCTGTTATAGGGATGCTAGTGGGTTTGTTTCTTGGTTCCGTCACCAAAGTTTTCAGTTCAATGTTTTTTTGGTGGTCCTCTCTCGTAGTGCTCATCACGGTTCCCATGGTATCCGCGTTCTTAGTGCGGTATGTTGCAGGTAGAATAGGGTTTCGCAGCCCTGGGCTCTGCCTTCTCATTCCAGTTGCGTGCCTTACTGAAATTATTCCGGTGCTCGGTCCGACCTTTGGTGGAAGCGGTAGCTTGAGTGAAATTCCAATCGTGGGCCTTCTGGGGGCCGCAGGGGGTACCATGTGGAGCTTGCCAATTGCCATCTATGTATTCATTAGACGACGTTCAGTGTAATGGAATTAATTTCTTTATGAAAAGGAATGTCAAAGATTGTTTCAGCTTATTAAGTTAGGGGGATGATGCCATGTTAGAAAAGAGAATTTCACGACGGAGTTTTATCCGCACGACCGCTGCTGGATTGGGTGGTTCTGTCATGGTCCTGAAGCCGCAATTGGCAGAGGCCGGGCCAAGGACCATGGCTGCCAATGACAGGATAGGATTGGGAATTATCGGAGTGGGTATGCAAGGAAGCAGTCTTCTTCGAATAGCCCTGAGTCTGCCTGGAGTGGAATGCGTTGGCGCAGCTGAGACCTACACCGGCAGAATTGAATTAGCCAAAGAGATTGCCGGGAATAACATCTTTACCACTAGAGACTATCGTGAGTTGCTAGCTCGTCCAGGATTGGACGCTGTGATCGTTGCCACGCCGGACCACTCTCATGCACAATTAGTTAAAGATTGCTGCGAGGCCGGTAAGGATGTCTATTGTGAGAAGCCCATGAGCCAGGTTCCTGAAGAAGGGGCCGAGATGATTGCTGCAGCAAAAAATAATAAACGGATTGTACAGATTGGAAGCCAAGGAATGAGTTCAGTTATCTCTGAAAAAGCAAAGGAGATTATTTCCTCCGGTGCCTTGGGCCGGCTTACGCTAGTTGAGGCCACGCATGGGCGCAATAATCCAGGTGGGGCTTGGCAGTACCCAGTACCACCCGATGCTTCTCCTCGGACGATTGATTGGAAAAATTGGCTGGGTAAAGTCCCGTATCGCCCCTTTAACGCCCTCCATTGGGCTCGCTGGCGTTGCTGGAAGGATTATGGAACCGGCGTTGCTGGAGATCTATTTGTTCATATGATCACCAGTATTCATTATATAACTGGGACGAACGAAGTACCCTTCCGGGCCCAGTCAACCGGTGGAATTTTCCGTTTTGATGATGGCCGTGACGTGCCAGATACGTTATCGACTATCTTTACATATCCTCAGTTCCCGCTTTATATGCGAGTCAGTCAAGGGTCAGCTACCCCGAGAACGTTTCGGTTTTTGGGCACCGGGGGCATCTTGGAGTTAGGTGGCGGTAAATTGACCTTTTCACCTCAGGATGGCAAGGATCATGGCCCGAGCTACGTTGGTCGTAATTGTTGGCCTCGAGACATGCGCAATGCCTATGTTAGAAAGTGGCACGAAGACAACGATGCAAAGGTGGGCGAAGGTAAGGTGGCCACTGGGACCCAGACCTACGTTGCTCCGCCAGGGTATAGTGATGTTCGTGAACACCTGAATCGCTTTTTTGTTTCAGTTAAAACTCGCAAGGCATGGTTGCAGGATGCCACGTTTGGGCACCATGCAGCCTTGGGATGCCACCTGGCCAATCACGCATACTTCAATAAAACCATTGCCACCTGGGATGCAGAGGCAAACGAGATTCGTGGTTAGCTGACAGAGGTAAATTAAAAAATGACATTCGGAGATCAATATTCTTATGGAATGCCTCCTAAAGATGAAGACTATAGGGCAATTGTTGAGAATTCGAGGTTCAATTTTATTTGTCATTATTGTTTTCGCCCTTCCTGTGTGGTCGATGGACGATGGGTTTGTCTCACTCTTCGATGGTAAGAGCCTTGACGGTTGGCAGCTCATTCGTGCAAAAGGCCCTGGATATGTTGTAAAAGATGGCCTTCTAGTCTGTCCACGCGACGGAGGTGGGAATCTTTACACTGAGAAGGAGTATGCAAATTTTGTTTTCCGTTTTGAGTTCCGTCTCCATGAAGGTAGTAATAACGGTGTAGGAATTAGGGCACCCCTTGAAGGCGATGCCGCCTACCAAGGTATGGAAATCCAGATTCTTGACAACCAGTCTGACCGGTATCGAGGCAAACTAAGACCGAGCCAATACCACGGTTCAATTTATGATGTGTTTCCTGCCAGGTTAGGATATCTGGAAGAAGTGGGTGAGTGGAACGAGGAAGAGATCAGGGCTGAGGGCTACCGCATAACTGTACTAGTTAATGGCCAAGTGGTTGTTGATGCTGATTTGAGAAAAGTGAAAGACCTTGAGGTTCTAAAGAGACACCCTGGACTTGCTCGCAAGACTGGACACGTTGGTTTTCTTGGCCATGGTGAGCCAATAGAGTTTCGGAACATTAAGATTAAGGAATTGCCCTGAAGGAGTGCCAGTTTGCATTTTGAAGGTTATTGGGGATCTAACCTGAAGCGTCTTACCGCTTTAAGTATTTCGTTAATCCACCACCAGCGATTCGACGTGAGCCCGGTCCTTCTGCCGCATAAACATTGCCTTCGAGATCTACGGCTACACCCTCACCTGCGACTCCTTGCATTCCTTGAGGTGATTTGTGTGGTGGAATGAATGCCGTGACCTTATCTATCGTAGTATTTCCGATTCGAATGCCAGTTTTCCATCCAGGGTGGCGGGTAGGATTTGATTCTGAGTCGATCGCATATAAGGCATCGTGGGCATCAATGAACAAGCCGCTCACGCGCCCGAACTGCTCAACCATGTCAATGAAATTTCCTTCCTGATCGAAAATTTGGATGCGATTATTGCCTCGATCTGCCACAAAAAGGCGACCCCGAGAGTCGAATGCCAGAGCGTGGGGTGTGCGAAACTCTCCGGGTTTTGTGCCAATTTTCCCCCATTCTTTAATGTATTTTCCTTCCTTTGTAAATTTAATGATTCGCCCGGTTGAACCGGGAGGAGGATTATTTTTTTGCCCGTCATGCCCGTCCGCGACGAAAATATCACCATTTGGGGCTGTAATTACATCACACGGTTTATTAAAAGTATTTGGTCCGTTCTTTGCTATCCCTGCTTTTCCGAGCTTCATTAACACCTTTCCGTCCGGACTGAACTTGATTACCTGGTGGCCTTTTGTCTTTTCTTTGTTACCTCGTGAATCAGTTACCCAGACATTGCCTTCCTGGTCAACATGGAGTCCATGTGGAAGGACAAATATTCCTTCGCCAAAGTTAGCAAGAACTCTACCCGTTGAGTGATTAAATTTAAGGATTGGTGGGACGCTCGAAGTATTACAGCCATCTGTAAGGGCATAAGAACCCCCGCCGGCACCACACCGGTCATAGGCCCAAATGTTACCATCAGGCCCAATATCTACACCTGCTGTTGAACCCCACTTTCTGCCTTCAGGTAGCGGCCCCCATGATTTTTTCACTATTGGATTGGGATTTGGTAGGTTATTTTTTGCTGGATCGGTTATGTCGGTTTGTGAGGCTGCTCTAATTCCCAATAGAAAAATTACAGTAATACTAGAGAGAATTACAAATCCCAACTGAAAAGATGCTGCCATTGTGCCATTACCCTTTAAAAAGAAGAGTTTATGTCTCATTTTTTCTTTTACCCTTGGTTAAACTGAATCTGATTCACCTAATTGATGATGGATGTGGTGGAGACTCTGTTAGCCTGAATCACCGGTGAGAGGTTTTCTTGTTTGACCTTTTTACTTTTATTGGGTTGGTAGATGTGGGCCCTTTAGGCTGAGTCAGGATGAGGACTTTCCTATACCCCTTCGATTCTGTATATACCTCCTGCCCCAGGGCTTTCATTGGATACGCCATGGCCCGCAATCCCTGAATCAGAATAATAAAGATTTCCTTGATAAAGAGTCATTCCATGAGGGTCTGGATCACTCTTCGAGAGGATCAGCTGCTTCAGGATGCGCCCAGTTCTTGCATCCATTTTGTTGATTACTCTGTCACTTGTATGAATGCACCACAGGGATCCATTATCCCAGGCGAGTCCATGTGCCCTGGGTAGTGTGAGTGGGATGCTGTGAAGCACCTGGAAGCTGGTTGGGTCAACTTGCGATAATTGCATCTTTACGAAATCAGTTACCCATCGGCTACCATTGACCACCTCTAGACCATGCGTTCCCCCGCCATTCGGTAGGGGCCAGTGGCTAACGGTTTTCCCTGTTATGGGATCAACCTTCAGAATTTGTCCTGAATTCCAGTCTGTTTTTCTTGGAGGTCTGCCCAATGCCTTTCCATTTGCCCCGAGCCAGAGAAAGCCACCACCGAAGGTTGCACCGCTCGTATTTGAAGAACCGGTACTGAGGATACGAAGGATGGAGCCATCCTTCCAGTCAACAAGGAAGGCCACATCGGTATGGTCGACCACCCACAGGCCATCAGGCGAGGCGGCCAAGGCGTTTGGCATGGAAAGGGGAGCGTGAAATGCTAAGTGAACTTTGGCGTGCTCAGTTGGGTAAGTGGGAGACGTTGAAGTCAGGAACGGCCTTGAAAGCAAACCTGCAACCACGCTTCCGATGAACTCTCTACGACCTAAATGATTGGACATCAAGGCTCTCCGTGCCGAGCTTATCTGACTTCAGTGATGAAAGGAAGACCAATCCAACGTTGCCATCTGATTGGAGCTGCTCTAGGACCCCTTAAGTTAAGCTACCATCTATTTCTATCGGAGGATGCTGAAGTGGTCCGTGTGGATAGACAGCAACGCTTGAATCTCTTCGGTGTGTTTTCTGAAGTCTCGCAACCACATCTTCCCAGCGGTTTTCGAAATGGGTGCCGGAAGGAAAGAAGCCCCGGTCGCGGGCGGGCATGGTTCCTGAATAGATAATGAATTGTCCTGCATACTCAAGGGGACCACGCCCGATCTTGGCATCCCATAGTAGTGAAGGCTCATAATTCCATCGGTCCCGCATGTAGTGGAGTGACTCGATGCCTGGTGAATATTGAGTGACAAGTACCACTGACCCGCCGTCGCGCAGGCAACGACGTGCCCAATGCATGCCGTTGAACGGTTGTGCGTTTTGAGGGAAGCCGTTTACCACGACCACATCCGCATTACGAGCGACTTTAGTGCGGAAGTGCCTGTTTGCCTTGTGGCAAGCGGTACGATAAGCATCCACGATGTCGCCGGCAAAGACATCTACCACTTGTCGCGATCCATTGTAGATAGTCTGTACGCTAAAATCTACACTGGCTAAGCGCCCAGCCTCGTCCATGTCTTTGCGGCACTCATTCTTGTATATTTTCGCAGGCCCGGTTGTCTCATTTTTGTTTTCACCGACACCCCCAATTGTTCGATGGAAGTAGTCGATGCTTTCTGACCAGGCGATACCGGGTAATATAGCCTTACCACCACCACCGTAGCCAGCCAGGGGGTGAACCTTGACACCGCTGATTGTTACGCGCAAGTCGGCGCGGGCAAAATGAGGGTTGATCTTGATATGGTTTCCAAGCTTTGTCCGTCCGATATCTTTTAGCTGCCCCCAAATGTTGTGATTGAGCCAGATAAAACGGTTAGCGAGCTCCTTACCTACCTTACGTTCGGCCTCTGACTGGTCCATCGGCCGGTGGGATCCGTAGGAGGTTAACAGGACAATGCGGTCTTCGGGGATCCCTCCAGCTTTTAACTCTTCAATAACGTGAGGAAGGATTTGATTTGTTGGTGTGGGTCTTGTCAGATCATCAAATGTGATAATCGCATTCTTTTTTCCGACAGCCAGCTCTCGTAGTGTTTGGGTGCCGATCGGCCGGCGCAGCCTTCCTTGAATTTCTTTTCCAGATCCTCATCCACCATTCTCTTTCTGTGGGGCGCTATATCCAGCCCTTTCTTTTTCATATTAGGGTTTTCGTCCTGCGCGGAATCACCCACCAGGGCCATGTCGGTCTCTTCCATGAAGGCTA
>CAZSDV010000048.1:8299-16586 GCA_964605715.1 uncultured Acidobacteriota bacterium
GGCGCAGCCTTGCTTGAATTTCTTTTCCAGATAGGACCGGTGAGCCGTGGCCCGCCATGTTGTAAACTTTTGTGTCCCATGAAGGAGGCATCGATAATTGCTCTGTGACCTCTCCATGGTGTTCCTGAGTAGAAAGCTCAAATGCTCCTTCAGGAAGTGGCACTTCAGCGCTTAGCCCGAAGGCTGAACGGCCAGCTAGCGAACTAATAGCCAGTCCTGCTGGTACCATGCCGGCCAAACCAAGAAACTTACGGCGACCCAGCGAACCGCGAGATCTATTTTTCCTCATGGACCCTCCTTGTGCTGCACCTTAAATTTGAGTGTAAAAATTTATAGTTTATCTGTAATGATCCCCTAAATCGGGCCATGAAGCCCTTTCATTTAGTCGCTTCGGGGCCCCAGTCTACATCAAAAAAAGACCAGATTCGAGTGCCAACAAAAATAAATACAGGGCTTGGGCAGGCTCTAAATATTCCAGGTGGAGATGGGATGTTTATCTCACCGCCCTTAACCAGGATAGCCCTCAAGGTTAAATCAGTCTGCTTGCTTCTCTCTATGCCTTAATAACCCTGCTACAGTTTCTCAGGAACGACATATGGAGCGCGGTACTGTCCACGCAACATGCGATTTGCGGCGTCGTCCCCAATCACCTCTTGAGTTAACGGATTGAAGTTTAGCGTTCGACCCAGCCGGTAGGAGGTGTTTGCTAGGTGAACCAACGTGCAAGAAATGTGCCCCTCCTCAATTGGCGACCTTAGGTTTTCCTGCTTGCGACTACGAACACAGTCGATGAAGTTAGAATGCAGATTTCCGCCACCTTTTCCTGAGGGCCCAGCTTCCTGTTCCGGGCCAATCCAAGTTCTGTATGAATCGTAACCGTTGATGACCATACGGCCGTTTGAACCGTAGTATAAGTTACCGATTGAGTTTGGTGCCCGTTTTTGCTCCTTGGTTCCAGCAGCTCCGACGAATGGCACCTCTTTTCCACCTCCAAATTCTGGCCTGCCGATCCTACTCTCTGAATTACTAATCCAGTGACGCACCTCAAATTCCAGTATCTTTCGCTTTCCATTAGGTAAGTCAAATTGAAAAGCACAATTCAATGTATTCGGTGTTTCCTGGTCGTCATCGAACATGAAGTGTCCGCCAATGGCAGACACTTTATTGGGGTATCCAACACCCAGTCCCCAGCGGGCGAGATCCACCTGATGGATTCCTTGATTACCTAGGTCTCCATTTCCTGTGTCCCATATCCAGTGCCAGTTGTAATGAAAGCGATTCTGGGTGAAAGGTTTCATTGGGGCCGGCCCAGTCCAAAGATCGTAGTTGACTCCTGCTGGAACATCCTCAGGTCCCTTACGTCCAATGGTATCTCGCCATTTGTAACATAGGCCACGGGCAAGATAGACGTCACCAATTACGCCCTCTTTAATTTTTTCTATGGCTTCAGAAACTCCTTCGCTCGCGCGAATTTGTGTTCCATGGGAAACAATTCGATCAGACCCTTGAACAGCACGGACAAGTTGCCTCCCTTCCCACCACTTGTGAGAACAAGGTTTTTCGATGTAAACATCTTTTCCTGCCTGGATTGCCCAAATTCCCATCAACGAATGCCAGTGGTTGGGTGTGGCAATTGACACAGCATCTATCGTCTTGTCTTCCAAAACCTTCCGAAACTCTGTAAAAGTTTTCGGCTCAGAAATCCCTTGCCCCTTCATGTCTTTAAGGCGTTGTTTAATTACGTTTTCATCAACGTCGCAGATGCCGGCGACTTCAACATTAGATATTTTTGCGTACTGGTGAATATGACTCCATCCTTGACCGCGGATTCCGACAACCGCTACGCGGATACGGTCACTCGCACCAAAGACCTTTTCCCGTTGAGTGATAAAGCTGATTCCCCCCAGAGCGGCGAGCCCAGCTCCATTCTTAGTGCTTTTTTTGATGAAGTCCCGCCTTGTTATCTTAGGTTTTTTGGGCATGCGGCCCCCCTTTGGTTCCTTGAAGATATAATTTCAAATTTTAGGCCTTACTCCTACGCATAATCATACGCCAGTCGTTTTCTCGTGCCAAGTCTACTTTATTAAGTTTAGCCTCAAGAATTTATTCTGTATTGGTGGCATGTTCGTGATTGTTTTAACAGCATTGATACAGTACTTATTGAAATGTATTTTATTTTAACAATGGATTGTCAGGGTTTCTCCTCAGAAGCGCCCGTAGCGTTTATAGGCTTCGACGGGGTGAATTCCTTGTAGGATTGCTTTTCGAACTAAATCTTCCGTCGAGACAACCTCTTCAGACTTGAGTAGTACCCTGTGGGTAATTTCCTGTGGGATTATCAGCACCCCATCTTTATCGCCAACAACAAAGTCACCCAATTGGACAGTTACCCGACCGATTTGCACAGGATTGCCGTAACTTTTAAGTTTCCATCGTCCCGCAATATCTAGTGGGGTGCGATAGCGACAAAAAACAGGAAATTTGAGTTTCAAGATGTAATCAATGTCACGAGAACCTCCATCAACGACTGCGCCACGTGCTCCCAGAAGCTGTGCCGTCTCGGCGATGAGTTCACCTAGGTGTGCTGTAAGAGAATCATTGGGTTGGGAAACGATAACGTGTCCAGGCTTGAGTTCACCTAGCATTTCTAAAAAAGGTAGAAAGTAGTCATCCCGGTCTAAATTGAGGGCGGGCTCCCCTTGGACTGGCATTGCGATTCCGGAGACGCGCAGCTTGGGATCCAGTGCTTGGATCGAAGCAGGCAATACTTGATCGTGGTAATTCATCTCATCCAACACGTCCGAAATTGCACCTGTATAGATTAGATCGAACCGTTCACACATTTCCTGCGTAGATGGTTTTGGGTGCGCCTCATGGGAGGATTTCTTCATCACAAACCCTTTAAGAAAGTGCCAAAGAGTCAAGCTACAATCATTAGCTAGCGACCTTCATCGTTCTTTTCCGTTCACCTTGTGAATAACGAGTTTAGCAAGCTTTAATCCTTCGTCGGTTTCCCGCATGTGGAGGTCTAAATCGTATAGCGATCCCCTCACGTCCCGCATGTCTACGCAGGCGATAAATTGGCCCTGGTTGGTACGGGTTATGCTTTTATGGACCCGCTCAAATCTCATTCCCACCACCCTCATCAAATTGGAGTCATAAAGGAAAAATCCACCTTTGAGTTTAATATCGCCCAGGATGTATCCCGTAATACTTTGCCGAACTGATTCCATAGTTGGTCTCATCGGCTCCTCTTCTCCTTTGGACGGTGTGAACGGAAGAAGTAAAGCAAATACAATGAGTACTAACAATCGGTTCTTGATCCCGGGCCACTTCAAAGCTGGCTCAGCCATGGAATTGCTCCTTGAGAGGGGTATCTGTGGAAATGATGTCCTTATAGCATGGGAAAAGTCAAGCCAAGAGGTGAGTTTAGAGTGTTCCTGTAATGCGTTGATTTAATGGATTGCTTGTATTTTTTGTTGTGTTTATTTGGTTCTATCCAAGCTGAATTGGAGTTGTAATCCAGCGAGAAATCTTTCCTTACCAAAATAAAGATAACCCACGCCCGAGGAACTTTAATCTTGCGGGCGTGGGTTCGATTATTTTCAGGCAATGCTTCCGTGGGGATCCAGTACGAACTTTTTAGCCGCTCCTTGATCAAAGTCCTTGTATCCCTGAGGAGCTTCATCCAGTGAAATAACCTGGACATTGACAGCTTTAGCGATCTTAATTTTATCGTGGAGAATCGCTTGCATCAGCTGTCGATGGTATTTCAACACTGGACATTGTCCTGTGACGAAGTGGTGGGACTTTGCCCAACCGAGACCAATACGTATGCCTAGGTTGCCCACTTTGGCATTTTCGTCAACGCCACCTGGGTCTCCGGTCACATAGAGCCCTGGTATGCCTATAGCTCCACCGGCCCGGGTAATAGTCATTAGTGAATTTAGTACAGCTGCAGGTACTTCTTGCTTGGCGTCTTGACCATGACCACGCGCTTCGAAACCTACGCAGTCGACAGCAGAGTCTACTTCCGGTATTCCTACGATTGCTTCGATTTGCTCGCCAACGGTCGCGCTTGCCGATACATCAACTGTCTCGCAGCCAAAGCTCTTGGCTTGAGCCAAACGCTCTGGAATTAAGTCACCCACAATCACGCAGGCGGCCCCTAAAAGGTGACAAGAGGCTGCAGAAGCCAAGCCAACTGGGCCTCCTCCAGCAATGTAGGCGATGGAGCCAGGTCCGACACCAGCACTTACCGCCCCATGATAGCCTGTTGGCAAAATGTCGGACAAACAGGTGAGATCCTGAATTTTCTCTAACGCTTGGGCTTTATCAGGAAATTTCAGGAGATTGAAATCGGCATAAGGAACCATTACATAGCTGGCTTGTCCTCCAATCCATCCTCCCATATCCACATAGCCGTAGGCCGCACCGGGCCGGGCGGGGTTTACGTTCAGACAGACTCCCGTGGCACGTTCCTTGCAATTCCGACACCGGCCACAAGCAATGTTGAATGGAACTGAGACTAGGTCCCCTAGCTTGATGAATTCCACATCCTTCCCAGCCTCGATTACCTCTCCAGTAATCTCGTGACCTAGGACCAGCCCTGCGGGCGCTGTCGTGCGTCCTCTGACCATATGCTGGTCACTTCCACAAATGTTAGTGGAAACCACTTTGAGTATTACCCCATGCTCACACTTTCTATCTCCTAAAGCGAGCTTAGGGTAGTCTATGCCCTGGACATCCACCTTACCGGGCTCCATATAGACAACCCCTTGATTATCTGCCATGGATTACTCCTCCCTGCTGGAATGAACCAACCTTTCCTTCCCGGACTAAATCAATTTATTTCTGTGGAGGTCAGATGCTCTCTCAACCATCTGCAGCTGCGCCTGCCGCAGCAGCGGCATGGTCGTCTTCGACCGTACTTCCACTGACGCCAATTGCGCCTACGATTTCTCCATCGTTACTTTTTAAGGGCACGCCACCTGGGAAGGTAATCAATCCCCCATTGCTGTGTTCGATCCCAAATAGAGGCCCGCCCGGTTGGGACAACTTCCCAATTTCTCCTGTGTTCATGTCAAAGGATCGTGCTGTGCGCGCCTTGCGAATTGCGATGTCGATGCTACCCAGCCAAGCACCGTCCATTCTCGCAAAAGCTTTCAGATTTCCTCCCGCATCTACTACGGCAATATCCATACGGGTGCCAAGTTCTGTTGATTTATTTTTTGCTGCAATAACTACTTTTTCTGCTGTTTCTAAGCTCAGTTCATCTGCCATTAACTACCCCCAAGAGGATACTTTGAGATCAATTTTCAGAGGACTATCCTGTCTTGCCCTCCGAAAACCAATTCAATAGTCGCGTGAGGCCCCAAGTACCCGTAGGATTAATTTAAACACCTATCTGTAGGCGGTTTATCTTTGCCTTTTGGACAGCTGCAACCTTACTGTACTAGGCTCTTTTCGTCAACCATCTTTTGGTGTTTAACTGTTGGCGATGGTGAGAGGATTTGCGATACTAGTGATCACTTCTCAAGGGTTTAATTCTCAGGTTTTATATTTCTGAACCACCACCTTGATCGTTGACATCATGATTCTCAGCTTTTGAGTTTGTTAATGGCATTCCCCTTTTCATAACTAAGGATGGCGCACTCCTTGTCATTTTTGAGTCGTTTTATCTAGAAGTTTCTGAAGTGATGGTTATTATCGTTAGTTCTTTTGTGCCTATTTTCTTTTTCGAAGCAACCTTTCTTCTTCGGTGGTGAGTGCGTTATAATCCCACTGCAAATGCCAGAGACTTCTGAGGGGGTGGGCAAGTTATGCAACGTAGATCATTTATTGGTGGATTGACCCTGGGAGCAATTTCAGGATGGGCACAAGCAGGAAAGGGAACCCGCAAAGAGGACCTAGTTAAGCCAGGTGACATTCCAAAGCGTAGTTTTGGAAAAACTGGCGAGAGTCTAACCGTCATTGGTCAAGCGGGAGGCCGATTTCCGCTAATCTCTGAGGAAGCCGCTAAGGCCTTAGTGTTGCGTGCGTATGACCTAGGAATCAATTACTTTGACAACGCGCATAGCTATTGGGATGGGCACTCCGAAGAAGTGTATGGGATGGTTCTGCCACCCTTCAGAAAAGATGTTTTTATTACTACCAAATCAACACAACGTTCTAGAAAAGGGGCTATGGCTGAATTGAATCTTTCTTTAAGGCGCCTACGCACTGATTACGTGGATCTTTGGCAAATACACAGCGTAGATGAGATGGAAGAGGTTGAGCAGATATTTAGACCAGGTGGAGCTATAGAAGCTTTTGAGGCTGCCAAGAAAGCTGGAAAGTGCCGGTTTATAGGTTTTACTGGACATCGTGACCCAGAAGTTCATCTGGCGATGCTTCGAGCTTACGATAAGTACGATTCGATCTTGATGCCACTCAGCATTGCAGATCACGGTTACCTGAGTTTTGAAAAGAGAGTTTTGCCAGTGGCTGTTAAGCGCGGAATGGGAATTCAAGGGATGAAGAATTTCTGTAACGCTAAGCTCTTGCAGTCATTTAGTGCAGCTGATTGTCTTAGCTATGTATTGAGTCTCCCCATTCACTGTACAGCTATTGGTTGTACGACCACAGGTCAACTGGAAGATGACGTTCGTATTTCCCAGCGGTTCAAATCTTTTTCTGAGGAAAAAATGGTTTTACTGCGAGCCCGGGCCGACCGAATTTCTGGTCCCTTCCTGGAGGATTGGAAGAGAAACGTGAAGCCTAAATTAGCAATGGCTTCACGATCCGAATACGGCGGTAGCTAGTTGCTCCTTGGGACCTGAAAAGCATTGGGAGAAGTAAGTCTTGCTTGATACGTGATACTGACCACCATTGAGGCTCGGTGCTCTTGCCGGGTTAACGGTTACCTTCTAAATTAAAAGCCAGATCAATACTCCTAAGGCTAAGACAAGGGCGAGAACACTTAGGATAAGGCTGGCGCGCAATTGAAAGTGAACTCGCTGAAGTAGACTTGCCAGATTCTGAAGCTGCTCACCAAGTTGGGCGGTGAGTTGGTTGTCGTCTTCACGTAGCGATTCTAGTTGTTGGAGCCTCCCTCTGATCTGGTGGATTTCCCCAGGCCGTAAGGGCGTATCTGGGTCAAGTGTAGGGGAGGAAGAGGGCCTGTTTTCTGGCCGCTTGCTACCCATTTTGCGCTGCCTGTATTCACGAGCTAACTTAGCAGCTTCTGTGAGCCCAACGAATACAGTCCACCAAGGAACACCAGGCATATTTTCTCCCCGAGCTTAAACTAACTACCTTCTCGCTGCTTAGGATTTTATGCTCTACGGCCTTGTCTAGCAAGAGGCTTTCAGTACCTTAGAGTTTTAATGACCCGATCTCACGGCAGATTCCTCCTTCTATGCCAATATTTCATCGGCAAGTGGTATGGTGAGTGGAGGATTACTTCTTGGCTTCAGTTGACATGCTGTTTGAGTGGGTGCTAAAAAGGGTAGCGATAGCGTGACGCGCGCTTCGTGCACACCACATTCCAAGCCGATCGGAGCCTGCTATTTACGCTTTTATGGTGAGCGTAGCTCAGTTGGTAGAGCTCCAGATTGTGGTTCTGGATGTCGCGGGTTCGAGTCCCGTCGCTCACCCCTCCCTTCCTTAATTTTTTATCTAGGGCCGTACGTTCTCACTCATTAAAAGTAAATCAATAAGGGTCTCGCTTTTACTCAAAAACAGAAAATCTACAACAATAAAGATTTTTCACTCAAAATTAATTTCTTAGTTCTTCTAAATGAATTATTATAATTGCTTGAAATTTCAGCTACGATAAAAGTTTTACCTTTATTTATAACTTTCTTCCCAATTTTAAAAATATCATTTTTTTGTAAGTTTTTTTGCAAGTGAACTTATCCTTTTATCGTCTCTATAAATTTTAGATAATATAATTGCAGTCCTCTCAGGAGCTTTATCGAAAGAGAGTCTTAAAATATTCATCCAATTAATATTATTTTTTCCTCTAATTTTTTCAATTTTATCAATTATTTTAAAGTAATAATCTTTATTTTTTTTTTTCATAACATAATAAGTTATATTCTTGTATCTAATATTTCTCAAATCCTATCAACCTAGAGGGTGTTCCAAAAACTATTGCTTTCTTACTTGTAATGTTTTTGGATACTACTGTGGTTGGCATAATTCTAGAACCCTCTTTAACTTTTATATTTTCTAAAACAGAGCTTCTAAATCCAATATAAGTATTTTTTTCTTACCGGGTTACAGGCAACCGTGTTTACCAAAG
>CAZSDV010000049.1:0-317 GCA_964605715.1 uncultured Acidobacteriota bacterium
CATGGAATACCGAAAGCTTGGCAAGACTGGCCTGGATCTATCTGTAGTAGGGTTCGGAGGTGCAACACTCGGGAGCGTGTTCCGTAAAATTAACGAAGAGGAAGGGAAGCGGGCTGCCCAGGCCGCCATTGAGCTTGGAATAAACTATTTTGATACCGCCCCCTTCTACGGAATCAGGCGAGGGGAGACTGTGATGGGAGAAGCACTCCAAGGCCATAGGAATCAAGTCGTCCTTTCCACTAAGCTTGGCCGTTACGACTCCAACCAATTTGACTTTTCAGCCGAGCAGGTCCCAGTAAGCGTCGAAGAAAGTCTCC
>CAZSDV010000049.1:327-5878 GCA_964605715.1 uncultured Acidobacteriota bacterium
AAAACCGACTATGTTGACCTACTTATCGCTCATGACGTAGAATTCGGCGATCTCAGTCAAATAGCTGCAGAAACCATTCCCGCCATGATTAAATTAAAAGAGCAAGGGAAATGTCGGTTCATTGGCTTCTCGGGATATCCTCTTAGGGCTCTCACAGACCTTTTCAGCAAGGTGGAAGTAGATTTTGTTTTAAGCTACTGTCATTACTGTCTCTACAACACATCACTTGTGGATAAACTTGGGCCTTCGGTCAAGTCCAAAGGGTTGGGGTTAATCAACGCTTCACCTTTAGCCTTAGGGTTGCTCACTAATTACCCTCCCGCCGAATGGCATCCAGCACCACAGGAATTAAAAGATGCAGCCAGAAAAGCAGCAGATCTTTGCCATAGTCGAGGAACCGAGCTAAGCTTTATTGGCATGCAGTTCGCTCTAACCAATGATATGGTAGCTTCCACACTTTCAGGAATTGAAAGTGTGGAACAACTTGAAAAAAATCTATCAATTTTTAATGCTCCTATCGACAAGGAATTGCTGAGTGACATTCAAGAAATTTTCAAACCAGTTCGGGGAACCTCTTGGCTAAGCGGACGAGCTGAGAATAATTAAGTGGACAGAAAGAATTGACAATCTAACTGTCCTACATGGTTACTGCACCCAGCGGAAGGAAAAGATAGCACCCCCACATAGAAAATCCTGAAATAAATTGAGATCTGATCTGAGGTGTGTTTATGGCAAAAAATATGAGTATGACGCGAAGAGAATTTGTCTCAAAGGCAACCAAAGGGGCCATAGCTGTAGGAGCTGGAGTAGCAGTAGCGCGAGCATCAGCTCCAATTCTGGGAGCCAATGACCGCATCCGGTTAGGTGTCATTGGTCCCGGCTCGCGGGGGCGGGGCCTTATGCGAGCAGCGCAATCCATCCCAAACGTTAAATTGGTCGCCATTTGCGACGTCTACAGTGAAAACCTTAAGAAAGCCCACGACCTGGCTAGTGGCGACCCAGCAACGTTCACCGACTATCGGCGATTGCTTGATTCGAAAAATCTCGATGGTGTAATCATAGGCACGCCAGACCACTGGCATGCGCCGATGATCATCAACAGTGTGAAGGCAGGAAAAGATGTGTACTGCGAAAAACCCATGACGCATAAACTGGAAGAGGGTCCGAAAATCATCGATGCCGTGAAAGAGTCCAGCTGTATTGTTCAGATTGGGATGCAACAGCGAAGCTGGGATCTATTTATCCGAGGCAGTGAAATCGTAAAGTCAGGACACTTGGGTAAAATTACAATGGCTAACACCTGGTGGTATCAGAACATGTACCCGAGAACGAAACACCTAGATCTTGCAGCCCCCAAGCCACCGGGCCTTGACTGGGATAGATGGCTGGGCCCGAATCAAAAACAGAAATATGAGATAGCTCGTTTCAAGCAGTGGCGCCACTTCCGGGCCTCCGGAGGAGGAGGACTCACAGACCTACTAACTCACTTAATCGACGTGGTGCAATGGTACATGGAAGCTGCCACGCCAATTTCAGCCATAGCATTGGGTGGCAACTACCAACTTAGGCATTGGGAGTGGCCCGAAACCGTTACCGCGGCAATCGACTATCCGGAAGGTTTTTCAGTTAACTACTCGCAATCTTATATCACAAACCATGAGGGTCATCGAATCACATTGCGTGGCACACTAGGAACACTGGAAATCAATCGCTCGGGATTGGCTGTCTATGAGGAAGGTACGCGCGATATCCCTTCCCCAATCATTCGAGCAGAGGTTTTATCAACAAACCGAAAACCTGTGATCCAAATGAAATCAATCCAGGACGGGACGTTTCCTCACATGCAAAATTTCATCGACTGTATGCGTAGTCGCAAACAGCCAAATGCGCCAGTTGTAATTGGGCACGAGGCAGTCCGGGGCCCACATCTGGCGAATATGTCATTCCTTAAAGGGAAAATTATTCGGTGGGATGCCAAGCGAAATCAGCCAATGTAAAAAATTTTCCAGTGAGGAAAAAATACCTGAGCTTCTCAGGAAGTAGATTCGCTTCCGTTCCAGGAAGCATTCAGGTTTCCTTCATCACTAAAAAGTGGTAGCAGAGGGGAAGAGATTTCCTGATAGCCTGCTTTAGGGTCAAGCTCCGGTAGAACTTCTGGTGAAACCAACATTTCCCGTAACATTAGTGTGTTCTTGATCCAAACAATAGCTTCCCGCTCGACAGAAATACTACCCATTGCACCCAAGGCAAATTCAATTGCATGCGAGTCAGAGGAAAAGTACATCGGTAAACGACCAGCAGAGGGTTCAAGGGCCGTCTTTGCATTAACGTACACCTTATGGAGATCTAACTTCTGATAGAGCTGTTCGTGCATAAGATCGGCCAGTCCAACACCAATTCCATTCCCTTCACTTGCAGATGTTAAGTCGCGAACATAGATTAGTTTAATCTCCGGCATTAAGGCTGGATCGAAAGGAAGGCCCCGGCCAATCACCTTGCAGTCCATACCTGACCCACTAATATCCTTCCCTATCTCATCAACGATCAAAAGTCTAATTTTTCGAAATGGCAACCGGCTGTGCAGTTTCTTGGAAAGTTTCTGAGCCTCTTCTTCCACTGCCACCAAACGATCAGGGGGCGCAGCCCGAACGGCGGCAACCTGCTGGTCCTCATTTTCAACTACTCCCAGTGCACCAACGATTCGCCCGCTATCGAGCACCACCTGACCCATATTGCGGATCACTGATTCGTATCCATGGAGCTTCGCACCTCGATGAACCACCGTAGCGCCGTCTTTCTTTCCCATCCCAACCGTCATTATTTTCAGCCAGCCACTTTCAATACCGCCGCTGAAATTAGTGTGCGGCTTAATCCGGTTGAAGACAAAAATTCCGTCGGCTTCATGCGCCAGTTGATTCATGAAAACTTCACATCCATCCGGAGTACTTCCTATAGAAACTGTCTTCATGGAAGAATGAACTGGAACGCCCATTGAACCTTCAGTAATACCGTAGTCTTCGAGAACCTGTTGCTGGCCTTTGTCGGTTGCGCCACCATGACTGCCCATAGCAGGAATTATGAATGGCTGGGCACCTTCTTCCTTTAACCAGTCGCAAAGGGTCCGGATGGCTACCTGTAAGCTCGCAATACCGCGACTTCCCACCGTCACTGCAATTCGCTGCTTGGCAAGCCGAACTTGATTGAGCTCAGCTTTCTTAAGGGTATTGCGAATCTCGGCGGGAAGATCAGTAATCCCCGGCACTGAAGGTGCCGCGCGACTCAATCGGTGCAGGGATGGGAGCTTAATCATAAAAATTCCTCTTACGCAGGCAAGGAAAGGTGAGCTGTAATCTGCTGTGAGTAGTGACCAAATTTAATGTGGCACGCCCTTCAGCCAGCTTCTCTGTGGTCGGAATGATGCCTGTTTACTACCCTTGCGATAGTCGGGACCCTCCATCTCAACAATGCGGCACATTTCATGAAGGCGAGAACAAAGTGTAGGCCCAAGTTGCGCCAGCGATTTCTCAAAGCTTACCATCTCTTCTCCCGATGGGGAGCGTGGATTAGAAGACTTACTGGCTTGTTCTGCTTCCAGAGCCAAGGTGGTCGTAACTAAAGTGACCTTCTTTTCGTTGTAACGCGAGTTTATGATATGAGCAAGGGTATCCCGCACCCAGTCGGTTGGCCGGACGGCTGAAAGCTCATCCAGTAAGAGCACCTCAACCTCATGGACTGGCCCAAGGACACTAAACTTAGAGGATTGAGAAACTGAGTCGTACGTCTTCTGGATATCGTCAAGTAGCTGGTGAAAATCGTAGAAAAGACACTCGATACCCTTAGTTACAGAAAGCTGGCGAAGCACGCTAACCGCCAGATGTGTTTTTCCTACACCATTTGGACCAACAAACAACAGGCCATAATCAAGCGGATACTCCTCAGTGAAACCTTCTGCTAAAATTCTCGCTCGAGTGAGATTCTCATTCTTTTTGTCGAAATTATCAAGACAGCAGTGTTCATAGCGGCGAGGAATATGGGCAGCACGCATCAGGCGCCCCGAACGGTCCGCCGAATAGCATTCACAGCGCCGCACCCGTCGAACGCCGTCTGATTCTACGGGCCGCCAGCCGGTGCCTTCACACTTCAGACAAGAAGGTTGCATGATGGAAACCATAAACGATTACAAATGAGCCTTAGGGGGATTTTACCGGGATCTTCACTGTCTGCGCAAGACGAAACCGCTATCAACTGAGAAGACAAAAGCAACATCCCACCTAGACTACTTCTGAGGTCCCTTCACCCGAAGGCCTCGCACACGGGGAACTGGGACTAACGCATTTTCGATGCGAGAACTCGCCTGGGTGCCACGTTCCAGAAGCTCCCTTTGAACATACTCCACAAAGGATTGCATCTCCCTCTGCATGTCACCCATTTTCTCCCGCATGTTCAGGATAATCTCAATTCCAGCTAAGTTCACGCCCAACTCCCTAGTGAGGTTTAGAATTGTCTCCAAGCGCTCCAGGTCATCCTGAGTATAGAGCCGAGTATTACCTTCACTACGTGAGGGACGCAAAAGACCTTCCCTTTCATAGAGCCGTAGCGTCTGTGGATGGATACCATACATTTCAGAAACCGAACTGATCATATAGCCGCTTTTACGCTTTGCTTTTCTTCCTTTCTTTCTTGGTGGCATGGAACCCCTATCCCAGAACTGGCCATAAGATCACTAACATTACAAATGCATCCCCCAAATGATGTTCACGGGAGCTTAACTTGAGGGTGATAGGTACTCCTAAGAGCCCTAAGCTCAATCCTTGTCGTTCAGTGCGTTCCGAGGGTTTTCCGGATGGAGCTGGCCCAATTCTCTCAAAATTTCCCGAGTTCTCTCGTCCGCAGCATTTGGAACCTTCACCTGAACCTCCACATAGTGGTCACCTCTTTGCTTCGAACGTAAAGAGGGGGCACCCTTTCCTCGAAGACGAAACTTTTGTCCACTTTGAGTCCCAGGAGGGACCCTGAGCGAAGCACGCCCGTCGAGTGTAAGGACTTCAATCTTAGCTCCCAAGGCAGCCTCTGTAACGGTAACGGGAACGGCAGAATAAATATTATCACCCCGTCGATCAAAGTACGGGTGCGAGCCAACCTCAGTAACTATATAAAGATCTCCCGGCCGACCACCTTGCACCCCTCCATTCCCTTTTCGTGGCAGTCGAATTCTAGAACCCGTCTGCACACCTGCAGGAATCCGGACGTCAAAACTTTCCGTTTTTGCAATGCGACCTCGCTTGCCGCAGTTCGAGCACCCTCGCGGCAAGCGACCCACCCCTCCACACTGAGGACAAGAAACAGTAAACCGTAAAGCTCCTGCGGGCCGCCTTACCTTTCCAACTCCGCTACACTCGAGACAAGGGACAGGGCCTCCTGTCCCAGAACCGGTCCCAAAGCAGTTTGGGCAAGACTCTTCGTGAGCCACAGTAATCCGAACCTTAGATCCTCGAATCGCCCTCCAAAATCCGATTCGCAAATGATGCTCAATATCTGTCCCGGAGCGAGA
>CAZSDV010000049.1:5888-16204 GCA_964605715.1 uncultured Acidobacteriota bacterium
GCGAGAGGTGGCCGATGGAGATTCACCCACTGCATCTCGAGTAAAAAGTTGGGAAAAAATGTCCCGAAATGATGACCCAAAACCTTGACTAGCTTCGGTCACCCCGCCAGGCCCAGAGTAGCCAACCCCCGAGAAATCGAACCCAGAAAAATCGGACCCTGCAGAACCTCGCCCTGATGAAAAAGATCCGTCCGGGGGAATTTGGTCCGAGTAATACCCATACTGGTCGTAAATTTTTCGCTTCCTGGGATCGCCAAGGACGTCATAGGCTTCGGAAATAGATTTAAATCGATCCTCAGCAGAGCCGTCCCCAGGGTTGAGATCGGGGTGGTATTTACGTGCTAACCGTTTGTAAGATTTACGAATGTTATCAGCGCTAGCTCCTTGCTTCAATCCGAGAACTTCATAAAAGTTTCTACGGTTCATTTCAATCTACTTTTCAGGTAAGGCTAGACAATCGCGCACCAGGAAATTTTCCATTTATCCAAATTTTAATTCGGCTTTTTTTTCTCATCAACATCTACGTACTCAGCGTCAATTACCTCCCCATTCTCCTTCTCCTGTTCTTTTCCATTTTCTTTTTCGTTGGAAGCTGTAGGTGCCTGACCTTCGGGAGTGGGGGTAGGTTGATCAGGGGCAGATTTATTTTGATACATCACTTCTGCCAGCTTGTGCGCTGAAGAGGTTAACTTTTCAACAGATCCCTGAATGTTTCCGATGTCGCCCTCTTGAACAGCTTTCTTAGATTCTTCAATTGCAGATTCAATATTTTTTGCGTCGGATTCTGGAATCTTATCTCGATGCTCCTTAAGCATCTTTTCCGTGGAGTAAATTAAAGAATCTGCCTGATTTTTAATCTCTGCTTCTTCCTTGTATTTAAGGTCCTCTTCGGCATGAGAGTCAGCCTCCTTACCCATCCGATCAATTTCCTCTTTACTTAGTCCGCTGGAAGCGCTAATGGTGATCTTCTGTTCTTGATTGGTCGCTTTGTCCTTAGCGGATACGTTAAGGATGGCATTGGCATCAATATCAAAAGTAACTTCAATTTGAGGAGCTCCCCGGGCAGCAGGGGGAATGCCTATTAAGTGAAATTTTCCAAGTGTTCGGTTGTGTCCAGCCTGGGCACGCTCCCCCTGAAGAACATGAACTTCAACTGAGGTTTGATTGTCAGCTGCAGTGGAGAAAATTTCACTCTTCCGGGTAGGAATAGTAGTGTTTCTGGGAATCAAGGGTGTAAAAACTCCACCTAAGGTTTCAATGCCAAAAGTGAGAGGAGTAACATCAAGTAGAAGAAGGTCTTTAACCTCTCCTCCAAGAACGCCAGCCTGAATTGCAGCCCCAAGAGCAACAACCTCATCTGGGTTAACTCCTTTATGTGGTTCTTTCCCGAAAAGTCCTTTTACTATCTCTTGGACACGTGGAATCCTTGTTGAACCACCAACCAAAACAATTTCGTCAATTTGATCCGGTTTGAGACCTGCATCATCAAGGGCTTGCTTACAAGGTCCTACGGCCCTTTGGAACAATTCCTCACACATATGCTGAAAGTGTGTACGAGTAAGCTTAAGGTTCAGATGTTGAGGTCCAGATTCATTCGCTGTAATAAATGGAAGATTAATTTCAGCTTCTTTCAGTGTGGAAAGTTCCATCTTGGCTTTTTCAGCGGCTTCCTTAAGCCGCTGAAGAGCCATGCGGTCTTTTGAAAGATCAATTACATTTTGTTTTTTAAATTCTTCTACAATCCAGTCAATGATTTTTTTATCAATATCATCTCCACCGAGATGAGTGTCTCCATTAGTAGATTTAACCTCAACAACCCCTTCCCCAACCTCAAGGATGGAAATATCAAAGGTCCCACCACCAAAATCAAAAACGGCAATCATTTGATCCTTTTTTTGGTCAAGGCCATACGCAAGTGCAGCAGCTGTGGGTTCGTTAACAATCCTTAAAACTTCAAGCCCTGCAATTTTTCCAGAATCCTTAGTGGCTTGACGTTGCCTGTCATTAAAATAAGCAGGAACAGTGATAACAGCCTGGGTAACTTTTTCACCAAGGTATTGCTCTGCGGCATCTTTCATTTTTTGGAGAATCATGGCAGATATCTCTGGTGGTGGATGTTCTTTCCCATGAGCACCAATTTTAACTTCTCCATTGGACCCTGAAACAACTTTATAAGGAACAGTTGCCATCTCGGATTTAACCTCTTTCAACATTCGCCCTACAAAACGTTTAATGGAATAAATAGTAGTTTCAGGATTTGTAACTGCTTGGCGTTTAGCAACTTGTCCAACAAGTCGGTCTCCACCACGCGTAAAACCAACAACGGAAGGGGTTGTTCTCCCGCCTTCAGGATTTGTAATCACCGCTGGTTCGCTGCCTTCCATTACGGCAACAACCGAATTTGTAGTCCCCAAATCAATTCCTATCACTTTAGCCATCAGTATGACCTCCGACATTTACCAAAACTACGGGTATTTGTTTAGTGTGTTGTTGATAGATTATAGAATAATAGTTATGTTAATTTTTGTAAACAAGTAATAATAGGGATACAATTGAAATAAATACTTATTCGGTTTTAACTGATCAATCCTTGGTAAACATGTAATAAGTAGGATTTTTCTGTTAAAACCGAATTTTATTTAACAGCAATATCTATTCTCTTCCGTTTGAATTCTTCCCGCTTGGGCAAAATAACGGTAAGCAGTCCATCCTTATATTGTGCAGAAACCTTTTTAGAATCTACAATATCTGGAATAGAAATTACGCGTTTAAATCCACCATAGGAACGTTCATTAAATTTCATACCAAAAGTATTTGTTTGATTATCAACTTTTTTTTCCCCTTCCAGGGATAATGACCCATTTTCAATACTTATTCTTACCTTTGCCGGGTCGACCCCTGGAATTTCAGCTTTAACAATCAAATTTTCTTTACTTTCACGCATGTCTAATGATGGACTCCATTCATATTCATCTCTTTCGCAAGATAAAGGGTCTAAATCATAGTTAAAACCCAAGAAAACATCCTGATTGTCCAATAAATTGTAATTAAATGGTTCCCATTTCAATAACATCATGTTGGCCTCCTTGAAATTTATAATGAGTGTATAAGGATAATATTATATGCGTATTACATTGTCAAGTATTATAATTTAACAATTGGTAAAATTTAGTTTGGTTAACCCATCACTCAATACCATTAAATATTAATAAATATTTTGTTAACCTACCTAAAAACCCTATTTAATCTAAATTTTCATTTCTTAAGAATATTCTTTAATTTTATGTATAATTTTGATTATTACTCTAATCAATTTCTAAAAATTTTATGTTGAAGGAGGCTTCGTGGGCACAAAGAGCGCTGTAATTAAAAATTATACTGATGAGCATGCGAAATCAGGTTTGGCAGCTTCGTTACCAGAAATACAAACGTGGTTAAACCAATACCCTAATTACAAGATCACAATCAAAATTCCAGAATATACATCTATATGCCCAAAGACAGGGCTTCCTGATTTTGGAACGTTAACAATTAATTACGTTCCAAACAAAAAATGCATCGAATTAAAGTCGCTAAAAGATTACATTTTTTCATACCGTAATCTTGGTATATTTTATGAAAATGCAGTAAATAGGGTCCTTAAAGACATGGTTTTCGCTTGTAAGCCAAAGTGGGCAACAGTTCGTGGAGATTTTACTTCACGTGGAGGAATTCAAACAGCTATTGAGGCCCAATACCGTAAATTTGAAAAAACAAAATATTTATGACGCATTTTAAATACTTAATTTCAAAATTAATTGCAAATTACTAACTATCTTTAAGACCATGTCCTAGAAACCAACCTTAGTGGATATTTTCCATCTTAATTGTAATAATTACTTATGAATAATAGTCCCCCAATTTTAGAGGTTCAAACCCAGTCCCCTGGATCTCCCTTCAATTCACGGGTTTTCATTCCTAAAGCAACTTATTTCCTTCTTGCAATTAATACTTTATTTTTTATTTTGACCTCTATTCTTTCTTCAATGGAGACTTCTGATTCCTGGCAGGGCCTACGATTATGGCTTACAGGAATCCCTCAAAATCCAGAACAGAGTGATCTTTTTAAGGAACTCCTACTTTCCTATGGAGCAGCGTACCGCCCATATTTTGAAAAAGGGGAGTATTTCCGCCTTGTAATGCCCATTTTCTTGCATATTGGGTTGATCCATCTTCTGGTTAATAACTTTGCTCTCTACATTCTTGGCCGAATCCTTGAAAGAGTGTATGGATATGGTCATTACATCCTCCTCTATATTGGAGCTGGGGTTGCAAGTAGTGCTTTAAGTATGGCCATGGGTCCAAACATCTCGGCTGGCGCCTCTGGGTCCATATTTGGTATAGCTGGGAGTCTTTTAGTTATTGGCCTGCGGCACCAACAATCCATTCCTTATTCGCTGCGAAAGGCCTTTGGGCGGGGAATCCTCCCTTTTATTCTTATCAATCTTGCCCTAGGTTTGATGCTTCCAATAGTGGATAATTGGGGCCACCTGGGAGGCCTAATAGGTGGTTGCCTCATAACCTACCTTATCCAGCCTCCAGTGGTATCCAGTCCGTCTGGACCCCCCTCCACTGAAGAGCCATCTCAAGGAATTGCTGTTATTCCTTTTCTTGTTGTTACCTTAGCTTTCTCTTTTGCAGTTTCACACTTTTTGGCTGGCCGCCAAGTCAATGAGGTTTTAAAACGAGCAGATAGCTTTTTGGGGCAGGGACAGTTTGACCAAGTCCTTAGAGAACTCGAACCTCTCGACCAGACAAAACCACACAATGAACGTGTCCGCATACAAAAAGCTGTAGCCCACCTTGGCCTCGGGAACCTCATTGAAACTCGCGAGCTTCTTAATGATGCTCTAAAAGATAACCCCAATTCCTTATTTGCAAGAATAGCCCTTGCTGCACTCCATAGAAAACAAGGTGACTCCGATAGTGCAGAAAGACAATATCGACTCTTGGCTGGGCCGGACTCTAAAAATGGAGACGTTCGTCGCTTTTTCGCTGATGCCAGCTTCCAAATTAAACTTTATGAGGAAGCAATTAGACAATATCAACAAGCTCTTTCCTTTAACAAAAATGACGCTCTTTCCCACAACAATCTTGCTTGGCTATACGCCACTACAGAAAACCCTGATTTTCACCGCCCTCGATCTGCCCTAAAACACGCCACTCTTGCGGTCGAAATGACCCGCTGGCAAAATCCCACTTTAATTGACACTCTGGCCGAAGCTTACTATGCAAACGGCCTCCATCAAGACGCCATTAAAACCCAACAAAAAGCTCTTCAGTTGGAGCCGACAAATAAAATATTCCAAAAACATTTAAAGCGGTATCGTCTAGCACTTACCGAAAGGAAGCTTTAAGGATCCTTTTTTGGTAACATCGTCCGGAGTACTTTAACTTTGCACTTTTCCTGGTATAAGGGTTAAATATACAAAATGGCAACAATAAATCCCAGCCCTAAAAAACCAGCTTTTCTAATGGCTGGACGAATCCGTATTCTCCTCTTCGGCTTTTTCTTCATCTTAATTGTCCTGCCGCTATTCGGAAGTGGAATTGATCTAATTGTTGATTGGATTTGGTTTAAAGAGCAGGGTTTTGGGGTTATTTATAAAACAATTCTCAAGTCGAAAATAGGACTCACCAGTCTTGCCTCCATGGGCTTTTTCCTTTTCGTGGGAGGAAATTTATTTCTTGCACGGCTTGTAGCTAGAAAACAGGGCTTCCGTATCCCAGATGATTCCCTAAGACATGCAACTCTTGACCAGATGGGAACTATGATTAAGAAGTTGATCTGGATTGGCCTGGTAGTAGTCGCCTATATGATTGGCAGCTGGGCTTCCACCCACTGGTCAGACTATCTCCTTTACCTAAATTCCGAACCGTTCAACGAAACTGAACCTTTATTAGGTCTGGACCTAGGTTTCTTCGTCTTTGAGTTATCGTTTATTCGTTTCCTTTTTTACCTATCTTTGTCCACCGTAATTTTAACGGGCATAGCAGTCACGTTCTTTTATCTGTTGGAAGGTGGTGTCTCAGCTACACCTAAGGGACCGCGGGTAGCTCCGGCAGCCAGGACCCATCTTATGATTTTAGCAGCAGCTTTATTCCTGGTGATCGCCTTCAGCTTCCGGATTTCGATGTACGATCTACTCTTCTCTTCCCGTGGGGTGGTTTTTGGGGCTAGCTACACAGATGCCCATGCCAGCCTACCTGCGTTGTGGGCACTGCTTGGAGTCTCTGTGTTAACAGCGCTCGCCTGCGTTGTGGGCATCGTACAGGGATCGCTACGTTATCCCATCTTGGGCATCGTAGGACTCACGATTATCGGCTTTCTAGGTGGCAAAGCCTATCCGGAAATAGTACAGAGATTCAGCGTTGCACCGAACGAGATTGAGAAAGAAACTCCCTACATCAAGCGTAATATTGAGTACACGCTTAAGGGGTATGGTCTCAACCGTTTTGAGCAACGTCAATTTGCCGCTTCAGAAGATCTCAGCTCAGAAGACATTCGCCGCAATGAAGGAACAATCCGGAACATTCGCCTCTGGGACCATGAGCCGCTACTCAGTACCTTTGCGCAACTTCAGGAGATTCGCACTTACTACGATTTTAAGGACGTTGACAATGACCGCTATTGGCTTGACGGAACCTACCGACAGGTATCCCTTTCTCCTCGGGAACTTTCCTATGCTAACCTTCCTAGCAAGGCCTGGATCAACCATCACTTAAATTACACACATGGCTATGGGCTCTGTCTTGGGCCGGTTAACGAATCGACACGTGAAGGTCTCCCGAACCTATTTATCAAGAATATCCCTCCCATTTCCACTACTGATGTGCAGGTGGCACGACCTGAGGTTTACTATGGTGAAATGGGAAACGAGTACTGTATTGTAAATTCACGGGCCCAGGAATTTGACTACCCTTCTGGTGATCAGAATGTCTATAGCGCCTATGAGGGTACTGGTGGATTGCAGATAGGCAGCTTATTGCGACGGCTCCTTTTTGCTATCAAATTCAAGGAAACTAAAATTCTGCTCTCGCAGGACATCCAATCGGAAAGTCGAGTGATGATCTACCGGCAGGTAATGGAGCGGACTCAGCGGCTCACCCCTTTCATTGAATTTGATCAAGACCCTTACATGGTGATTGATAAGGCGGGGCATCTTTGGTGGATGCTCGACGGCTATACAATTTCAGGCCAGTTCCCTTACTCCGAACCAGTCAAACGTGGGGTTAACTACATTCGTAATGCAGTTAAGGTAACTGTTAATGCTTATGACGGACGGATGAACTATTACCTTGCTGACAATACTGATCCACTTATCCGTGCATATGTAAATATTTTCCCCGGGGTATTCGCACCACTCTCAGAAATGCCGGAGGACCTGCGCGATCACATCCGCTACCCACAAGATATGTTCTCCATGCAAGCACAAATGTATTCCAATTACCACATGACCGACCCGCGCGTTTTCTACAATAAAGAGGACTTGTGGAGGGTAACGCAAAAAGATTCGGTGGACGGTACACAAACAGCAATGAAACCCTACTACACCATCATGAAACTCCCTGAGGTCGGAAAAAGCGAAGAATTCATTCTCATGATTCCTTTCACTCCAGCCCGCAAGAATAACATGATCGCTTGGATGGCAGCCCGCTGCGATGGGGACGACTACGGCAAGGTTCTTGTCTTTAATTTCCCTAAACAGAAGCTGGTCTATGGCCCGCAACAGATCGAATCTAGGATTGACCAGCAACCGGAAATCTCACAGCAATTAACTCTGTGGGACCAAGGTGGATCAAAGGTAATCCGTGGCACTCTACTCGTAATCCCAATTGAAAATTCCGTTCTCTATGTCGAGCCACTGTACCTGGCAGCCGAGGCTGGTGGAGGATTACCAGAAATGCGGCGCGTTATCGTCTCCTATGCTGATCGTGTAGTGATGGAGCCAAGCCTCGACGAAGCCCTATCCAAAATCTTTGGGCAGTTAGACAGCAGCCCAACAACTTCACCCGGAGAAAAAAGGATGCAGCTGGATTCTGGTCAAGATCAACAACTCTCTCAGTCAACCAGTGCCAGTATGGATGCGCTAACCCAGGAAGCAATCCGGCTCTTTGAGAGTGCCCAAGGAAAGATGCGTAGAGGTAACCTAGCTGGCTATGCGACAGATATCGAGAGACTAGGCAAGACTCTCAGGCAAATGGGAACCTCTCGATAAACAGCCACTTTCTCTCCTATATAATCAACATGCAGTCGCCGTAACTGTAAAAGCGGTACCGATTTTTGATAGCGTGACGGTAAGCGCTAAAAATCAGCTCCTTGCCCCCAAAAGCGGAGACTAACATTAACAGTGTCGAGCATGGCAAATGGAAATTAGTCAGCAGCAGCTGAGTGACTTGGAATTTAAATCTGGGCGTACATTTTGGATGAATAAAAAGCCCCGTTTCACCAGTACTGGCGCGAACAATCCCATCCCCCAACATTGCCGCATGCTCAAGCGTGCGCACGACTGTAGTCCCTACAGCCACGATACGCCCTGCTGCCTTCTGGGCGCAGCGGATCTTCTTAGCCGCTAGTTCTGAAATATCATAGGATTCCGGAGGGATCCTATGGTCTTCTACCGCCTTGGTTCTAATCGGCTGAAAGGTGCCAAGGCCAACATGTAGGGTAATCTCGCAAGTTTCAACACCTCGCTCTGCCAATACGTCGATGATTTCACGGCTGAAGTGGAGCCCTGCAGTGGGAGCTGCAACCGCACCCCGCACCTTAGCATAGACCGTCTGGTAGGCCTCGTAGTCGACATGATCAATCGATCGGTGAATATAAGGAGGGAGAGGGACACACCCTAGCCGGTCTATAAGCGCCTCTACGGATTCCGTCCCACTCCTGGAGATAAGCCGAACTAAACGTGACCCATTGTCGCCTCGTTCCAAAATTTCCGCTTCAAGTTCTCCTTCCCCAAATAATATTCTCTCCCCCGGCCTAACCTTCCGGCCTGGACGTGCCAAAGCCTTCCAAGTGTTCTCACCCTCTTGTTGGACGAGAAATATTTCAATCTGCGTAGATAAGTGTTCTCCGCGGATTGGGTTGTGTTTTCCGATCTTTTGGGATGTAACGCCCGTGCGCCTTCCGAGTAACCGTGCCGGAAAAACGCGTGTGTTATTAAAAACTAGTAAGTCTCCGGGCCTAAAAAACTCCGGTAATTCACAAAATTGGTGATCTGTAAAGTTTTTCCTGGCTCGCTCAACAACCATCATACGCGAGCCGTCGCGTCGTGCCAGCGGACGCTGTGCGATTAGCTCAATTGGCAACGAATAGTCAAATTCCGAGGTCAGCAGTTTATTTCCCACCTGAGTGATCCTCTCTAATTTTGGCTTGGAATGGAATGATGGTGGGCATGGGGGTGGGGTAGAATCAGAAGGCCGGTCGAAATCTCCGGTCTAAAGCAGGGGCATTCCAATTCCTAATATAGTAAAGAGGCATGCCCTTTCTGTAAGGTAGGGTTAGACTTCTCCTTTCCGATACTGCTCCACCAAGTAGTCACAGAGCCGGGCGGTAAGTGCCATCATCGTAAGGGTGGGGTTCTGGTTTCCAGAGGAGACGAAACAGGAACCGTCAGCCACAAATAGATTTTTTATGTCGTGAGCCTGGCACCATTTATTGAGAACCGAAGTTCTAGAATCATCCCCCATGCGCGCAGTTCCAACTTCATGAATAGCTCGACCAAAGGTCGACTCGCGCAATCGCTCGATTACATTTTTTGCACCAGCGGCCTCAAGCATCTCTGCGGCCGTAGCCGACATGTCCTCCAACATCTTATGTTCGTTATCCCCATAAGAACAACTAACTCTGAGGGCTGGAATACCCCAAGCATCCACTAAACTCTCGTCAATCTCACAGCGGTTTTCCCGTCGAGCTAAACATTCTCCGAACCCACCCAGGCTTACCCCGTAGATTCCATCTTTAACTGCCTCCTTATAAGCTTTACCAATACCAAGTGCATCTGTATTCATGCGCGGTCCCGCACCTCCTTGGAACCCGTAGCCACGAATGAAATTGGGGTGTTGATTTTTTACATTTCGATATCGGGCAACGTAAATTCCGTTGGGCCGTCGGCTACCAAAGTTGGGTTTTTCACGCAAACTCGGAAAAACACCGCCGGCACCACCTCCCATAACATGATCCATCAAGTAGTGGCCCAACGCTCCGCTTGAGTTAGCCAAACCATTTGGATATTCCCGGGTCGCAGAGTTAAAGAGGATGCGTGTTGATTCCA
>CAZSDV010000050.1:0-15569 GCA_964605715.1 uncultured Acidobacteriota bacterium
TTGGCCGGAACCGAGGAGAGCCCAGGTGAAACCATCCTTTATCAAGGTAGACGCTTCAAATCTTACCGAGGCATGGGTTCCTTGGCAGCAATGTCCTCTGGGTCACATGATCGCTATGGTCACGATTCGGAAAGTGGAAAACTTGTTCCTGAAGGGATCGAAGGTCGGGTCCCCTACAAGGGGCCTGCGTCAGAAATGGTTGGTCAGTTAGTGGGTGGGTTGCGTTCTGGTATGGGTTACTGCGGCTGCTCAAGCATCGAGGAGATGCACAGCGATACTCAATTTGTTCGGATTACGCAGTCAGGTTTGCGAGAAAGCCACGTTCATGACGTAACTATTACAAAAGAAGCACCTAATTACCGGCTCGAATAACTAGGTAATTTGCGTTGGCCGCCTGGTCCAATTTTATTTATGAGAGAATTTTTCAAGCATTTTGCTTATGGGATTCCTCCTATGGGTTGGATCTTTGTTATTGCTAGTTTTTCCTCTTCACGTTTTTCTTCTTCTTGGTCGATGGAGATTCTTCAACGAATATTTGAAATCTTTTATCTTTCGGTTTCTCAAGCCACATTAATTAAAATAAATGGGCTAGTGAGAACAGGGGGCCATTTATTTGAATATGGAACATTTGCGTTACTTGTATTCTGGGCTTTTCGAGCAGGACGGAAAAAAGAATGGCGGTGGAATTGGGCCATTGGGAGTATTTTGATTATTCTACCCATTGCTGCACTTGATGAGATCCACCAATCTACGGTTTCCTCGCGGGATGGCTCCATAATTCAGTTTGGATCAGATTTACTCGGCACTCTTGGGGGCCTAAGTATTTTAAGGATAATTCATTTAAAAAAGCGTGCGAAATATTTAATGAAGGTTTAGTTCTGAGGAGAGAGGGAAATACGAATTCCAATAATCAAAGCTTGGAGGTAAGGAATTAATTCTTTTCTGTAGTTTCTTCTGGTTGGGTTTCCTGTTCACCAGCCGCTTCGCGAGCTGCCCTTTTTGCCTCCTCTCTTGTTGCCCGAATTTCAGCTTTCTTCTGAAGAACTTCCGTACCAACAAGCTCAAGTATTGCTGTTTCTGCCCCATCTCCAACACGAAATCCAGTGCGCACGATACGGGTGTACCCGCCGGGGCGGTTGGTGTATCTATTGGCCACTTCATCGAAAAGCCTTTTGACGGCCTTGGGGGTTGTTAGATAGCGAGCAGCCAGTCGCCTTGCGTGGAGGTCACCACGTTTTCCAAGTGTAATTAGGCGCTCTGCAACACCCCGGGCGGCCTTTGCCTTTGTTACAGTAGTTTCGATTCGTTCTTCTAGTACTAGAGAAGTAGTTAAATTGCGAAGCAAAGACCGTCGATGAGCCGTGTTCCTTTCGAGTTGCTTTCCAAATTTTCGATGCCGCATGTTTAATTATTTTCCCGTTAGTTCAATTTACTTTAATGGTTCCATTCTTTCGGTTTGGTTTAGTTAGATGTTGGGTTCCTCAGTAGGAGGTGCAACCGGGCTTCCGCTTTGATCAAGCTTCATTCCAAGGGAAAGACCCATGGCAGTGAGGATTTCTGTAATTTCGTTCAAGGATTTCCGTCCAAAATTTTTGGTTCGAAGCATTTCACCTTCAGTCTTTTGGACTAACTCCATAATTGTACTTATATTGGCGTTTTTCAAGCAATTATAGGAGCGAACAGAAAGCTCTAACTCTTCAACAGAGCGGTCCAGGTTCTCATTTGGAGCACTATCCAGTTGTTCAGAGTCAGATTCTACAGCTTCAGGTTCTTCTTCGAAATCTATAAAAATATTCATGTGATCTTTTACTAGTTTGGCTGCCAGTGCAATCGCATCTAGAGGAACTATGGAGGCATCTGTCCATACTTCAAGTGTCAGCTTGTCATAGTCAGTCATTTGGCCTAGTCGTGCCGCTTCAACCTTATAGTTTACTTTGCGAATAGGGGAGTGGACTGAGTCAATTGGTATGTAATCCACTGGGAGATCTTCGTTTAAATTACGCTCTGCCGAGACATATCCGCGCCCCTGCTGGACCTGTATTTCAACCTGCAAGTTCCCACCTTCCCCTACGGTAGCGATATGAATGTTTTTATCGAGGATTTCCACATCTGGATCCTCCTGTATATGGCCCGAGGTAAATTCTCCAGGTTCGTTACTTGATAGGATCAGCGTTTTTGGGTGATCCGTATGGAGCTTAAGGGGAATTTGTTTCAAGTTTAAGATAACGTCGGTGGCGTCTTCCACAACACCAGGAATGGATGAAAATTCATGGAAAACACCTTCGATTTTTACGGCTGTAATGGCAGCCCCTTCGATTGAGGAAAGCAAAACCCTCCGAACGGCATTACCGATTGTGGTGCCAAAACCTCGTTCAAAAGGCTGGGCGGTAAATTCCCCGTATCGGTCTGTAAGAGTGTCGAAATTGCATACGATACGTTTTGGCTTTTGAAAGCCTTTCCAGAGCATTGTTCATCCTCCTCATTTTGGGGTGTAATTTCCACCCAGGACGTGTCGGAAAATCCGCCGTCTTATTTAGAATACAATTCAACCACCATCTGGACCTGGATTGGAAAGTTCATATCCTCCTTGGTGGGTGTTCCTGAAACTCTTCCTGAAAAGTTTTCTCGGTCGAGTGCTAGCCAAGAAGGTATGCCTTGGTTTGCTGCCAAGTCCAATGCATTTTGAATCAATGAGAGATTCCGGCTTTTTTCCCGGACCTTGATAACCTGGCCTTCATTTACTTGAAAAGAAGGGATATTTACCTTTCTATTGTCCACTAAAATGTGCCCATGGCGCACTAACTGTCTTGCCTGTGGGCGAGAGCTGGCCATCCCTAACCGGTAAACAGTATTGTCTAGGCGGCGCTCAAGCATGGATAGCAGGAGGTCCCCAGTAACTCCCTTGGAAGCAAACGCTTTTTGAAAATAATTGCGAAATTGTGCTTCCAAGACACCGTATAGGCGCCGTAATTTTTGCTTTTCACGAAGTTGTAGGCCATAACCTTGAATTCGAGCCCGACGACTTTTCCCGTGTTGCCCTGGTACAAAATTGCGCTTCTCAATTGCGCACTTTTCAGTCAAGCACCGTTGACCTTTCAGGAAAAGCTTCACGGTTTCACGCCGGCATAACCTGCATACTGCATCTGTGTATCTTGCCAACTACCAACCCCCTAGATTGAAAATTTCTTGACCTTTAAGGTCAAGGGGATTTAAAAGATCATTTGTAAAAGTACACTACACTCGACGCCGCTTTGGAGGGCGGCATCCGTTGTGCGGAATCTTAGTAACATTGGTTATCGTGCGAACTGATAGTCCAGCTGATGCCAAAGCACGAACAGCCGATTCTCGGCCTGAGCCTGGACCTTTCACGCGAACGTGGATTGTCCTCATTCCTTGGTCTCGTGCTGCGTGAGCGACCCGAGATGATGCTTGTTGAGCTGCAAAAGGAGTTCCTTTACGGGATCCTCGGAATCCGAGTGAACCTGAACTTGACCAGCAAAGAGTGTTTCCGTTCATATCGGAAATACTGATCAACGTGTTATTAAAGGTGGCTTGTATAAAGGCAATCCCCTCATGCACGGTGCGCCGTTCTTTTTTTCTTCCGGTCTTTTTTTTCCCTGTTGGTTTTGGCATGGGATCGTTTTCCTTCTGGCATTGGTCTGAATTTCACCGTCTGCCTTGGGTCACCTCACTTTTAGGTTTTAGATGTAGCTCTCTTCCTATTTGCTACCGCACCACGCCTTGGCCCTTTTCGAGTGCGAGCGTTGGTATGAGTGCGTTGACCTCTTGCTGGTAGTCCTCGTCTGTGCCGGAATCCTCTGTATGAACCAATTTCGATTAGATGGCGGATGTTTGTTGCAACTTCCTGCCGTAAATCTCCTTCAATTGCTCCTTCTTCTTCAATGATTCTCCGGATACGTGTAATCTCGTCATCAGTCAGATCTTTTACCTTTTGAGTTGGATCTACGTTTGCACGGTGCAAGATAGAAAAAGATCGCGTTTTTCCGATACCATAAATGTATGTTAGCCCAATTCCTATCCGTTTCGAGGTGGGTAAATCAACTCCAACTATTCTTGCCATAGTTTACCTCATTTCCTTGCACTCTGACTTTACCGTAAAGTAGCACGATGCGGGTGATAATTTAGCCTTGCCTCTGTTTATGTTTCGGATTTGTACAAATTACACGGACAACCCCACTCCTACGAACAATTTTGCACTTCGCGCATATTTTTTTTACTGATGCACGTACTTTCAAATCACTTGCTCCATTTTTTCTAAGTTACTTGTACCGATAAACAATACGACCTCTTGTTAAATCATATGGTGAAAGCTCTACCGCTACTTTGTCACCCGGTAAAATTCTTATAAAATTCCTCCGCATCTTTCCGGAGATATGAGCCAATACACGGTGCTTATTTTCAAGCTCAACTTGGAACATCGCATTTGGTTGAGTTTCAACCACGGTTGCCACTACTTCAATAGCGTCTTCCTTGCTCATTATCCTTTTTCTTTCCCTTATTTAGTGGAGGGGTTAGGTTAATTTCCTCCGATTGATAAAGATTAATTCCTAGTTCATGGATGTTAGAATTTCCGGTCCTTTTTCTGTTACAGCAACCATGTGCTCAAAGTGTGCAGAAAACATTTTATCAGCTGTCACGGCTGTCCAATGATCAGGTAGAATTTTAACTGCGCTTGTCCCTTGATTGACCATTGGTTCAATTGCCAGGACCATACCTTTTTGAAGTAGTGGCCCTTTACCAGCCGTTCCGAAATTTGGGATTTGAGGATCCTCGTGTAATTGTGTTCCAATCCCATGGCCCACAAATTCCCTAACTACAGAAAATCCATTATTTTCTGCGTGTTGTTGGACCGCCGAGGAAATATCACCTAATCTATTTCCATGGCAAGCTTTTTCCACTGCTAAATTCAATGATTCCTTTGTTATTTTCAAGAGTTTTTGGAGTGAGCTTGGAATATTTCCAACAGGAATCGTTACAGCTGAATCACCGTAGTATCCATCAATAATTACCCCTAAATCCACACTCACGATGTCGCCCTCCTGGAGTTTTCGAGTGGAAGGAATTCCATGGATAATTTGCTCGTTTATCGATACACAAGAGCAATTTGGAAATCCTCGGTACCCTTTGAATGCTGGAATCCCCCCAGCTTCCCTAATTCTCCTTTCAGCTACCCCGTCAAGATCTAGGGCTGTAACGCCTGGTTTAACAATTTCACTGAGCTCAGTGAGAATTTGGCAAACCGTTTGCCCACTACGCCTCATCTTTTTAATTTCACTCTGTGACCTACGATGAATCATGTTATTTTCACAAATCCACAAAGCTGTTCGGTTAGCTGAAGCGAATCTTGATTTCCATCAACTTCGTGGAGCAAATCCTGATTACGATAGTGCTCAACTAATGGATAAGTTAGATTTTGATAGGCATGTTGCCGTTTTTTAGATGCCTCCAGGGTATCGTCGTTTCGTTGTTCGAGTGCTTTTCCGTCGTTGTCACAAACTCCCTCTTGTTGTGCAGGATTAAAATAAATATTGTAAATTTCACCACAAACCGGACATGTTCGCCGACCTGTTATCCGCTTTAATAGAGTACCTCGATCTACCTTTAGAATTATCACATGAATACAGTAATTAGGTTTATTTTTAAGCACCTTGTCTATCCTTACTGCTTGGGGGAGAGTTCTTGGGAACCCGTCCAAGATAAATCCTTTATTGCAGTCAGGTGATTGAATCTTGTCCTCTACTAATTCACAGACAATGTCATCGGAGATGAGCTCACCTGCTTCCATTTTCGAGCGAGCTGCAAGTCCAAGCGGCGATTGGGCTTTTATTGCATCCCGGAGGATGTCCCCCGTTGAAATTTGAGGAATTGCCAATCGTTTTGCCATGCGTCGGGCCTGGGCCCCTTTTCCCGAACCGGGAGGTCCTAGCAATATGAGAGCCAGTAGAGATGGTTGTATCTCTTCTTGGGCCAATTTTAACTTCCACCCCGACGGCCGCGAACACGACCCTTTTTTAAAAAACCTTCGTAATGGCGCATGACCATATGGGCTTCTACTTGGTGCACTGTATCCATGGCAACGCCAACCACGATAAGCAGGGAAGTCCCTCCGAAATAGAACTGTACGTTCAGACCATTTAAAAACCAAGATGGCATGTAGGTATCAAACCATTGACCTCCCATCCAGGCTGGAAGACGGTGAAGACGTAACCCGGCCATCATTAAATCAGGTAGCCAGGCGACGAAGGCTAGGTAGAGGCCACCAACCCATGTGATTCGAGTTAAAACAAAATCAAGATACTCTGAAGTACGCTTACCAGCACGAATGCCTGGAATGAACCCACCCTGCTTGCGGATGTTATCCGCGACTTCAACTGGGTTGTAGACGATGGATAGATAAAAATGTGCAAATATGACAATCAGTGCAAGATAAAGGAACGAATAAAGCGGATCACCCCATTCAAGCAAGTAGGTCCGCAAGAAGTTTTGCAGGGTCTCCGCATCAACAAAAAGACCAAGTGTCTGAGGGAAGGTTAAGATCGAAACGGCGAATATGATAGGCATTACTCCTGCGCTGTTAACCCGCAGAGGTATATGGCTGGAAACCCCACCCATGACCTTGCGGCCAACAACACGTTTCGCGTATTGGATTGGAATTCTCCGCTCACCTCGCTCTACAAAGACAATAAAAGCAATTACACTAACCATCAAAACCAGTAAAAGAAGGAGCACTGGAATACTCCAAACTCGAGTCACAAAAACATTGCTGTACAGTTCCGAAATTGCGGAAGGGAGGCCCACAACAATTCCAGCAAAGATAAGTAAAGACATTCCATTCCCGATTCCCCGGGCAGTAATTTGCTCACCAAGCCACATTATAAAAAGGGCGCCGGCTGAAAGGGTAAGAACGGTAATTATTATGAATTTAGGTCCTGGATCATTGACCAGGTTCGGCTGACGATTAAGAGTAATTGCCACACCCAACGCTTGAAATGCACTCAGTCCAACTGTTAGGTAGCGTGTATACCTCGTAATAACTCGCCGCCCGAGTTCTCCTTCCTTTTGTAACTTCGCCAAGGTGGGGGAGACGACCGTTAGTAGTTGAAGTACGATGGAGGCAGTGATGTATGGCATTATGCCCAAGGCAAAAACGGTAAGCCTCCGCATGCTACCGCCCGAAAAAATTGCCATCAATCCAAAAATTGAACCGCCAAGATCTCGGACCGCTGCCTCGAAAGCATCTGCGTTGATCCCTGGGGTAGGAATAAATGCTCCTAGTCGGTATATTGCCAACATCCCAAGAGTGAATAGAACTCTTTTCCGCAATTCAGGGATTTCAGCGATGTTTTTGAGGGATCCTATCATGAAGACAAAACCACGCACTTTCCGGCAGCTTTTTGGATTTTTTCCTGGGCAGACCGAGAGAAGGCGTGAGCATAAACTTCTAAAGGAATGGAAATTTCTCCTTCACCTAGGATTTTTATGTTTTCAGTTGCTTTTTTAATGAGTCCTTTTTTAGCCAAGATTTCCGGAGTTATTTTCTCCTCAGGCTTGAAGGAATTAAGGTCTCGGAGGTTTATTATTACAACAACTTTTTTAAATATGTTTGTAAAGCCACGCTTAGGTACTCGACGATAGAGAGGCATTTGCCCTCCTTCAAATCCACGTCGAATACTTGAGCCAGTGCGCGATTTTTGGCCTTTGTGGCCACGAGTAGCTGTTTTCCCATGCCCAGAACCCATTCCAAGTCCAACTCTTTTCTTATTTTTTGTTGCTCCACGAGGAGGTGACAAGTTTCCGAGATGAAAAGTTTTCTGATCGCTCATATTTTCTTATCCGTTACTTTAGGTGGAGTATCTTTTTTGGAAATATTTTCTTTTGTATCTTTTTCTTCCGGTTTCAAATCAACAACTTCAAGTGGTTTTGTCCCGGTCTTAGGTTTTTTTGTCAGTGCTTTTTTTCCTGCCTTGTTAGCAATATCACTCTTAGTTTTTTTGGAAACGACTTTTTTAGTTTTATTTGTTGGCCTTGTTTTAGGGGTTACCCTGTATTCAGGGATGAGGACGAGTGCAGTTTCTTTTCCAGAAGGCAGGATCTTAACTAAGTGGGCCACTGCCCGGATCATCCCACGAATTTGGGGTGTATCCGGTCGCTCAACCACTTGGTTGAGTCTCCGAAGGCCAAGACCCTGGATCACCTTTCCTTGCCGCGATGAATACCCAATGGCGCTTTTAACCCACTTAACACGCAGGGGATGGGTTTTTTCCGGTTGAGGCAATTCCACTCCTTTAGAGTTCATGAAGCTCTTTTCCACGAGACTGAGCAACTTCTTCTGCGCTACGAAGGTTTTTAATTCCTTCGAATGTTGCCTTTACGACATTATGCGGATTGGTTGTCCCAAGGGATTTAGTAAGTACATTCTGGATTCCAATAGCCTGGATAACGATGCGAACCGGACCGCCTGCAATGATCCCAGTTCCTTCAGCCGCTGGTTTAAGTAATACCTTTCCCGCCCCGAAACGCCCCACTACGAGGTGTGGGATTGTTGTCTTCGTAAGGTTGGCTTTAATTAGATTTTTCTTTGCCACTTCAATGCCTTTTCGGATTGCTACAGGAACTTCACGAGCTTTTCCTACTCCGTAACCAGCAGACCCAGCCTCATCACCCACCACAACTAGGGCAGAGAAGCTTAGGTTTTTTCCACCTTTAACCACTTTGGTGACACGGTTAATGTTGACGACAAAATCCTTAAGTCCATCATCGCTTTCCTGTCGATTAGAAGAGCGTCGTTGTCGAATTGGCAAATGATTCCCCTTGTTTAGAATTTAAGTCCGGTATCCCTGGCGGCGGAAGCAAAAGCTTTGACTCTGCCATGGTAGGCGTAGCCACCACGGTCAAAGATTACTTGGTGAATTCCTTTTTCTAGACAGCGTTGTGCCAATACTCCACCTACAATTTTTGCTGCAGAGATGTTATTTCCGCGATTTAATTGTTTACGAATTTCACGGTCTAGCGAGGAAGCAGATGCCAAGGTTGTGCCTGTACTATCTTCAATCACCTGCGCATAGACGTGTTTTACTGACCGAAATATTACTGCCCGGGGTTTAGTCCCTTGTTGCAGAATTCGGTAGCGAATTCTGCGGTGGATCTTTTTTCGAGCCTTATTTCGAGGAGTAATGTTTTGCATTGCCTTTTAATGTCCTTACGGAAATTAATTTATTATTTGTGGAAAGTTATTGGGTTGTTGCACCTACAGCTGTTTTTCCAACTTTTTTCCTTAATTTTTCTCCCACATATCGAATACCTTTATTTTTATATGGATCTGGGGGTCGTAGTCCACGGATGTTCGCAGCTATTTGTCCCACCTTTTGTTTTTCCGCACCAGTAACAATTACTCGAGTTTGTTTTTCAACAGAAATAGAGATCTCTTCAGGAATCTTAAATTCAATTGGATGGGAAAATCCAAGCGCGAAGGTTACGGTACTGCCCTTGACTTCAGCTCTATACCCAATTCCAACAATATCCAATTCGCGCTTAAAGCCCTCCGTTATTCCAACTATTGTATTTGATACTAGAGTTCTAGTTAATCCCTGGAGAGGTGCATGCAGATCTTCCATCCGTTTAATTAAGAGGGTCCCGCCAGAAATTTCAGCCTGAATTCCCTCTGGTAAATCAGTTCGCAGCTTTCCTTTGGGCCCTTCAACGAAAACAACAGATCCGTCAATTTTCACATTTACATTTTCCGGAACTGGTATCGGTTTTTCCCCTACTCGTGACATAGTTACCCTTTATTCACCATATATTACAGAGAACTTCACCGCCTACTCCCGCCTTTCGAGCGGATCGGCCCGTCATGACACCTTGTGGAGTAGTTAGGATGTTTGTCCCTAGGCCACCCAGGACTCTCAAAATTTCGCGGCGCGAATTATAAACTCGACGACCCGGTCGAGATACTCGCTCTAGGTGAGTAATGACGCTTCCTCCTCCATTTTTATATTTCAAGAAAATCCGAAGGCTTTTTTTTGGGCCATTGTCAACAACCTTGAAGTTAGAGATGTAACCTTCATCTTTAAGGATGCGAGCAATTTCCGCTTTGAGTTTCGAACTCGGCATATCTACCCGCGGGTGCCGTGCCTGGAGGCCATTTCGAATTCGGGTTAGCAGGTCAGCTACAGGATCAGTAATAACAGCCATAAATTCCTACACCTCTTAGTTGGTTCCTTTAAGGAGACCTATTTAATTTATAAAAATGCTAATTGGAAAATAAAATAATTTCCATATTTTTTACCAGCTAGATTTTGTAACGCCTGGAATTTCTCCTTGTAGAGCAAGTTGACGGAAGCAAAGGCGGCAAAGATTAAATTTACGTATGTATCCTCTTGGGCGACCACATAGGCGACAACGATTGCGTTGTCGTACCTTGAATTTAGGTTTTTTTAAGCTTTTAGCAATCATGCATGTCTTTGCCATGTAGTCCTCTTGTCTCAGGCGTTAGTTTTCTTTTTGTGTGACTGAGTCAGTTTTTTCTTCCGCCGAGCCATCCGTAGTTGTAGGGTTGCCCATCCTTCGACGACCTCCCTCATCACGGAAAGGCATTCCCAAGTACTGGAGGAGGGAAAGTCCCTCTGCATCAGTTTTAGCATCAGTTACGAAGCAAACATTTATTCCTTTTAGACGGTCAACCTTAGAATAATCGACCTCTGGAAAAATAATTTGATCGCGTAATCCTAAGGTGTAATTGCCTCGCCCATCAAAAGTACGAGTAGATAAACCCCGGAAATCTCTTACTCGAGGAAGTGCAATATTGATTAATCGGTCTAGGAATTCATACATTGGTTCTCCGCGCAGAGTTACCATGGCTCCAATTTCGAATTTTAAAATTAGCGATGGATTTGCGTGCACGGGTAGCTACTGGCCGTTGTCCAGAGATTTGTCCAAGTTGAATCAATGAAGAATCTAAAATTTTAGAATTTTGAGTTGCTTCTCCCAGCCCCATGTTTAAGACAATTTTCTTAACCCGTGGTACAGCCATTGGATTCATGTAGCCCCTTTCCTTTGTTAGCTGGGCTACAACCTGTTCTTTATAGTGCTTTAGAAGCCTTGCCGCCATTTGTCCTCTTGTTCGCTTAAACCTTATAGTTATTTATCACAGTTTCACATTTGACACAGATCCGTACTTTTTTTCCTGCAGCTTTCTCTCTTACTTGAATTCGAGTTGGTCCACACTCAGTACATATCAGCGCAATATTGGAGATATGGATAGGTGATTCTTTTTCCAAAATCCCGCCACGAATTTGTTTCGATGGGTCTGGCCTGGTGTGGCGTTTAATCATGTTTACTTGTTCAACTAGGACGTGATCCCTTTTGGAGTTGACAGTTAAAATACGCCCCGTCTTCCCTTTGTCTCGACCAGTGGTCACCTGTACCTGGTCATCCTTCCGAAGGCGAAGCTTGGCTACCATTAAAGAACCTCCGGAGCCAAGGAAACAATTTTCATAAATTTCTTGTCCCTTAGTTCACGAGCTATAGGTCCGAAAACACGTGTCCCTACTGGTTCTCCAGCATCCGTTATTAACACGGCAGCATTTTCATCAAATCGGATATAGGTTCCATCTCGTCGACGGTGTTCTTTCCTCATTCGAACAATAACCGCCTTAACGACAGTTCCTTTCGGTACTTGGCTGTTTGGCGATGCTTCCTTAACCGATGCCGTTACGGTTTGGCCAAGGCCTGCGCGTTTGCCAACGTCTCCCCCGAGAGGGAGGATGCACTGAATACGTTTCGCACCGGAATTATCCGCAACTTCCAGCATAGTTCGCATCCCAATCATGATTTTGGAAGCTCCTTGTTGGAATCTTTTTTCGAAAGAATTTCCACGATGCGCCAACGCTTCAAACGGCTGAGGGGTTTAGTTTCTTGAATCCGCACTTTATCTCCCAATGAGCAGTTATTCTCTTGGTCATGTGCATGGAATTTAGAAGTTCTTGTTATGTACCTCTTGTAGAGTGGGTCTTTTACTAGTCGCACGACTTTTACGACCACGGTTTTTTCCATCCGGTCACTGATAACAACTCCAGTTTTTTCTTGTCTCCTACTTGGCATCTTAGGTTTCTCCCCTTTTTTCTCGAAGGGTAGTTTTTATTCGTGCAATATCCTTGCGGAGTTCTCGTATTTTTTTTAATGTTTCCGTTTGACCCATCGAAAACTGGAATTTCAGTCGACCAATTTGATCCACAAAATCCCGTTCTTTTGCTTCCATCTCGCCTGCAGGTAATTCACGTATTTTATTAATTTTCACTAGTTATCTCCCGTGAATGTTCCTGCTCGGGTAACAAAACGGGTATTAAGGGGTAGCTTGTGGCTAGCAAGCCTTAGTGCTTCGCGTGCGTCTGCCAGGCTGATTCCTTCCATTTCAAAAAGAATACGGCCAGTTTTTACAACGGAAACCCAGGCTTCTGGGGCACCTTTCCCCTTTCCCATTCGAGTTTCTGCAGGTTTCTTAGTAATAGGTTTATCTGGAAAGATTCGAATCCAAAGCTTTCCCCCTCGTTTAATGTGGCGCATGATTGAAACTCGGGCAGCTTCAATTTGGCGGTTAGTAATCCAGCCAGGTTCCATTGTTTTTAAACCGTAATCCCCAAAAGATAACTTTCCGCCCTTCCAGGCTTGCCCTCGCATTCGGCCACGTTGAATTTTTCGAAATTTAACTTTTTTTGGTAGCAACATAATCTTAAATTCCCTGAGCTTCTTCCTTTATGGGAGCATTTTCTTTATTTGGAGTATCGTCTTTTTGATGTGTTTCGCGGCGCTTCTTAGGAGTAAAAATCTCACCTTTATAAATCCAGCATTTGACGCCAATCTTACCGTAGGTTGTCATAGATTCTGCTAGTCCATACTCAACATCAGCGCGAAGAGTGTGGAGGGGGAGTCTTCCCTTTAGGTACCATTCCCTTCTGGCGATTTCTGCTCCATTCAATCGACCTGCGCACTGGACCTTAATGCCGAGACAGCCAAAACGAAGCGCGGTGTCAACCGTGCGACGCATTGCCCTACGAAAAGCGATGCGTTTTTCAAGCTGCATGGCAATTGATTCTGCCACCAGTTGAGCAGTTAACTCAGGGCGGTGAACCTCGATGATGTTGATAGGTAAAACTTCCCGGCCGGTTCGTTTTTGAACATCCACCCTGAGTTGGTCAATTTCGGCACCTTTTCGGCCTATTATTATTCCAGGTCGAGCAGTGTGAATTGAAATACGAAGCTTGTTTCCTGGCCTTTCGATTTCAATATTAGAAACAGCTGCATTTTTCAGTTGTTTTTTCAGTTCCTGTTTAAGGCGCAGGTCCTCATGGAGGAACACAGAGTAATCCTTTTTTGCAAACCAGCGTGACTTCCAAGTTCTGGTGTATCCTAGCCGAAAACCGTAAGGGTGAACCTTCTGTCCCAAATTATTTCCTCCTTAGCTACCTTAAATGACCGTTGGCATATTCCTGTAATATATTTTTTAGGACCCGCGCTCTGATACAGCAATTACAATATGACTCTGTCGCCTTTGGTAGGGATGAGCGCGGCCCATGGACGCGGCCCGAAATCTTCCTGACCGCGTTCCCTCATTTACATATGCGTTGCAAACAAAAAGCTTATCCACGTCAATCCCTTCAGATTTCTGCTCTGCGTTGGCAATGGCTGATCTGAGAACCTTTTCAACTTGTTTCGCTATGCGTTTATTAGTGAATCGGAGAACTTCAATTGCTTTTTGAGCATCCAATTTTCGTATTAGGTCAACGACAAGACGAGCCTTCTGAGGAGATACGGAAATGTATTTTCCTTTAGCTAGGTAAGCATCCCGAACTCGTGTACTTCCTCCTATCTTTTTTTTAATTCGATCAGCAAATAATTCAGCTTCATTGCGGCCTTGTAGATAGCGGCAATGGTTCCAAGAGGCCCTGCCTCTCACTTGTTGCTGGATTTCGTACCATTTTTTTTCTGCCATTGAGTCTAATTCCGAGTTTTACATTAATTCGATGGTCTTGGCGCCGGAGTTGCAGTTCTTTCAGCCGCGGATTTTACGCTATGGCCTCGAAAAGTACGTGTGGGCGAAAATTCGCCCAATTTGTGCCCTACCATGCTTTCTGTGATATAGACCGGTATAAATTTTTTTCCATTGTGGACTGCAATGGTGTGACCTACCATTTCAGGGAAAATTGTTGATCGACGCGACCAGGTTTTGATAACTTTTTTCTCCGAACGGCGATCCAGTAGCTGCACTTTTTTCATTAAATGGTCGTCTATGAACGGGCCCTTTTTTACAGATCTAGGCAATGCAACACACTCCTTATCCTATAAATCATATACTTTCTACTTCTTTCCTCGACGGCGGGCGATGAGCTTATCTGTTCGGGGATTATTACGTGTTTTATATCCACGGGTTGGCTTCCCCCAGGGAGTTACGGGATGACGACCTCCCGACGCCTTTCCTTCTCCTCCTCCAAGTGGGTGGTCGACAGGATTCATAGCAACACCACGAACGTTTGGCCGTTTTCCCATCCAGCGCTTTCTCCCCGCTTTTCCAAGTGTAATATTTTCATGGTCTGGATTTCCGAGTTGGCCAATTGTTGCCATGCAGCGAAGGTTAAACCTACGGACTTCTCCTGAAGGGAGTCGCACTAACCCAATTTTCCCTTCCTTAGAGAGTAATTGAGCGCTAGTGCCAGCGCTGCGAACTGCTTGAGCTCCCTTTCCAGGCTGAAGTTCAAGGTTGTGAATTGCTGTACCAGCAGGAATATTCCCAAGGGGAAGTGAATTTCCAACAATAACATCCGCTTTTTCCCCCGAGAGGATGCGATCCCCCACTTTTAATCCAAGAGGGTAAAGAATGTATCTTTTGTCTCCGTCAACGTAATGGAGCAAGGAGATGAAGGCAGAACGATTTGGGTCGTATTCTACTGTTGCCACTCGAGCTGGAACACCAATCTTATCCCGCTTGAAATCGATAACCCGATAGTGCTGCTTGTGGCCTCCTCCACGCTGCCAAACAGTGATTCTTCCTCGATTATTACGACCGCCGGTTTGTTTCTTAGGTTCCAGAAGTGGGCGATGAGGCCGATCGGTCGTCAATTCTTCAAATCGAAGCGAGGTTCGAAACCGTCTAGATGGCGTTGTGGGGCGAAACTTTTTTATACCCATATTACGGGCCTCACTTGTCCCTTAGATGTTTTCTGCATATTCAGGAATTTTTTCCCCAGCCTTGAGTTTGACATAGGATTTTTTCCAGTCGGAACGGTACCCTGTTATTTTCCCTCTGCGGCGCATCTTTCCTGCAAGACTGACTGTGCGCACAGATGCTACTTTTACCTTAAATATTTTTTGTACCGCATCACGGATTTGTATTTTGTTAGCGTTCGGGTCAACCTGGAAGCAGAGGGTCCGAGTCCTCTCCTTTAAGTCCAATCCTTTTTCGGTAATGATTGGTCGGAGGACTACCTGGAAAGGGGTTTTTTTCATACCAGTACCTCTTGAAGACGTAAAATTGCTGCCTCAGAAAAAAGCACGGT
>CAZSDV010000051.1:0-14758 GCA_964605715.1 uncultured Acidobacteriota bacterium
CGCAGTTCTCCCGGTATAGAGAACATCATCAACCAGAATGATGCATTTTTCTTTAATTTTAAAAGGAAGAGGGGCAGATTGAACAATTGGCCTCACGGGATCTCGGGAGCGATCATCTCGATGGTAGGTAATGTCCAATTCGCCAACCATCGGTAAAGTACCCTGAATTCCTTTAATTTTCAGTGAAAGCCGCTCTGCCAAAGGAATTCCTCGACGGCGAATTCCGATCAACGCCAGGTCTTGGACATCTCCATTTCGGATAATGATTTCGTGTGCAAGACGAAGTAAAGTACGGTCAATTTCTGAAGAAGACATAACCTGTACCTTTTGAGCTGAATCTTCAATTGTTGTTTTTTTGGAATGCATATATGCGACGCGTTATCCTAATCATTATTATTCCCAGTAATTATACCATCTCCTCCTAAAGGAATTGATGTAGGCCTAGGACAGACAAAAATAATTCTAAATTTAGAACAGTAATCCTGGTAATCAATCAATAATTAAAACCATTTCGGATGTACTAAGGAAAAACCAGAACGTTCTCGCAAGTACAAAATTTAAATTCCTTGTTTTCTTTAATATATAGGAAAAAATAGAAATTATTCTATAAATAGTCTGACAATACTAATAATAAATTAACCTATAATAATTAGTCTAAATAGACTATTAAAGTTTAAGTGCCTTAACTGGCGCAACCAAACAATACACATAGAAATTTAACATAAAATTTCTTAAAGACTATACATTTTTATTATATATTTCAATGGTTTATAACCTAAGAAGCGAAATTAACGCGAATAACTATTGACATATGCAACATCATACCTAGAAAATATAATCACGCTAGTTTACTGTTAGGACCTTACCTACGGCAAGAGATCAATATTGGGTATCTTAAGGGGAAAGCTAATTGAAGTATTTCTTTGTAGGCACAGTATTAATCGGCATCGTTCTATCGAACCCCCTCTCAGTTAGGAAGCCCTCGGCCGCGTTTTCCCAACCCACCTGGACCATTGGACAGCTTGGAACTGCCAGCTGGTATGGGGACCGTTTTCACGGTCGGTTAACAGCTAATGGGGAAATTTACAACATGCATGACCTCACTGCTGCCCACCGTGCCCTGCCTTTTGGGACTAAAATTCTGGTTACCAACCTAAAGAATGACCTCTCCGTTACCCTTCGAGTCAACGACCGAGGTCCATATATCCCTGGCCGATTCCTGGATGTCTCTTTTGGGGCTGCCTCTCAATTGAACTTTGTTAACTCAGGACTTGCTGATGTACGTGTTGAAATAATTCAGCCGATTAGCCATGAGAGGAGTCGGCATCCTCTTGGTTATTGGCTCCGACAACCAATCCTACCTGTTCCATGGGAAAAGCTTCCCCAATTAACCGTCCACGGAAATTCTACTCAGCCCGAAGCAACGCACTCCTCACAAGTGCTTTGATGTAATATTTCCTTTGGATTTTGATACATATTTGGATACCTTTCGCACCTTAAACTAAATTCTGGCAATTTCCCCCTTCCTTTTTCTTAACTCCTCAAATTAAAATTAAGCCCCGGTAGAACCAGGAGGTATAAGGTTGTCAGATCTTTGGCCATCATATCGACAGCTGTTGTCGTCGGGAGAGCTCCGGCGCCGCTCCAGACAGGCACGGGAAATGCTCACAGCCTGCCATGTATGTCCCCGAAAGTGCGGTGTCAACCGTGTCGCAGGCGAGTTGGGATTTTGTGTGACGACTGACCGTGCCATCGTTTCAAGCTTCAACGACCATCACGGAGAGGAGCCTTGCCTCGCTGGGACTCATGGAGCTGGAAATATATTCTTTGGTTCCTGCAATCTCCGCTGTGCCTACTGCCAAAATTACCCGTTAAGCCATAACCGCGTTGGAAATGAGGTCACGAACGATCGTATTGCCGGAATGATGCTCGAGCTTGAACGGCGAGGCTGCCACAACATCAACTTTGTTACCCCGTCTCATGTCGTCCCACAGGTAATTGAGGCAATAACCATCGCCGCTGAGGCTGGGCTGCAAATACCCATCGTCTATAACAGCTCAGGTTATGATTCCCTTGACTCCCTAAAGCTTTTGGATGGCATTGTAGATATTTATTTACCTGACATGAAATATGCACGAAATAGAGAGGGTGAAAAAATTTCTAGGGTCATTGACTACGTTAACCACAATCAGGCAGCCATCCGAGAAATGTGGAGGCAGGTGGGTAGTCTTGAGCTGGATGAAAAAGGCATTGCTCGCCGGGGGTTAATGATCCGCCATCTGGTGCTGCCTAATAACCTTTCTGGTGCTCACAATGTCCTCCGCTTCATTGCTGCTGAAATCTCACCCAACGTCACCATCAGTCTGATGAATCAATACTTTCCCGTCCATAAAGCATTAAGGATGCCCGAGTTAAGTCGGAAAATAACGGTGCAAGAATACGACGTAGCTGTTGCACAACTTTCCCGCCTTGGCTTAGAACAAGGATACCTCCAAACAAAGGATTATTTAGTCCCTTTTCCTAAGGAAACCTAAGGAACAAAAATAAAAAAAGGCAAAATGAAATTTTAAAGAGGATCCCTAAGGGCCAGTGCTTTTCTTCTCGTTATCCCACTCAGAGTGGAACTGCTTGCTAAGTGAAAGCCGCTGATGCTGATAAGAAGAGCCGATGCTCGGACCATAGGTCTTTTCAGGAATTTCAGTCAGGCGTTCATAAATAAGACGCCCCACAGTTTGCTCGTGTTCCAAAACAAAGGGCACCTCATGCGAACGCACCTCGAGAACGGCATGGGTTCCACTGATGTCACTGGAAAGACCGTAGCCAAATCCAGGATCGAAAAACCCCGCATAGTGAATGCGAAACTCGCCCATCGAGGGGTCATAGGCAACCATCTCGGCAGCATATTCGGGAGGAATCGAAACCTTTTCCTTCGAAACCAAGATGTAAAAGTCGTCAGGATTCAGAATTAGCTTCTGTTTGGGCCTCCCGTAGATCGGCTCCCAGAAATCATTCGCTGGGTAATGGTTCACCTTTGCCAGATCTACCGCGGGAGTGTTCTTCTTAGCCCGGAACCCGATGATTTCTTCCCGCCGTGCAGAACCAGAACCTGCAAGATCTATGGAAATTCGCAAGCCCCGGGCAATTGAAGCCTTGGCGGGACTCTGGTCGTTATAGACCAGAGGTGCCTTCTGTTCCACCTTTCCCAGCAGGTGCTCGCTTTCCAGTGGCCAAGGGCTCCCCCGTATCAGGCGGATTTGATTTAGGCGCGCGCCGGCCTTAAGAAGTACAGTAAAGGTCCTAGGGACGATCTCCACATAGAGCTTTCCTTTATATCCCCTGGGCACCCTCTCAAATTCAGTCCCGTAGTCGGTAATCAGACGGGTGAATATGTCAAGTCTTCCTGTCGTACTCTTAGGATTCGACTTCCCGGAAACATCGCTTGGTAAATAAAGTTCCTCAAGCAGCGGAACCACGTAAACACAACCCCTCTCAAAAACGGCGGACCGGGTAAGGTCCACCTTGCTCATCTTTAGTTCCCGCAGCTTAGCTTCAACGGTCGAAGAGTCTCCAGGAAGAAAGCTCGCTTGAACCCGGTAGGCGACTTTACCTAGCCGCAGGTCAATGCTGGCTGGCTGGAACTGATCTTCTTGCACCGGATTAACGCCTGGAGACGTTGTTATGCGCCCTGCGGCCACAAGATCCCGCATTCGCTGAGTCGGCAGAACTCCTGTCGTGTGTAACTCTCGCAAGTCACGGTCAAGCTCCGGGAAAAGCGAGAGTCGGTCTTCCTTCTGGTTATCTTTAGTAATTTTCAAGTTTTAGTTAGCCGTCCCTTAAAAGTCTGTATCGGAATAACTGTTCTCCTAGGCGTCGGGTGGATCCGGACAGCCAGGAAACTCGCTCAGCACAGTATTGCCAATGTAACCCACATCTTCAATGCCGATCTTGCTAGAATAGAATCCGTCTGTGGTCAGATCCCGCAGAAAAGAGAAAAAGCTTATTCCTTGGCTGGTTTGAGGGGTTGAATTGCTTCGATATGCAATCAGGTCAAGAACCTTTTTTTGTAGAGCGTCAGGGCACCCAAGGAAATCCTTGCCGTACTGCTTTCGGCAATATGCATCCAGCCAGCGTATTCCTCCACCCAGCTGTGTTTGGTAATTAGTATTTTCACTGGTCAGTAAGTCAATAAACTCTGGAGCATTTGCCTCGAGTGCCCCACCAGATTTCTCATCTGGAGGAATAATCATCTCACAAAGCTTTCGCAGTGTTTGCCACTGTCGGCCATGAAAAAACTTTGGCCGATAGGCAACCGGGGTATGTGGAAATTTTTCAAGCTCGAGCGTTGCATGAATGTGCTTAGCTGCCTCCAGAGGTATAGTACCAAGAACCGCAGCAGCCGAAGCTCCAAGACTGAGTGTTTTTAGTGCTGCTCGCCTAGATAATTTATACCCACTCATACACACACCCACTCCTTGCTCTATTGAGGGCCTTTATGTTTCCCCTAAAGGTTTCCCTTCTGAGCCTCATCTAACAGATATTCTGAAGCGCGCCAAGCTAGTGCGTTAATAGTCAGCGTTGGATTCTTATCTGGCCCAGTGGCAAAACAAGCTCCGTCCATGACAAACAAATTTTTTGCCTCGTGCGACTGGCAAAAACCGTTCAAGGGTGAGTTTCGGGAGTTTGCTCCCATACGCACCGTTCCTAATTCATGAATAATCTCTCCAGGTCGATCCAGGCCGTGGGGTCGGCCCGGAGGAGAAGTTTTTGGAAGCGGCTCTCCTCCGGCAGCAAGGATAATCTCCCTGAAGGTTTCCTGCATATCCTTCGCCATCTTGACTTCGTTCTCGCTCCACCGGAAATGAAAACGAAGCACCGGGATACCCCACTGGTCCACCACGCTAGGATCGATCTCACAGTAGGTATCCTTATTGGGTATCATCTCACCCCGTCCCGCGAGCCCTATAAAGGCACCGTACATCTTGCGGATATTCTGTTTAAGCCCTGATCCGTATCCCTCAACGCGGTGGCAGGTTCGGCGGAAGCTTCCCGGTCCGGGCATTCCAGGACCGCCCCCAAATTCAATATGGTAGCCGCGGAGAAAATCGTTCTTTCGATCCCATTTCCACCAGGGAATAAACATGTGCAACCCCCCAACGCCATCGTGATTGTGGGGTGGGATTTTTTCCATTTGCGGAAAGTATCCGCTTAGGCTAGAGCCCACAGAATCCGTAAGGTATCGGCCCACTGCACCGCTCGAGTTTGCCAACCCGTTAGGGTATTTCTCTGACTTCGAATTGAGAAGTAAACGAGCGGACTCGCACGCACTTGCCGCCACCACAAACGTCTTTGCACGGACTTGCATTTCGACCCCTGTGGACTTGTCAACATAACTCACAGCATTAGGTTTTCCATTTTTATCAACAAGGATTTCGCGCACCATCGCCATCGCAATGATATCCAGGCGATTCGTTTTAAGAGTGGGAAAAATCATCACCTGCGACGAACTATAATTTGAGGCGGAGATGCACCCTCGCGAGCATTGGCCACAGTAGTGACATGGCGCCCGCCCGTTAAGTGGTTGCGTGAGAACCGCCCGCCGACCTGCCACACAAGTTATCCCCAGCTTATCGCAGGCATTCTTTACAATCAGATCTGTGCATCGTGGCTTCGGTGGTGGCTGAAAAATTCCATCCGGCGTACTGGCAACACCGTCGCGGAAACCATAAACCCCAATAAACTTTTCCGCCTTGTCGTAATAGGGAGCCAAATCCTTATAGCTGATTGGCCAGTCATCACCTACCCCATCAGTCGAGCGCGGCTTGAAATCCCATTCAGAATTTCGCAAAGAGATACGCCCATAATGGTTAGTTCTTCCACCCAGAATCCGCGAACGAAACCAGCGAAAATCGGAGCCCGGTGCCGCCGTATAGGGCTCTCCTTCTATTTCCCATGCACCATTAGGGGCAAGAAATTCTGATTCAACTATGCTGTCTAGAAACCTACCACCTCGGCCCACTCCTCGATGTTCCAACTCGTAGGGCCAAACGTGTTCCTTGTAGTCCTTTGGGGGGTTAAGCATTGGTCCAGCTTCCATCATCACAACATTTAAGCCTCCTTGCGCAAGCAGCATTGCTGCCGTTCCCCCGGCCGCCCCCGAGCCGATAATACATACATCGTATACCTTGGGGGATCGAGCTACCTGAGACATAAAATATTTTCTCCATTAATAAAGTAATGAGGAAACGCAACCCAAACCGCTTGGCAATGGACCTAGTTTTCCTGGGCACCCAGTCAGGACAGAAAATTTAATGAGTGCCAACTTCCCTCACAACACGAAAACCGTAATCTGCATATTTGAACTCAGGAGGAATACTTGACCGAGCCGCACAGCGAGAAACCTTTACGTGGTGGCGCCACGCGCCCCCGCGAGAAACCTTCCGCTCTCCTGTCTCAGGACCTGCAGGATTAGTCTCCGATGAGACAGAATAATAACCTTTACCAAACCAATCCGAGCACCACTCGTGCACATTGTCGCAAAGGTTATAGATGCCAAAGGGACCACATGAATAAAGGCCCACCCTTTCAGGGCCGGCCCTCCACCGGAACTGGTAATCAGGAAGGGACTCAGGAGGATCGTTTCCCCAGGGGTAGAGTTGCCCTTCACGATCGCCCCGTGACGTCCGCTCCCACTCGGCCTCCGTAGGAAGTCGGTACCGCTGTCCAGAGGTCCGGCTCAGCCACTCACAATAGGTGGTCGCGTCGTACCAACTGACCGAAACCACTGGCTGGTCAAGATGGTTAAAGTTGACACCGCTCACTAGGGGAGGGGAATCATATTTTGTCTCCCGAACAAATTCCAAGTAATCCCGATTCCTTACTTGGTAGATAGCCATCTCAAAGGCATCCACCCGGACGCGATGAACAGGCCGCTCCTCATCCTGCCCGGTCTCGCTCCCCATTAGAAATTCTCCTGTCGGTATCAGCTTAACTTCGGGTTGGAAGATAAGGACTCTCCAGATGTTATCGTAGGCCAGGTCATCTACTTTTATGTTTTTATGGCGGAAAGCTATTAGTCGCTAAGGATCGGTCCCCGCACTTGATTGCCCATCTGCCAAACGGAAACGATCTTACGGGAATTCTTAATATCTACCAGAGGACTGGCATCCAGAATGACGAAGTCAGCGTGTTTTCCAGGAACAAGAGTTCCGATATCACTTTCTACTCCCAAACATCGGGCTGACTGTCCAGTAGCTACCTCTATGGCTTCGGCAGGCGACAGCCCTGCCTTTACCATTAACTCCAATTCGAGATGTTCAAGATAACCCTGAATCCGTCCTGGAGGACCGGAGTCGGCAGCGAAACCGATAGGAACACCACCGTCGTGCAGCTTTTTTAAGTTCCTCTTGGCCACATCCAATCCTTCTTTATATCTTGCAAGGTTTGGGTCGGAGCGCTGGGTTTTCACAAAGTTTTCGCTGGCCAAAGTAGCGATGACTTCCGCGTCTTCATGGCGAGTGAAGAAAGGATCTCTCAGATAACCTGGTGGATCTGCATAGACAAATGTCGACATCTCACGCGCCAGCGTGGGCACCAAAAATACACTTCGGTCGGCGGCAAGCTTGATAAAAGAATCGTCCACCTCTTGATCGCGGATACTGTGGGCCAAAACATCGATCCCAGCCTCCACTAATGCACGGGCATCTTCCAGGTAATAGACATGGGCAAAAGACTTCAGGCCATGTTCATGGGCTGACTTAATGAACTCTCGATAAAGCTCTGGCCGAATCTTTGGTTGTTCCCCAAAATGATCGTCCACCCAAATTTTTACTGCATCAGGTTGGTCAGCAGCGATCTGTTTCATCTGCTCGCGGACTTCCTCAGGTGTTTCCACCTCACGGGCTACATCGGAAGGACCATAGCTCCCCTTCATAGTAATTCCACGGCCCGCTGTATACACGCGTGCCCCCGACAGATTTCCCTCTCGTTGCTGGGCCCGCAGCTCATACATCAATGGCCTGTCAGCTCCAAGGCTCATTACCGCGGTCACGCCATAGGTTAAATACCGCTCAAGTTGTGCCACCACATTCTCTTTTGTGTAAACCGAAGGAGAGGCCTTCATTCCCTTTGCAGTTCCAACGTGCCCATGCACATTAATTAGACCGGGAATGATAAATTTTCCGGTGAGATTCACTCTCTGGGCACCAGCGGGTATATCAATATCCCTCGCAGGGCCGACAGCCCGAACTCGATCTCCTTGAATTAATAGAATGGCGTTCTCGACTTCAGGTGCCCCGGTACCATCCAGCAGAGTTGCACCTTCAAGAGCAACAAGCCCCGTGTTAAGCCCCGGACTCTGGCCACAAGAGGCAGAAAATAGGACCAGTGTTACAAGGACGGCTACATAGCTACCCCAATTGTTTTGCTTAGCGTTCATGTTGAAATATTCCTTTGAATTTTTTATACCGCCTCTTATCTGGCCTCGGCTTAAACAGTATGGACATGTAATAATTAACTGCCGAGTTTAGCCTTTTCAAAAAGTTGCTCAGAGCGAGTGGGGTTGAAAATCCCACAGGTGCAGAAGCGAGCGAGCGTACGGGTGGCCTGCTCGGGTGTGCGCCGGTTTTCCTTTACCATTTGAATCATCTTGGCGGCAAATGCTGGCGAGATCATTCCGTGGCCACACATGGTGGAAAGCTCGAGTGTTCGTCGGTCGGCCAGCTGATTATGTTTATCGAAAAACCCTAGCGAATATTCAACACTGTGTCGCATAATGCCCGCTGCCTGCGCGCACTCACAGGCCTGATCAACCAGCCCGCTAATGTTGACGGATATCCCGAGATCAGCCTGGCGAACCTCCTCTAAAAAGTCCACGACCGCATCTCTATTATCGAAAACTGCCGCAACAGTTCCTGGATTTTGTATACCTTCAATTACTTTTTCCCAATGCAACGTTTCTCCTCGCCCCCAATGAGCTGCAGGATTTAGATTTTTTGAGGGCTGAAAAATACTTCCGCTGCTGCCGTCGCCCATGTTCACCGGATTGTGCTTCAGGGCCAGCCGAAGAAAAGCTTTGAGTTTCTCCACTGAACCTTCAGTATTGTGACCTCGACAAGGGAGTGCGAAAACAACGAAGTCACCCTCTAAGTTTTTGTAATCCCCGTAGCGGTGAAGTGTGTTCGTCATATTAAAACCACCATCCTGGCGTCACTGATGTAATTTGGAATAGCATTACCCTAACGTAGCTGCCCCTTCCGGCTGCAAGGGAGTTGTCGGTGAAGGAAGGGAGCGACCCAGCCCAAGGTTGGTTTTTCCTCGCAGAAATTCGTACTTCTCTTCTCGAAGTACGGACTCCAGAGCACTATTCCCTTCCACGTCACAGCGCGTCGCGACACCCACACATACTACTGTGTCGATTTGCTTTGTAACCTCTCCAATACGAGCAAGTATCCGTGGAACATCGTCCAGCTTCGTTTTTAATTCAACTATGGCAGAAAGTACTTTTTCGTCCAAAATATCGTTGCGGATTTTTCCCGTCCGGCGGTCCGCCATCATATGGGTTACTGGATTGCAGTCCTCAAAACTCAAGCCCATAGCTGCTAATGCCTCCGTCATCCGCTCAATGTCACGGAAGCGGACCCCAACCGAAGGCCGTCCGAACTCAACCGTAAACCCCGCTTCGCCTTCCTTTACCCTTCCGGTGATATCATTGGTTTTAACCTCTTCGGTGCCACGGCCGTGGATACCTGTACTCTCATGGCTTACTAGAGGATCACTAAAGGCGCGTCGGACCACCCGCGGCCAGCTTAATTCATCGGGTTCAATGGCCGCCGTCGGGCAGACGTCCGGCTCCGGCTCAAAGCGAAGGCGAACCAACTTAAGTAGCCCTCGAACGGTGCGTACCAGCCAAGGATTCAGATGTTCAAAGCTCATGCCGCGGAAGCAAGTGTAGCACTCAACACACTCATCTGAGTTCACCGTAGCACGGTTCCTCACTGGGTCAATGTGGATTGCTCCCATGGGGCAAACGGGAACACAATTTCCGCATGCCACACATTTCTCCTCGTTTATTTTCATTTTATTACCTCTGGGCTGAGAAAGGACTCTGTTCGGGGTCGATTTTCATCCAAAATAGCACTGAAATCAAACACAAAATAGCTGCGATTAAAAAAGGGGCTATCCACGAATCCAGATATTTCACCGACAACCCGAAAGCTAAGGGTGAGAGTGTGCCCCCTAGGTTGCCCGTGGTATTCATGACTGCCGAAACCGTTCCGGCTCTGTCTCGGCCCAAGTCAAGAGCAACCGCCCAAGATACCCCGGTCGTCATTTCTAGCATAGAAACCGCAAGAAGCAGAAAAGAAAAAGACGCAATAGGAGAGGAAGCTAAGCCACCTCCCACCATGCCGATCGCAGCCAGGCACAGTGCCGGAATAGCAACCCAGCGGCGCGCCAGACGCAAGTTACCAGTGCGGACAAATATGCGGTCAGAGAGCCACCCTCCAACCATATTGGTAATAGCACCAAAAAATAACAAAATTCCCGATAAGGAATTAGCCAACATTAGACTCGTTCCGTGTGCTTGCTTCCAAAATGATGGCGTCCAAAAAATGAAGAATGAAAAAGCAAAACCGTAACAGCCGTAGGACAGGCAGAGCGCCCAAAGACTTGGCTTTGATAAAACCGTCCTCCAGGAAAAACTTTTCTGTGGTTGCTGAGGAGTGTTAGTCTGCCCAGCGTGAATCTTTTCTAGCTCAGCCGCATTGACTCTCGGATGATCTTTTGGCTCATCGCGGAAAAAACCCTGCCAGCATAGTAACCATAGTAGCCCAAGGGAAGCAAAAATAAAAAATGTGAGTCTCCATCCGAAAAGAATAACGAGGAATCCAGAAAGCGGAAAAGCCAAGGAGCCTGCTAGGCGGGCAGCAGCATGAGTAATTCCCTGGGCAAATCCCCGCTCGCTGATCGGCACCCAACGAGCCATGGCGCGGCTAGCGGTGGGAAAGGCCCCAGCCTCCCCCATTCCAAACAGAAAGCGAATTACAATTAACGAGGCAGCATTCCAGGCAGCCCCAGTAGCTGCCGTGAAGAAAGACCACCAACCCACAAGAATTGAAAGTACGCGCTTGGCACCGATTCGGTCGGCCAACCAGCCGGTAGGAATCTGAAATAATGCGTAGGAGAGGTTGAAAGCTGAAAAAATCAGGCCCTTAATAGCCTCATCAAAACCAAACTCTTCTTGGATTGTGGGGGCCACTGCAGAAACACAAACCCGGTCCAAGTAGGTCAGTCCGTAAAGAAAAACCAAGATGGTTAAAACTATATGTCGCGTTCTAGAAGGTCGAGCAGGATCCTCTACCAAAATTGTATTTCCAATCCGAGAATTTTGTCTAATCTTGCGACTCTAGTTTACACCCCTGGGTCCACACAAATTCTATGCTAGATTAAGGTGAACATGGGAGGAAACTTTTAGAGGCTTGCCCGCAGGGAACCTCTATGTCGTAATTGGTGACAGGGTAGCAGGGGACTATCCCGGGCAAAGTAGCACCTTTCTTGCTTGAGCAACAAAGCTTTAAGTTGCGTCGAGTGCCAGGATAATAACATGCGCATCAACCTAGACCACTATCTTCCGTTAAGCAGGAGCAACCTGCTGTTTGCTATGGAAGCTATCTTGCCACTGTTCGTGGTGTATGAAACCCTGGTGTTCCTCCACCCCTGGAAGGCAACGGAACTTGCCCAGGCTGACCCTTTTACCGCAGGTTTCTTGATTGGGCTTGGCCCGCACAGCCTAGGAATTGCCTACTTGTTGGCGGCCTTCCTCTCCTACACAAGCAAAGGACTCGAAGAAGAGAGAATGAACTCCGCCCCGAGGCCGCTCTTCGTTCTTGTGGCTGCGCTTGAAGGAGCACTTCCGGCAATCCTCATAGCTACAGTAGCCTATTGCCTTCTGCCATACTGGGCTGCGTTCCTGCCACCAGAAGAATCTAGTTTTATTGGAACATCTCTCGCGCTTGCGTCCGGCCTTTCTGAAGAGCTGGTTTTTCGTTTCTTTTTGCAGGGAGGTCTTACCCTGGTATTTAGAGAAGTGGTCAGCTTAAACAAGAATCAGGCCCAGAAAATCTCTTTGCTTCTAACTGCACTGGGCGTAGCTGCAGCTCACCATCTCGGCCCCGTTGGGGCCCCTTTTATTCTAGAAGAGTTCCTTTTTAGGCTTCTGGTACCTGGGCTTTTGCTAGGATATCTCTACAATCTCCGCGGCTTAGCTTTCGTAACCTATTTCCACTCCATCTACCATCTCACCTGGGTTGCTCTCCCTGGATTGGAACATTTACTGAGGGGTTAACCTAAAACATGACGCATGTATTTCACGCCCCATCTTTTTTAAACGGCCACTCACCACGTGTTTTTGATCTGAACCCATACAATAAAGACCCCGAAACAAAAGTTGCCCCTGCGAAGATCAACGAGCGTGGTTCAGATGTTGCAAGCACGCCAAGCCATCCGAAGGTGGAGATGATTCCGGGTAAAGGGTAAAACCACATCCGGAAGGGCCGTTTCATGGTTGGCGCCTTTCGGCGAAGCACGAAAAAGGCTATTGTCTGAGGTAAAAATAGTAGGAGTACACGGGTTGCAATCAGGCTTCCGATAACCTCCTGTATGTTAAATAGACTAAATAACGATGCGAGTAAACCCATGACAACCAAAGAAACGGTGGGGAAATCACCCTTTGGGTGCAGACGGGCAAACACTCGGAAAAAATTGTCATCCTCTCCGGCGCGAAAAGGGAATCGCGTGTAGCCTAGGAGCACGGAGAAAACCGACGAAAATGCGATCCAGAGGATCAGAAGTGTGATCACTTCACCGGCCCACCTCCCAAATAGCCTCTCGATATAGGTAGAGGCAATGTAGGAGCTTTCCATTGCCCCTTCCCAGCCAACCACACTCAGCACGCAGAGGTTTAAAGTTAAATAAATAACCGTCACTATAACGATTGCCATCAGCATTGCGCGTGGCACCACCTGGCTAGGATTGCGTACTTCACCCGCCAAAAAACATACATTATAGTAGCCAAAGTAAACATAAAGTCCGTACCGAGTGGCTTCTCCTAGACCACTCCAGAAGCTCGGTTGGGAAATTTCAAACGTGCCAGGTGGGTGGGTTAAAATCTTGGATACATCTAGGTGGGGCAACCCAGAAACAATCATCCAGAAACAACCCCCGAGGACCCCTATCAGCAGGACCAATGAAACAGTCCCAACCGCCCTGATACGCCGATAAAGGATCCAGATCAAAAACAAAGGTATACAGGCCGCCACCCATTTTCCAGTTCCATTCTGCAAGGAGGGAATCAGGTAGCTCAGATATTCCGAAAAACCTATGCTGCCGCTAGCAACTGATAACGGAGCCGTAAACAGGACCTGCCAAACAACAAGAAAGGAGAGCCATCGGCCCCAACTGCGAGGACCGTAAGCCTCCCGAAGGTAATTATATGTGCCGCCAGCCCTGGGCATCGCCGCACCCAGTTCTGCCCATACCAACCCGTCACAAAGAGCCAAAATGGCCCCTAAGACCCAACCAAGCATTCCTTGGGGGCCACCCATGCTTGCAAGAATAAGAGGAATCGCAATAAATGGGCCGATTCCAATCATATTGGTGACCGCTAGCGCCGTGGCCTGGGGTAACGCCAAATCCCTACGGAGACCCGGTGAAGTTAGAGAATCGAACATAAGATAGAAACCTTGGTAATGCGCGAACTCATCATGGTAACCGCAACGAAAACAGCCACCGGACGGTAACAATGTGCTTATTTCACAGGCTGAACCTTAAAGTCAACTACCGAGAAAAGCTTGATTGAAACCAGCAGCCTACTCCGAAGTCCGTGGCGCATGATTTATATAGCCGGGGACCAAAAACAGGAAGACGGAAAAGAGAGTAGCTGCTGGCACCACATCACCAAACTAGTTTCTGGAGAGAAAAACGGCGAGTCGTTGAATAATCCAGGTTATTAAACCTTGCGAGCAATTCGGGAAAAATCAGCAGAGTTTTTAACAATCTCAAAAACTCGCGTAAAGTCTTCCTCGCTGCCGATCTGTTCCATAGCCAACTCAAAGTAGCGGAAAACCTTTTCTGCCAAGGGGAGCTCAATCCCGAGTGCCTGGCGAACCTCGCGGGCAAGTCTCAGGTCCTTCATGCCCACATTAACACGGGCTCCTGATTCGAATTGACCTCCCAAGATGCATTTTGGAAATCGGAATTCGCTCTCGTAACTGCGCGCATTACTATTCTGAAATACATCGACCAGCATTGAGGCATCGAAACCTTGTTCCCTTCCCATCCAAAGCGCCTCACAAGTTGCCATAAACAAAGAAAAAGAAAGCTGGTTTTGTAGAAGCTTTACTCGCTGTCCAGATCCAGGCCCGCCCGTGTGAACGATTTTTCGAGAGATTGCTGTAAATACAGGACGGCACCGCTCAAGAACATCAGCATCCCCTCCAACCATAAGGATAAGGTTGCCTTCGTGAGCACCAGTGGCACCGCCACTCATCGGGGCATCGAGTTGTGCTATTCCTTGTGAGGCAAGCCTCTGGTATGTCTTTTCAACTAGGGCAGGTGATGAGGTTGTCATGTCCACAACCACACCGGGCGAACAAAGATTACCCATAACCCCATTGCCTTCAAAAAGAACCTGTTGCACAGCAGCCCCATCGGTGAGAGCCAACAAAACAATATCAGATCGTTTGCCCACCTCTCGCAGTGACCT
>CAZSDV010000051.1:14768-15538 GCA_964605715.1 uncultured Acidobacteriota bacterium
GGGCCAACGCACGAGGGGACGGAAAAGGGAAGCCCTTATCCAACAGATGCAAATTTACACAAATAAGAGGGGGCACTGACTCTCCGCGTCGCGCTCCTCGTACAATCACCACGCGCCTACCCGGCCCTGCCTGCCAGTCAGGCAGTGACCTTGTGTGGTGGGCATCGGGATGCTCTTTAATCCATTGGGCAGCGCGTTCGCTCCTTATAAAAACCGTAAGTTGGAAGTTGTGCTTTAGGAGGTTTTCGGCTACCCCTCGCCCCATATTTCCCAGGCCCACAAGCCCTATTCGCTCGCGATCACCCTTAAACACATTTACTGCTTCAGACATGTCTAAATCCTTCCTGGCATGCTTGCCAATAATTCATCAGGTTGAGGAAATTAAAATATATTCCAAAATCGAAAACTCATGAAAACTCCAAACCGTTCGAGGCGAGCAGGTTTTTACGAAGAATAATTAAGTTGAGATTCCCGCACCGCTGAAATCTTCAGCGATTCCATGTAAGGCTAGGGCAGTGGAGCCAGCACCCTGGAACATCGGAAGCTTGACCCCTCCTTATGTTTAGCTCAAAACTATTACCCTAGCAAAAAGGCCGCGATCTCTCGCGGCCCACCAGCATTTAGCAATCCTTAACAATTGAGTTGAACGCACCACGCTAAATTAAACCGACTCTCCAAGAATTCCCCAATACCGACTAGGAACCTCGAAGATGTTCTCTTAGAAAGGAGGTGATCCAGCCACAGGTTCTCCTACAGCTACCTTGTTACGA
>CAZSDV010000052.1:0-1236 GCA_964605715.1 uncultured Acidobacteriota bacterium
AGTGAATACTGGTCAATTGAAGCCTATGAGGGGGTTGATCGATTCCTTCAGGGTGGCGGAAATGCAATTGTTTTCTCCGGAAATACCATGTTCTGGCGAGTCACTTACGACGATAAATCTGAAGTCATGGAGTGTCGAAAATACGACTCGGACATCGGAGGTCGACCATCAGCACAGGTGGGAGAACTGTATCACAGCCACGATAAAAGGCGAGGCAGCCTGATGCGCTACTGTGGTTTTCCCGCCTGGAAAGTCCTCGGCCTCGAATGCATCGGGTGGTGGGGCCTGGAAAAAGAAAATTTTGGGGTTTACGAGGCGTCCCAAACTGACCACTTTTTATTCAATCATCCCCACACGGTGGGGCTCAAGGATGGCGAGACCTTCGGGCATGCACCAAACGGAGGGTCACCGCGTGTTGGGGGCCATGAATCAGATGTCCGTTTACCTAGAATCCAACAAATCACGAATCACATTCCCGAAGGAGCCTCCTTTCCTGAAGAACCAGCTGGAATCACCACCCTGGCACAGGTCGTTAAAAAAGGACGCCGCGGAATAAATTATTTCGGGCGCTGGGAGCCACTTGAACACGGCGTTATCGCAGAAATGACATATTGGAAGCGACCTAATGGTGGCCAAGTATTTCATGGAGGCTGCATTGCGGGAGGTTGGGCATTATCCGCTGATCTAAAATTTCAGACGCTTATTCAGAACGTCCTCCACCACTTCGGGGTCCCAAACCGGAAGATCTGATGTAATCGAGAATTCACGTGTTCGATTGCTTTTGAGATAGACACCTTAACCTTTTTCAGGTTTCGACTGTGCGTCGATCTCACGATTCAGCTGCGCGTCAACTTCTTGGTTCTCTTCTGTTCCTAAAATATGGGCCACCTGGTAGGGATAAGTATGGTGATGAAATCGTTCGGCAGCCTGGAATTTCGGCCAACCCGACTGATTGGTCCGGCGAGGTCGGTCAAGCAGATAATTAGAATAGATCTTCTGGGCATATTCCCGATGCCTAGCGACAACTTTGGGCACATACCGGTAGCGCTCTAGGCGCTTCGGATCCAACTTTAATCCGTGGCCAGGTAATGAGGACAGGTTAAGGTGTCCTCCTTCCCAGTTAAACTGCCCTCCCTCAATCACATCATCACTAACATGAATCGTCTCATTATCAATCGGGTGACAAACACGTGGAGTCGTGCCCATGTAAAGTCCTGCCCTTTCGGACTCATAGAC
>CAZSDV010000052.1:1246-7971 GCA_964605715.1 uncultured Acidobacteriota bacterium
GAAGCGCGAAATGTAAGCTGGAGACAAAGCTCAAAATTACTGTGTACAGTTACGTGCATTCCCATGAATTTGGCAATCTGTGCAATCCGCCACAGCCCCCATGGACCCAGCCCAATATCTGGAACTGACACATCGGCTCCTTCGTACCTCTCCAGTAGGTACCAATTTGGCTCCCATTGGTTGGAAATTTCCGTAGCACCCAGCGGGTGCACAATGGGTGGCCACCAATGACAGGAAAGAGGCGTTCGTTGTTCATGTCTTAGATCAGTCATTTTCCGGTAGTAATACTCCAACTGGAATCCTCCCTCTTCCGTGTGGCGGGATGAAAGCTTTTCATTTGAAGGATAGTACCGTTGTGGAAGAAGTGAATTTACGGGTTGCTCAGCATATTCCAGGTTACAGGATTCTACCGCTCGCAGTATGCGCCGAGCCTCTTGGAAGTTCCAAGTGCCGTGCGCATCGATCCGGATCAATGTCTCTGGGCCAACAGCTTCCCGGATCCGTGGGATTAGTTCAATATGATCCTCCGGCTGATAGCTCGTCATGGAAACCTTTACCGCTGGAAAACCTTTTTGTGCGCATTCGCCAGCAAAATTCGGCCATGTCTCGTACGTAACCTCACCCTTTCCGTCCTGATCGGGAAAACGCTGCCAGGTATAAGCTGCCATCGGTACTTTGTCTGGCGGAGAAAATCCCACTTCAAAAAGTTCTCCCCACAAGATATGCAATGGCTTTTTGAGCACCTGCCCCACTAGGTCCCACCAAGCCATGAACAAAGGTTCTTCAAGGGCTGGATCGAGTAAATTCTGTTGTGGTGAGTTTCTTAGTTGCGTCAGGCAGTTGCGTGCCTTCTTGTCCAGGTTAACAGACCATTCACCAGTGCCGATGATTCCTTCCTTTGTCACAAGTTCAATAAATTCCCAAGAGACCGCTGGCAAAGCTTGCCACCCTGGTGTATAAACCCCCACCATAGGGATCAATACTTTATGCACGCGTGCTTCCCTTAGTGTCAGTTGATGCGGTGATAGCCAAGCACGGAGTTTCTCGCGGTACAGAATAATTCTCCGCTTCAGCATGGCATCAAAATCGCGAACGTCACTCACGTTTATTGTATTGGCCATAAAGCAAGCCTTTCGCTGGGTATACTTAAATTCAGGAAATCCTATAAAGGTGAATTTTTTAGGGAATGCACCTCTAGTTGATTTACTTGAATAAGAATGCCAAAAATAAATTCGATTTTAAGGTGAGCGACAATATACTCTTTCTTCGAAAAGAATTCAAAGCTTCTCAACTAACCAAGCTAGCCCTAACCGATGGTGGATATTCTAAGGTCCAGTGATTTACAATCCCCTTGTCTGCGGAAAACCGAAGCTCTGAACATATGACCACGGAATTACTGCTGGAGTGATCTTTGGTCCCGTCAAAAGAGAGGAGGTAAGGTGAAACTTAAAGGAAAGGTTTCCATTTTGACCGGTGCGGGAGCAGGAATTGGCCGCGCCACCGCTTTCGAGTTCGCCAAAGAAGGCGCCACGCTGGTAGTTGCTGACGTTAATGCTCAGGCCGGCCAATCCATAGCCCAAGAAATCCAGGCCCTGGGAGGTAAAGCTCGATTTGTTTCCTCAGATATTTCTAAACCAGATGAGGTAAAAAATCTAATCGCAACCACCATTGATACCTATGGGGAAATTCACATTCTTTTCAATAATGCTGCTGTTCAAATTGGGACCACAGTGGAGGAAACTACATTGGAAGAGTGGGATACTATCTGGAAAATCAATGTTGGGGGAATTTTTCTCTGCTCTAAATACTGCATGCCCGAACTTCGCAAGACAAAAGGAAATATTGTCAACATGGCCTCGGTCAATGGATATTTTGCTGAGCCTCTCTCAGCAGCATATTGTGCAACAAAGGGTGCAATCCTTGCCTTAACCAAGGCCATGGCTATCGATCACGGAGCTGAGGGCATTCGTGTCAATTGCATTTGTCCAGGGTATATCGATGCAGGATTAGCAGAAGCCTATTTTCGCATTCAACCCAATCCAGCGAGTGCTCGTCAGGAGGCAGGAAAGCTACATGCCCTTGGGCGCATAGGCCAGGCTGACGAGGTAGCCAAAGTGGCCGTGTTTTTAGCCAGCGACGATGCTTCCTTTGTAACTGGATCTGCCATTGGGGTCACCGGAGGAATGGGTTCAGGTCTGCCACCTTCATGACAACCTTACTAATGGATCATGCTCTTAAGTACTGCCTCGGCAGATTCGAGCGTGAAGTCGACGTGCTTGTCGGTATGACTAAAGCTCAGGTGATTCCGTTTCAGGTTGAGAGGGAACTTGAAGATGCCACGCTCGAGCATGCCTCGCCGATAGGCCAGGAACTGCTCAACGTCGTTTCTCATTAGGTCAGTGTAATTCCGTACGGGACCATCAAGAAAATACATAAGGAAAACTGACCCAAACCCTGTCACCGTCGCTTTCACTTTTAAACGTGAGGTGATCTCGGAAAGACCACGCCGCATCTTCTCTCCAAGGCGGAAAATATGGTCATGGACATTTTGATTTTCCATGGTTTCTATAGTGGCCAGAGAGGCCGCACAGCTAGAGGAATGTCCGTTATAGGTACCGGCGAAAAAAACGTTTCCTGCTGGATGAGTGTTGAACTGATCCATTAAATCTGCTCGGCCGCAGATGGCAGCCATGGGAAACCCATTGGCCATGGCCTTGGCAAGGGTGGTCAGATCAGGCGTAACCCCACAAATCTTTTGGTAGCCTCCCAGGCTGTGCCGGAACCCAGTAATCACCTCATCAAAGATGAGCACAGCCCCGCGGTCCCGCGTTAGGCTGCGCAGGCCCTCCAAAAAACCAGGCTCGGGTAGTACGCATCCGATGTTGTGAGGAATGGGTTCTACGATTACACCCGCTACTTCCTCGTGATTCTTGCGAAAAGTACGCTCGACATCCTCTAGATCATTGAACGTACAAACAAGTGTGTTGTCAATGGCCTCATCCAGCATACCCGCCGAACCAGGATCCCGTTGGCCGATTTTTTCTGGGGCGCTCAGCATGTTGCGCAAGACATAATCATGCCATCCGTGGTAGCAACCCTGAAACTTAATGAGCTTCTTTCTCCCCGTTGCGGCTCGCGCCAGCCGGATCGCATGGTAGGTGGCCTCGGAACCAGCATTGCAAAATAAAACTTTTTCTGCGCTTGGAACATGCTCTACGATCTTTTTTGACAGACGGATTTCCAGTTCCGTGGTTCCCACTCCAAAAAGGTCAGACTGATGAAAGGTCTCAATGACTCGCCGGTTTACTTCCTGAAAATTATGACCAAGAACAATCGGCCCAAAAGCAGCATGGAAGTCAATGTATTCCTTTCCTTCTTGGTCTGTTATCGTAGCCCCTTCAGCCTTTGTGAATAGAAAGTTAGGAGAAATATTACGAAGGGAAGTATGTACGCCTCCTGGAGCATAACGACAGGCTTCCTCAAGCATCGCAGTTGCGGTAGACATCTCAGAAGATTTCATCTGGTTTCCTCGATATTCCTAAGGAAGATAGAGTCTGGGGTTCGTTGGTTTATGCTCAAAAAGATATTGCCCTCCGACAAAAACACAATTTACCCCCCTGCTTTTCCTAATATGAAATTTTTTGAAGGCACGTTAACACACGGCCAAAATTCCCCCAAGGAAATTCCCTTCCGGTAGCACCGCACCCAGCATACCCTTTTAAACCAAAAAGATATTTAAAATTATGAGACCAGATATCTTCTCGAAATTACGATGTGGATCCTGGTCTTTTTACCCTTAATGTCTTCAAGGAAATACTCTATAGCACTAAGCAATCTGTAGATTCAGAAATCAACCTCGACATACGATAAAACTACTTGTGTACCTGAGCGAGCAACCTTACAAAATAAGGTTATCCAGCGCCATCTGCTAAATTATCCTCATAAGCAACGGCTGCAGATTGGACGGCGACAACTAGGTGCCTTATAATCAGCGTGGAAGTGCATGTGGTCTGGTGACCGCCCTGGACTTCAAATCCAGTGGTCCTGCCTTGCGTGGGACGGTCGGTTCGATTCCGACACACTTCCGCCATCCGGCCTTGAGAACAACCTCTTCTTTATTAAAACCCTTATTGAGTGGAGGGTCGCTTTTAATTCTAGGCTTCACCGAAACCTAGTTTTTTGAGTGTCAGCCAGGTTTATATTCAGGAATGGTTTCACCAGAGGGAAAAATTTCAGGGCCTGCGTTTGGTAACTCAACTTTCGAAAGCTCATCCTGGATAGCCAGCAAATCAACCTTACAAAATCCTTCGCTTGAAATTTGAATTTCCCCATTTTGGTGAATCAGGAAAATGGAAGGAACAAAGTGCAACTCATATGCTGACGAAACCATAAAGTTTTCATCATCGATCAGCATCGGGAAGCTAAGACAATATTCTTGATAAAACTCTGCCGTATCTTCTGGCAGGTCCTGGGAGATAGCCACAACTTGGACTCTCCCGCCCGAGAAGCGCTTATAGAGCCTTTCGAGAAAAGGGAAAGTGTACTGACATGTGGGGCAGGAGGTCTTGAAGAATGCCACTACCGCAGGACCTTTTTTTAGGGTATCGGCAAGCGACCGCTTCCCTCCTGTAAGTGTTTTTAAATCAAACGAGGGCGCTTTTTGTCCCGCTTCAAGCGACATTTATTTCCCTCCGCAAAGTTACCAATAATTCTGTCTCCCGTATTCCTTTATGGTCAGAAACCGCACGGAAGGCCTAGCTCATCCACCGCTTCGTACGGAAGTTAACCCCGTTCCCTTAGGAGCATAATAACCTGTCCGCGCCCGCACCACCAGCCGACGTCCTTGTCTTTGTTTTTTTGCTTCTACACGAATCTGGCGAAAGGACCCATCCTTCTTCGTATTCGAAGGATAATAACCGATGGTGTACTGATTGCGAATATCCTCAGCCAGCTGGACACAGATGTTCTTGACTTCATCCAGGGATTTAGGGAAGTAAGCAGAACCACCGGTCGCCTTGGATATCTTCCGAAGAGCCTTGGCTGCCCGTCGATTACCGCGGCCCCTCAACTTAAAAAGGCCTAAGCCTTCTTCTGCTCCCAGCAATCCAATGGTATAAATTACTGCGTCGGACTCCTGTGCGATACGAAAGAATTCGTCATAACTAATTCGACTAGCATTATCTTCGCCATCGCTGATCACGAGCAGTACCTTTTTATCGTGAATGCCAAGCTTCAAGTGGTCAAGCGATGCGCGGCCTGCGTCGTAGAGGGCTGTCCCCCCCCGAGAGTCAATCTTATCCAACGCAGCCTTAAGTTCCTCGATGTTGCTAGCAAAATCTCCAGGCGTGTCCAGGTAGTAAACATCGTTGAAGTTCACTACAAAAACCTGATCCTGAGGGTTTGAAGTCTGGACAAAGGCCAGCGCGGCAGCGGCCACTGCCGGGCGCTTGTCTCGCATGCTGCCACTGTCGTCAATAACAATTCCCAGGGTGACAGGAATATCCGAAGAACTGAACACGGCTGCCTTCTGTTCCACGTCATCTTCGTAAATCTTAAAATTCTCCTTCGACAGCTCCTTTACTCCCGTCCCCCTTCTATCGCGGACTGATGCGTAAAGCATGACAAGATTGACATCCACCGAGATGGTGTATCCACGGGGGCCCACCTTAGGTCTCCGTTGGGTCTGAGCTAAGGACTCCAAAACTGCACTGACCGTCACAGTCAATACAGCAAGGGCCAACAGCGAAAGCAATGTTCTTGTCCGCCTCGGGGTTCGAGGGATTTTCTCCGTTTTATTGGGTGGGTGCATAGTATCCACTACGTGCATAAACTTGAAGAAGGGGGAGTCCAGGAGGAGGGCGTAACTTTACCTTGATTCGGCGCCAGCGACCGTCTCGTATAAGGTTAGTGGGACGATATCCAATTAGATATTGATTGCGCAACTCGATAGAGATTTTTTCGACGATATCGGGCAGCTCCAGCGTATCCTCAACAGAGAACACCCTTCCTCCTGATATATCGGAGAGATCAGACAGCAGTCCCGGACCACTAGCTTCTTCCGGTGTCCGGCCACGTGAGGCCATATCTTCAAAAATTCCCAACGCATAGATCTGCACGTCCGACTCCTTTACAGCTCGCTTGACGTCGCGCTCTGTATACCGGCTATGATTGTCCCCCCCATCAGACATGATGAGCAAAGCTTTCCGCGTCGTGCTTGCCTTCTTCATTTCATTCAATCCTAGATAGATAGCATCCAGCAGTGCTGTTCGGCCTTCTGATTTCACGAAAAGAAGTCGCTCCAGAATATCTTCGTAAGCGGAAGTGAAATGAGAAACGAAACGCGGCCGATTGGCAAAATGAATCAGGAAAAACTCATCCTGAGGATTTGAGGTTTTAAAAAACTGGAGAGAAGCTTCCTTCGATTTCTGAATTTTTCCACCCATCGACCCGCTGGAATCAAATACTAAACCCACAGAAATAGGGGTATCCTCAATAGAAAAAGTGGCGATATTCTGTGGTACCTTCTCGTCGAATATCTCGAAGTGAGCCCTTCTTAAGCCCGTCACAATGCGGTCATAGGGATCAGTCACCGTTACGGGAACTAGGACCATGCTGACGTCTATCTGGATAGGGGACGGGCGAACCTTGGGAGCTTCAATCTCCAGTCGCGCAGGGCCGACCTCTTGCGAATTTGCAGGGATCTCCTTGTTTTCCCTTGCTGCAAG
>CAZSDV010000052.1:7981-15393 GCA_964605715.1 uncultured Acidobacteriota bacterium
AAGTGTAGCCGCTACTACTAGAGCAGGCAGGATACTCAAGGACAATTTCCAATTTTTAAGAAAAGGTCGGTGCTCGCTCATTGTCCCGACTTTTTCCTTCACTGGCAATCTCTCCCTATTTCAACAATACTTGCCACTCTGGTGCCCACTGAGAGAGGCTCTGGAATCCATTGCCCTGGGTTGATCGCTCCCTCCGCACCATAGATTTTACCACAAACAGAACCCCAAAATCTTAAGCCAACCCAAGAGAGCTAAAATGGGATATTCCACCCTTTTATTAGGAATTACTTGGAAAAAAATATACCTCTAAAACGGACCATTGACAGGGAAGGTCTCCGGGAGGATAATCACCTGTACCGAATACTTGATAGGAATCCGACCTCGGTACACGGTTACTCCCAACTAACCAAAAAATTACCCGCAGAGAGTGAAGCTTTGGGGAATTTCGGTGAAGGGCTAAGCACTAGCAAAATCCCTGGCCGAACCTCTCTCTCAATTGTTTGTACTGTGAAAACAATCCCATTAAGGCATCGCAAAAGTTAACATGCTAATTCACTTCTCCTTGCCTATCAAAGCTTTTCGTAAATTCTTAAACCTCAGAAGGAACAAGAAATAATGAGGGATCCCAAGTTCATATTTGTAACCGGAGGCGTGGTCAGTTCGCTAGGCAAGGGACTTGCTTCAGCGTCAATTGGCGCATTACTGGAAGCTCGAGGTCTACGGATCAATTTTTTAAAATTTGACCCGTACCTAAACGTTGACCCGGGGACGCTAAGTCCTTTTCAGCACGGTGAGGTTTTTGTCACCGATGACGGGGCTGAAACTGACCTCGACCTAGGCCACTACGAACGCTTTACCAGTACGACGATGACTCGCGAAAATAACTGCACAGCAGGGCGAATCTATGAAACCGTCATTACCAAAGAACGGCATGGAAGCTACTTAGGAAAAACTGTTCAGGTAATTCCCCATGTCACTAATGAAATTAAGGAGGCTGTCCACAAGGTCTCGGAAGGGAACGAAGTAGCAATCATCGAGATCGGCGGTACGGTCGGTGACATTGAATCCCTGCCATTCCTTGAAGCCATTCGGCAGATGCGGCAAGAGCTGGGACGTGGGAACTCCGTAGTCGTGCATCTGACGCTTGTACCATTTATCGATGCTTCAGGTGAGCTCAAAACCAAACCTACCCAGCATTCTGTCAGAGCATTGCGAGAAATTGGTATTCAACCTGACATTCTCGTCTGCCGCACAGACAGAGTTCTCCCGCCGGAGCTAAAGGAAAAAATGGCTCTTTTTTGTAGTGTTCCAGAGGAAGCTGTGGTCACTGCTCAAGACGTGGAATCCATTTATGAAGTTCCACTAGTGCTGGCCCGTGAGAATCTAGATACGCAAATCCTCCGATGCCTAGATCTTCCGGAAGATAAACCCACCTTGGAACCCTGGCAGAAATTAGCGAGCCGCCTTTCTCATCCTACCAGGGAAATTAGTGTTGGAATGGTCGGTAAGTATGTGGAACTCACTGATTCCTATAAGAGCCTTAATGAGGCACTCATAGCCGCCGGCGCTGCAAACCACGCAAAAATTCATATTAGCTGGGTGGAAGCAGAGGACCTAGAAGGCTCTAAAGGGACAGGGCAGCTTGAAAAATTTGACGCAATTCTGGTGCCAGGTGGGTTCGGGACACGAGGGATTCCAGGAATGCTAAAAGCTGTTGAGTTTGCCCGAACCCAACAGTTTCCCTTCCTGGGTATCTGCCTGGGAATGCAGTGTGCTGTTATCGAGTTTGCCCGAAACGTCTGCGGCATTAGAAAAGCCCATAGCTCGGAGTTTGAGCCAGATACACCGGACCGCATCATCTACAAGCTGCGTGAACTTCGTGGTGTGGACGAACTGGGAGGCACCATGCGGCTAGGCGCTTGGAATTGCAAACTAAAACCAAAATCCTTAGCTCACCGAGCTTACGATCAAGAAGAAATCTCTGAGCGCCATCGTCATCGCTATGAGTTCAACCGCGAGTACGAGCAGGTATTACGCGATCATGGTATGGAGATTTCCGGTACAACACCCGACGAAACCTATATTGAGATCGTCGAGATCCCTGGTCACCCTTGGTTTCTGGGCTGTCAATTCCACCCTGAATTCAAGTCGCGCCCCCTCACACCACATCCATTATTCCAAGCCTTCATCAAGGCAGCATTGGAACACCAACAGAAACAAATGGATACGTCAAAAACCGATACTATCCAGGCTAGCCACAAGACCTAATTCTGGGGGGACAAGGCACACCGATGAATCTACACTTAAGGAATTCCTGGCTGGATCCTGCAATTTCCAAATCTAAGGATCATTTATCGCGGATTTAAGGGGCTATGAAAGCGAAAACGGTAAAACTTGGAACACTGAAGCTAGGCACTGGTCAGAAGCTATTCCTGATCATGGGCCCTTGTGTAATTGAAAACGAGCGACATGCCATGAAGATGGCTGGACACATTGCGCGGATCACTCAGGATCTCAAAATCCCCACCATCTTCAAGGCATCCTATGACAAGGCCAACCGCACCTCAGTACATTCTTTCCGCGGACCGGGCCTCCACCGGGGCTTACAAATACTCGCCAAAATTAAGAGGGAGTTTCACCTTCCTATCCTGACCGACGTTCATGCGGTGGATGAGGTAATCCCAGCAGCAGAAATCTGCGACATCCTCCAGATCCCTGCCTTCCTCTGTAGACAAACTGACCTACTGGTCGCTGCTGGACAGTCAAAAGCAATCGTCAATATCAAAAAGGGGCAATTTCTTGCTCCTAAGGCCATGGAACCAACCATCGAGAAAGTCCTCTCCACTGGCAACAGCAGAATTTTGTTGACTGAGCGCGGTTCTTGTTTCGGGTACAGTAACCTAGTGGTTGATATCCGTAGCCTAGCCATAATGAAAAAAATGGGATTTCCAGTAATTCTGGATGTTACCCATTCCCTACAACTCCCTAGTGCTGCGGGGCATGTTAGCGCCGGACAGCCCGAGTTCATCGAGCCGCTGGCCAACGCCGGCGTGGCTGCCGGTGTGGACGGTCTCTTTATGGAAATCCACGACCGCCCCGCTAAAGCCCTCTCTGATGGTTCCAGCTCGCTTCCTCTTAGGCAGCTCCGTGGATTGCTAAAACACCTCTTGAAAATTGCCCAAGTTGTCCGCCATTAGTAGGATAAATTTCCTACCCAAATCCGATCGAAGGAAGGTAATGTGGTAAAGTTGACAGCCTTCAAGCATTACTGTAGCGTGCACCTTTAGAGGACATCTTGGACCGTCCCTGAGAAGGTACCTAATTTGTGTAGCTTCAATAAACCACGAGCACTCTCCTGACCCATGAGCCTAGACACCGCTCGCAAGGTCCTGGAAATCGAAGCTGATGCCGTTCGCCGCATGGCTGAACGCGTGGATGCCCAAGCTCAACAAGCCGTTGAGTACCTCTACGCCTGTCAAGGACGGGTAGTTGTCACCGGCATGGGAAAATCTGGCCTGGTGGCACAGAAGATTTCTGCGACACTCTCGAGCACAGGAACGCCCTCTTTCTTTCTCCACCCAGCTGAAGCAATGCACGGTGACCTAGGAAAGCTGACCCGAGGTGATGTCTTAATCGCGCTTTCTTATAGCGGTGAAACAGATGAGATTCTCCGGCTGCTTAATACCGTGAAGCGATTAGGAATCCCTCTAATTTCGCTAACTGGAAATTTAGATTCAACCCTTAGTAAAGCCAGCGAGGTAATCATTGACGTGGGCATTCCGCAGGAGGCCTGCCCGTTGGGGCTAGCCCCAACGGCATCCACCACAGCACAACTAGCCATGGGAGATGCGCTTGCCATGGAGCTACTCACTTTACGTGGATTCAAAGAGGACGACTTCGCTCAGCTCCACCCCGGGGGTAATCTCGCTGTCCAGCTGCGCCGTGTAAAACAAGTGATGGAGGCCGGAGAAAAAATTCCCTGTGTAAAGCCCACCGACATGCTTTCTGATGTGATCTATGAAATGAGCAAAAAGGGCATGGGCGTAACCACGGTGATTGACGACGAAGGCCACCTAGTGGGAATAGTCTCAGACGGCGACGTTCGTCGCTTCCTGCAAAAAAGTGGAACTCACACGCTTGAACTCACTGCGGCTGCGATAATGTCAAAAAAACCCATTACAATTCTCGAGAAAGAGCTAGCCACTAAAGCTCTCAATCTCATGGAATCCTTTAAGATCACTTGCTTAGTCGTAACCGACGGGCAGAAACATGTGAAAGGTATTGTCCATATCCACAACCTCTGGACCACGCAGATGTTCTGATGTGCTAACCGACAAAAATGAAAGCTCATTCTATTAGAAACTTTCGAAATCTGCATCGACTACTCTTAAGGAAAGTCCCGAATTCTCCCTCTTAAGGGGAAAGTGAAATTATGCCAAGACTACCCGCATCTCTGTTGAGGCGCGCCAAGAAAGTCAAGCTTCTTCTGATGGACGTAGACGGCGTCTTAACCGATGGAAAAATCTACTACCTGCCGGGACCAGGCGGTAAAATTTTTGAGTCGAAGACCTTCCATTCTCGTGATGGGGCAGGAATCCGACTGGCTCATTTAGGGGGAATAGAAACCGGGATCATTACGGGCAGGAAGTCGAGGATCGTCAGTCACCGTGCCCAAGAGCTAGGAATTCGCTACCTTCACCAGGGTGCGGGGAAAAAAGGTACATCCCTTGACCAAATTCTTGAAGCTTCTCAGCTGCAGGCTGATCAGGTCTGTTTCGTAGGGGATGACGTAGTGGACCTTCCCGTGCTGCGACGGGTTGGCTTGGCCATAGCAGTGGCGAATTGTGATCAGGCCTTGCATCGACAAGTACACTATGTAACGAATGCTGCGGGAGGAGCTGGCGCAATTCGTGAAACAGTAGAATTAATCCTCCATTCGCAAGATCTTCTCAAGACGATTATTGAACGTATCGCCTCCAATAAATCTTCACTTGTTGGCTAACCCTTTCTATTTTTTCTGCACCCAAGAGTGTTACACTGAAGCCGTAACACCGGAAAATAAGCTTAAAGAGCAACTTTGCCGAGGGCACTCGCCACGTTATATACATGCGAGATTATAGATCAGGAACGAAAATGCAAGGAGGATTAAGGAACCCACAGGCTCACCATTAGCGCTTGCCGTGGGGAATGCCGCAGGGAAAAATCGAGAAGTCAGTTCGTTATGTCGGAAAAAACTTACAAAAAGTATTTTTTTGCAGCCTGCGTTGGCATTGCACTCTTTTTCGTATACCGGATTGTGCAGCCATTTCTTCCAGCGGTGGTTTGGGCGGGAATTCTTGCCACAGCGTCCTACCCTGTGTACCGAAAAATTTCGAAATATCTCCACCGTCCTCGCCTGAGCAGCGCCCTGACTTGTGTGTTGCTCACCGTGGTAATTGTCCTTCCTATCTTGTTATTGATGGTATTGCTGGCTGACCAATCAGTGGATGCTTACCGAGTTATTGAAGAGAAGGTTCGATCGGAAGAGTTATCGCAATGGGAAACGATTCAAAGTCAACCTTCCTACGAGTGGATGAAGAGTCGCCTCGGGCGCCTGGGCATAGAAGAGCCAGATCTGGGGCAGGTGGCCATACGGGCTGCACAAGAAATTAGCGGTTTCTTGGTTTCCAGAAGCACTGAGGTATTTTCCCGTTTTGCGCGTTTTATATTTAATTTTTTCGTCATGATAGTTGCGCTTTATTACTTTTTTGTGGATGGCCCCACCCTTGTGCTACGACTACGAGAATTAACTCCTTTGGCATCAGAGCATGAGGATAAGGTTCTCGGAAAATTCAAGGATGTCGTGGGGGCAACGCTGCGAGGAAGCTTCCTCACAGCGCTCCTGCAAGGGATAGCAGGCGGCATTGTGTTTCTCTGTTTTGGTTTGCCATCACCGTTACTTTGGGGATCTGTAATGGCGCTTTTCTCGCTGGTCCCACTTGTGGGGACAGCTCTAGTATGGATGCCTGTGGTAATCTACTTTATCATTGCAGGTTACTGGTTGAAGGCTTTTTTCCTGGCAATTATTTGTGTAGGAATCGTCGGGTCTATTGACAATGTAGCAAAACCGTTTCTGATACGTGGCAAGGTAGAAATCCATACCCTTTGGGTGTTCTTCGGAGTTCTGGGTGGTGTCGGAGTCTTCGGGTTTTTGGGATTGGTTCTAGGGCCTCTCTTTGTAGCTTTACTTTTCACACTGCTTGAAATTTACAGAATTGATTTTCGTGAAGAATTAGCAATAGAGTCCCCTCCCTGAAAAGTTTGGAGAGGTGCAGGAGCGGCTTAACTGGCGGCACTGGAAATGCCGTGTCCTCGAAAGGGGACCGTGGGTTCGAATCCCACCCTCTCCGCCAGGAGTATCCAAGGAGAAATTTTGAAAATGAAGAAAAAGAACTTAAAAGTTAAAGCCCCCAAGGGAAACCTTGGAATTTTAATGCCCGGTATGGGATCAGTAGCAACTACGTTTATTGCTGGGGTAGAAGCAGTGCGGCGCGGGCTGGCTTCTCCTGTAGGTTCCCTGACTCAGATGGGCACGATTCGGCTTGGCAAGCGCACTGAGGGACGCAACCCCAAGATCAAAGAATTCATTCCTTTAGCCGCATTAGAAGACTTAGTTTTCGGGGGCTGGGACGTTTTCCCCGACAACTGCTACGAGTCCGCACTGAACGCGAATGTTATTGACCTCTCGATGCTTAATCAGCTAAAAGACCCTCTGTCCGCGATCAGCCCCATGCGCGCCGTCTTCGATCGCCGGTATGTCAAACGCCTTCGGGGTACTTACACAAAACATGCAAAAACTAAGATGGATCTTGCTGATCAGTTAATGGAAGATATTGTGCGCTTTAAAGAAACCCACAGCCTCTCTCGCACAGTAATGGTCTGGTGTGGCTCAACAGAGGTGTTTATGGAGTCCAATCCGGTACACAATTCCTTAGCTGCGTTTGAAAGGGGCCTTAAATCAAACAGTCCTCATATCTCTCCCAGTATGATTTATGCTTACGCCGCATTAAAATCAGGAGTCCCTTTTGCCAACGGCGCGCCAAACCTAACTCTTGAGACACGTGCCCTTAGGCGGCTCTCCCTTAAAAACAAGGTGCCGGTCTGTGGTAAAGATTTCAAAACAGGGCAAACTCTACTTAAAACTATTCTGGCACCAGGACTAAAATCCCGCCTGCTTGGATTGCAAGGGTGGTTTTCCACTAACATCTTAGGTAATCGGGATGGTGAAGTCCTGGACGATCCCGCCTCCTTCCGTACCAAGGAAAAGAGTAAGCTGTCGGTATTGGAGCATATTCTACAGCCCAAACTCTACCCTGAGCTATACGGCGACTTTTACCATAAGGTTCGAATAAACTACTACCCACCCCGTGGAG
>CAZSDV010000053.1:0-5891 GCA_964605715.1 uncultured Acidobacteriota bacterium
GCGCCCAATGCCACAGTCATAAGTATGATCCTATCCCGCAACGTGATTATTATCGACTGAGCGCTATCTTCCGAACTGCCTACGATCCCTACGATTGGCTCTTTCCTAACACCAACATTGATGATCCTGATGGAAAAACAGTTTTCCCCATGAGATACCTGGCGGTTGCGACCGAGCGAGAACGCCAGGAAGCAGAAGCTCATAATGCTCCCATTAAGGAAGAGATTGAGCGTCTCAAGAATTCCCTAGAAGAGATAGCTCGACCCCTCCGGAAAAAACTTATCGAGGGAAAGTTGGCAAAATTCCCGGAGAAGGTAAGGGAAGATATTCGGAAGGTACTTCGCACTTCTGATAACAAGCGGAGCTCTAGGCAAAGGTATTTGAAGGAAAGGTGTTTTAAATGCGAGGTGGACCTCCGCGATGGGCTCAAAATTCCTGATGATCCAGAAAATGGTGTGCAAGGATATCTTTCGGAGAAGTTCGAGGCTTTAGTTAGAGTAGGGCGTGGGGAGTTGGAGAAAAACTTCGAAGAGTTTAAGAGTCAAGCAGAAAAAATTAGGAAGGAAGTCAATGTTGCTAAAGACAAGTTGCGACCTGAGCCGGGCATTCGTGCCTTGTTTGACATGGGAGGCAACCCAACGCCTACCCATTTATTGCGCCGAGCAGACTACCTTAACCCTGGCCCTTTGGTTCAGCCAGGTGTCCCGTCGGTCTTAAGAGACGGTATTGAACCCTATCAGCTTACCAAGCCTCCCTGGAAAACAGGTACCAGTGGCCGCCGACTTGCCCTGGCTCGATGGCTGGTACAGCCGAATCATCCGTTGACGGCACGGGTAATGGTGAACCGTATTTGGCAGCACCACTTCGGGGTGGGCTTGGTAACCACCCCAGGAGATTTTGGCCACACGGGAGCTAGGCCTTCGCATCCGGAACTATTGGATTGGTTAGCGATTGAGTTTGTGCGCCAAAGTTGGAGCCTCAAGGCGATACACAAGCTTATTATGACCTCTGCGGCTTACCGCCAAAGTTCGCAATTTGATCCAGGCAAGCACGGGATGGACTTGGAAAATATTTTGCTGTCGAGATTCAAGATGCGCCGCTTGGATGCTGATGCGATCCGAGATACCATTTTGAAGGTGGCGCGGAGGCTTGATACTACACCTTTTGGGCCAGCCGCCAAGGCTGACATTCAATCCGATGGCGAGGTGCTAAGTGAGTGTTCTCAGAGTGGATGCCGGCGTAGTATTTACACACTCCAGCGTCGTACGGCTCCGAATACACTTCTAGAAGCTTTTGATGCTCCACAAATGACACCAAATTGCCTTAAGCGGGCGCATTCGACTGTCTCTTCTCAAGCTCTCCAACTTTGGAATAGCGATGTGGTCCGTAAAAACTCTCGTTATTTTGCTGGCCGGGTTATTGATGCTATAGGTGCTGATCTGGGAAAGCAAATTGACCAAGTATATTTGATGGCATTATCAAGGAAACCCTCGGAGGAGGAGCGAGAGGTACGCGTGAGGGAGGTCCAGGAATTCACACAGCACTGGCTTCAGCACTTAGGGAAAAATATTCCAGCAGAACCTAAGCAGGCTAAAGCTGAATGGCTAGGACTAGCTACCCTCTGCCATTCCATTCTCAATTCAGCTGAATTTATATATATTGATTGAGGAGATAAGCATGGCTTCAGATTACCATCCGACAATCACATCCGACAGAACTCAAGGATCTACTCTTTCACGCCGAAGCTTCTTCTCAAGGGTTGGTGATGGAATTTATGGTGCCGCACTTGTTTCTTTATTTGGAAATGACTTGTTTGAGGGTAGGCTTGTCTCAGGTGCCACACGCAATCGTGACGTTTATGATTTAAAACCACGGCTTCCGCATTTCGAACCGAAAGCCAAGTCGGTAATTCATCTTTTTATGAATGGCGGACCCAGCCAGGTGGACTTATTTGATCACAAGCCCTTGCTAGAGAAGTACAGTCGGCAACCTCCTAGCCGCGAACTTGCTAATGATATTGAGTTTGCTGATCAGATGGGTGGGCTTATGCCATCGCCCTTCAAGTTTTCTAGGCATGGTGAGTCAGGGATGGAAATATCGGAGCTGCTACCTCACCTATCCCACCACGTAGACGACATTGCCCTGATCCGTTCAATGTTTGGAGGCCATTTTAATCACGAGCCATCTCTGTTTCTGATGCAGACAGGACGTTTAAATTCTGGCCATCCATCGTTAGGTTCCTGGGTTATCTACGGACTAGGAAATGAAAATCAAAACCTTCCGGCTTACGTGGTCCTCGATGATCCAAAAGGACTGCCTATCAATGGGATCCAAAATTGGCAGTCGGGGTGGTTGCCACCAGTTTACCAGGGGATTCGGGTACGTTCAGTGGGTTCTCCAATATTGAATTTGAAGCCTAGGGAAGAATTTCCAAGGCCAGTCCTGGAGCTGGCGCGTTCGGTTCTTGCGAATTTTGATATAGATCATCGTAATAAGCGTCCCGGTCACCCCGAATTGGATGCACGCATTGCTAGTTACGAACTTGCAGCCCGCATGCAATTGTCCGCCACGGATGCCCTGGACATATCAAAGGAAAGCCCTGCAACCCATGAAATGTATGGATTGAACGCTGACCATACTGCTTCTTATGGTCGGCGTTGCCTGATGGCACGACGCTTAGTGGAGCGTGGCGTAAGGTTTGTGCAAGTATATATTGAAGGGCAGATCTGGGATAATCACGAAAATTTACAGAAGAGCTTGCGTTACTGCTGTGAAAAAACGGACAAGCCTGTAGCAGGACTTTTGAGGGATCTTAAGCAGCGAGGGCTCCTCGATGACACCTTAATTGTTTGGGGCGGCGAGTTTGGGCGCATGCCCATTTCTCAATTGAGGCCAGGAGAGAAGAATGCGGGTCGGGATCATGGCCCTGGTGGTTTCAGTGTGTGGATGGCCGGTGGTGGGGTTAAAGGTGGAACTACTTATGGAGCAACTGATGACATTGGCTATAAGGCCTTGGAAAATCGTGTGAGTGTGCATGATTTTCATGCCACAATCTTGCATCAGTTAGGGATGGACCACACCAAGCTGGTTTATGAGCGCAACGGCCTTGACGATAGACTTTCTGGAGTGGAGCCAGCCCGCGTGGTGAAAGAAATCCTATCCTGAATAGTTATTTAGGTGGGTTTCTTTATTATTTTAGCTTCAGGAAACTCCGGCCAATCTGCGGGTTGGCAGCCCCTCCAAAATGATTTATTCCACCAAGTAGTTCCGCTAATATTTCATTCATCGTTTAATGAAGGTCGAATCCCTGCTATGTTTAGGCGGATGCGATATAATCCAGTCCTGGCGGTCATATAGAGGGTTTTTCCGTCCTCGTCACCCCAATGGCAGTTAGCAGGTGGCTCGGGTGGCTTGATTGTCCCAAGGTGTTTCCCGTCCGGTGAAAATATCCACACACCTCCTGGCCCCGTGCAGTATAGGTTCCCCTCCTGGTCCACCTTCATGCCGTCTGGTAGACCATCTTCAGCTTCCTGAGTTACATCGTAGAACGTTGTTCCCTCGGAAATCGTGCCATCTTCCTGAACCTCAAAGCGCATCCAGAGTTTTTTTTCCGGGTCAGAATTAGCCACATAGAGGTATTTTTCACTTGGAGAAAAGGCGAGGCCGTTAGGGCGCGTCATCTCTGAGTGAAGTAATTGTAGTTTCTCTCCTGCTAGGCGATAAACTCCATTAAACTCGAGCTCTTTATTGGGGTCTTCATCTTGTTCAGCGAAGCCGTATGGGGGGTCTGTAAAATATAAGGAACCGTCAGACTTGTAAACAGCATCGTTTGGGCTGTTGAGTCGCTTGCCCTCGTATTTGTCAGCTAGGACGGTCAGGTCACCGCCTTCTTCCAGGCGTGTGACACGACGATTTCCATGCTCGCAAATAATAAGCCTGCCTTCTGAATCTAGCGTAAGGCCATTTGAGCCCCACAAATTACCCCCTGGGGTAATCGATCGAAATCTCTCACCTCCGTCATAGCCACTTTGTTTACGATACAGACTGATCCCAACTTTTGGAGTCCATTTGAAGATGGAATTCGCCGGTATATCACTAAAAAGGAGATAGCCCTTACGGCTGTTTCGGGCCTCCTGCAGTGCTTCCTGGTACACCTTACGTGATACCTTTGTTTTCTTTTCTCCGAACTTTCGAGCCAAGATCTGCTGTGCCATATCGTCGAACTGAGTGTCAAGGGCCCAGATGGGACCCTCAGTGAATCCAAGCCCTCCCGCCAGCTTTTCGATCGTTGCGGAAGCTGGTACAATCAGGTCAAATGCCGGGTCTGCTTTAAAGATCCCACTTCCGGAGGTCTTCGATTCTTTTGATGTTGGTTGGCAGCTCAAGAGGAGCAGAGCCAGGATCATAAAGGCTAGAAACTGATACTTGCGGAAAGTTTGTAACATTCCACACCTCCTCATGGGGGGGCGATCTCTTGTTGCTAAGTCTGATTACGTGGATGATGCGCCTAAAACCATAAGTGTGTCAAGCAGGTACTCTCCTCTATTTGACTGATGATGGCTTCTTGCCTTCTACTGGGGCGTTTCATTAATCAGTCAATTTACAATTTAGTGTGTAGCTAAAAAGATTCCTGTTTTCGAAGAGAAACTGAAAACCTATCTAAAATTTTAAAGATATTAGTTCACTTACTCGTAAGTAGAGATGTACGCTTCTTTGCAGGGCCCGTTCAAAGCAATCAGGCTAAGAAGGTTATTCCGAGAGGTTTTAGATGCTCCCACGATTAATAGTGTTTATTTGCTGGTTTGTATTGTCACTTTTCGGATTTAATGTGACTAGTTTGCCTGGTCAAGATAATCCCAATGTGGTGCTGATTATGACTGACGATCAGGGCTGGTGGGATGTGGGGGCGCACGGGAATCCTTATATTGAAACCCCTGTTATTGATCAACTTATCACTGAAAGTGTGGAGTTCACTCAATTTTATGCTTCACCTGTTTGTACACCAACCAGAGCTTCCCTCCTGACTGGCCGCCATTATCAGCGGACCGGTGCCTTTGACACCTATATGGGCCGCGATACATTACGGGCTGAAGAGATCACTCTAGGTGAGGTATTTCAAGGGCAAGGATACCGTACCGGGCTTTTTGGCAAGTGGCATCTCGGTCGCTATATGAAGTACCATCCCAACAATCAGGGATTCCGTGATTTTTTTGGTTTTTGGCAGTATGGATTTATTAACCGATATTTTGACCCAAATGAACTGTTCGACAACCATCACCGCGTTACTTCTACCGGATACGTAACCGATATCTTAACCGATCGTGCAATTTCTTTTGTCAGATCCAATAGCCGGAATCCTTTTTTCCTCTATCTTCCATTCAACGCGCCCCATAGTCCATTTCTTGTTCCTGACTCTTACATAGAAAAATACATAAAAAAGGGACTGCCTTTGCGTGAGGCACGCGTTTACGGCATGATCACGAACATTGACGAAAATATCGGTCGATTGCTTAAGACGGTTGCAGATTTAGGACTTAATGAGCGGACAGTAGTCATTTTTATGAGTGACAATGGTGGTGTCAGCACCTATTTCAAAGCCGGTCTACGTGGTGGCAAGGGCTCTGTTTATGAAGGAGGGGTACGAGTCCCATTTCTCATTCGTTGGCCCAGCCATTTTCCTGCAGGCGTGAAAGTGGAAGCTATTGCTCAACATATTGATATATTTCCTACGCTTTGTGAATTAATTGGTGTGCCGTTACGGTCCGATCAGAAAGTTGATGGTAAAAGCCTGCTTACGCTCATCAAAAACGGTGGTGGCTTTAGTCCACATGAATACCTTTTCCATCAGTGGAGCAGAGTCCGTCCCAATCCAGAAAAAAATTGGGCAGTCA
>CAZSDV010000053.1:5901-6563 GCA_964605715.1 uncultured Acidobacteriota bacterium
TGATGGGTGGTGACCCCTCCGCTTCATCTAATGCTTTTTTTAGACATGCAGAGCTGTTCGATATTAAGAATGATGAGGGCGAGAAGATCAATATCGCCAGCCAATATCCACAGATTGCTCAACGACTTCAAGAAGAATTTGAGAAGTGGTTTAGCCGTGTTACCTCTGAGCAAAACTATGGTCGCGTACCGATTGAGGTGGGTCACCCTGATGAGAATCCCGTGGAGATTGACCTTACCTGGGGTGAGCCGGCAGGGCACCATAAATTAGTTAAGCCTACATATCGACACTACAATCGCGACACCATCGAAAACTGGAGCGAGGAAGGCGATTCGGTTCGTTGGAAGATAAAAGTTCTTGAGGGTGGCCAGTATGAGGTAATTTTCAGCTACGGTTGTTATCCAGGCAATGCGGGGGGTAAGTTCCGCATATCCGTAGGTAATGTGCAACTAGATGGAGTTGTAGAATCTACCCCTGGGCGGCTTATTTTTCGGCGCCACAGAATTGGTACAATGGAGTTGCCCGAGGGTCCTGCAATCCTTGAAATCAAACCCATTTTAATCGTAGGCCAAGAACTGATGGCACTCCATAAGATATGGCTACGGAGATTGCTTTAGGCTTGCTAGTCTTATCGGAGAACGGACTGTGCATTCTTCCGAGTT
>CAZSDV010000053.1:6589-7351 GCA_964605715.1 uncultured Acidobacteriota bacterium
AACAGCATCAATAAAAAAAAGGGGAGGATTCACGACCGCACGGGAGTTCTGATTTGAATGGAGGTAGTCAATTGAAATCAAAAGTTATTAGTCTAATCTCGAAGCAAATCTCATGGTTTTTAATTCTCTTTGTGCTAGCCGCATGCCAGGATCCCACTAATAAAGATGCAGGCATGATCAATGTTTCATCTCGCGCTCAGCTGATTGCTCGAGGTGAGTCTTTGGAGCTGGATGTTGGGTACCAGCTGCCTCCGGGGGATGCGTTCGAGCACCATGCTGCGGGTTTTGCGAAGATCTTATGCTCTGCTGTTTTTATTACAGGTCTTGATGTTGATTTTGCAGCGGAGAATATAGGGTATTTTACAAGCCCCTATGAGGAGCGGAAGAAGATTATTCAGCGCGAGGTTGATTTTGAAAACCGCTCAGTCCATCTGACGCTTCCAAGTGGAATAACAAGGACCGCAAAGGTTTTCGGTGACCAGGGATGCATAACTCTTCCTATAGGTAAGGAATCTGTGTATTTTACCCCGGTGGATATTCAGAGCACGCTTCCTAATCCATCCATTGAACCTTGGCCAATGGGGGACATTGCATCTAAAGATCCGTTGTCTTCAGAGATTGATGCGGGAAAATTATCTCAAGCAGTGGATGCTGCATTTGAGCAATCTGAAGGGATGACAGCTGCATTCCTTGTGACATGGAAGGGGCGCATTATCGGGGAGCGCTACCGAGATGGCATCACAATGCAAACACCCCTGGAAA
>CAZSDV010000053.1:7361-15105 GCA_964605715.1 uncultured Acidobacteriota bacterium
AGAGTGGCGGTCAGACTCTTTCCCATAGACCAGCTTTCCAGGGGTGTTTGCATTGTGATGCCATCTCGGTAGCGCTCCCCGATAATGCAAACACCCCTGGAAAGCTGGTCTATGGGAAAGAGTCTGACCGCCACTCTCATGGGTATTCTTATCCGGCAAGGAGTTTACGATCTCTTCCAACCTGCACCCGTACCCGAGTGGCAAGAGGATGGAGATGGGCGCGCTAGGATTCGGATTGCTGACATTCTACGGATGTCTAGTGGTTTACGCTTCCGGTCCCCTTCAGATCCCGACTTCGACCCATTGATCGGATACCCTGACCATCTATACGTATATACGGGTGGCGTCAATGCCTTTAAGTGGGCAGCTGCTCGACCGCAACAATGGTTACCTGGTACCGTTGGTCGATACCGCAACTCGGATCCTGTACTTACTAATTATCTTATTCGTATTGGAGTAGAAGGTAGGGGCGAAGAGTATTTGTCATTTCCTCAACGGGCCCTTTTTGACAGGATAGGTATCCGCAACATGGTACTCGAGACAGATCCCTACGGAAATTTTTTACTCCAAGGTTATGAATTTGGCCCAGCTCGCGATTGGGCTCGACTCGGGAATCTCTATCTTCAGGATGGGGTTTGGAAGGGCGAGCGCATTCTGCCAGAAGGATATGTAGAATTTGTTAGCACAATAGCTCCGGCCTGGAAGGCAGACGGGAACCCGGTCTATGGGGGTTTCTTTTGGGTTAACGGAGGTAACTTATTTCCTATTCCCAGGGAAGCTTTTTACATGGCTGGGGCTGGCGGGCAGTACACAATTATTATCCCATCTCATGACCTAGTAGTAGTTCGACTTGGGCATTACAAGGGAAGCAGGCTTGGTATTGAAAGTCTGAAAAATTCCCTGTCAATCCTGATGGAGGCCGTCCCTGGTAGCAAATAAGTTTTGGTTCTTTAAGAAACTGGAGATCTTCCAGCAAACTGCCCAGCAAAGGCTGGAGGTAAGTTCTAGGCTAAGAGAGTTATGATACGATTTCAGAGACTATTTCCCCGTGCACGTCCGTCAGCCGCATATGACGGCCATTAAAGAAATAAGTTAAACGCTGGTGGTCGAGCCCGAGTAAATGGAGTAGCGTGGCGTGGATATCATGGGAGGTAATAACTTTTTCGGCTGCCTTATATCCGAATTCGTCGGTTGACCCAATCACCTGTCCTCCTTGGATACCTGCACCGGCCATCCAGATGGTCATAGCACCAGGATTATGGTCCCGACCGATGCCACGCTGCGAAATGGGCATCCGCCCGAACTCGGAATGCCACATGACAGGAGTTTCGTCCAACATGCCACGCTGCTTGAGGTCTTGAATGAGCCCGGCGATGGGCTTATCGACCTCACCTTCGCGCACAATCATACGCTAGCCGCCTCTCTGTGCCAAGCTGCATCACTATATGCTGAAGTGTGGAAGAATTTTGAGTTATTGGGGGGAATTTCCATGTGAATTTATTTTTATGGGTAGGCTTGCAAATAGGTGAATCGGGAGTTCGGGAGTGTTAGTTAAGCACCTGGACACGCACGTGCGAAGGAGTCTTAGCTGACCGGTATACCAGTTGTGTCGCCTTCTGGAAATCCTCAGACTTAGCCTTGTAGATATCTACGAATTTTTGGGGGTTACGATCAATCAGCGGAAACCAGGAACTTTGAATTTGCACCATGATGCGATGGCCCCGCCGAAAGGTGTGGTAGGCGTCAGGCATAACGTATTCGATTTGCGTTATCTTACCAGGCCAAAACGGTTCCGGTTCCTTGAGGCTATTACGGAATTTTCCTCGTATGGCCTCTCCTCGCACAAGCTGTTGGTAGCCCCCCATTTCTACCCTTGCAGGATTGGGGTTGGGATTGGGGTAGTCGCCCGGATAAACGTCGATTAGTTTCACGACCCAGTCAGAGTCTGTTCCTGTTGTTGAGATGTAAAGAGAGGGTGTAACCGGACCAGCAATTGTAATGTCTTTTTCCAGAGGGTCCGTTGTATAGACAACTACATCAGGTCTTGAAGCGGCGAAACGCTGGTCGTCGAGCATGTGTTCGCGCGTCATATTGATGGCGATATTGGGAATGAATGGCACAGGTTTTTTTGGGTCACTAGTGTACTCATCGAAAGCGTGGATTCCTGTTTCTGTTGGAGGGCTTAGGGTAAGGCGGCCATTCGAATGAAAATAGAATGCCCTGTTCTTTACGTTTGTAGGTGGCCAGGAATCGTAGCGCCGCCACTGGTTTGTTCCAGTTTCGAAGACATAGGCATCAGGAAGCTGGGGATCTTTACCATCTTTCAAGAAGTGGTTTAGGAAAGGTAGTTCAATGTGGTTTCGGTAAAAAATTGCTGTATTCTGATTGAACTGAATGTTTCCTAGCTGGTCTCCGGTGAGGCCGTTCCAGTCTCCGTGCGCCCAGGGGCCCATGATTAGGATGTTATAAGCTTCAGGCGATGTGCGCTCAACTGTTTCGTAAATACTCAAGGGTCCGTAGAGATCTTCAGAATCGAACCAGCCACCGACGGTCATTACAGCGGGCCTGATATTCTTTAGATGTGGCAAGAGGTTACGTGCCTTCCAGAATTCGTCATAGGTGCCGTGCTCCATCAGTTCTTTCCAGAAGGTGATTTCATTTTTAAAGTGTTTTTTGTTGATGTTCGCAAGTGTTCCGAGGTTTAGGTAGAATTCGTAGCCATCCGGTGTTTTATAGTCAAAGGGAATCGGTACTTGCCGTGTGGGTTCGTTTAAGGTTTGCCCAAACTTCGAGAAAAAATGGAATGCGTGTGCAAGATAGAAAGCACCATTATGATGAAAATCGTCCCCAACGAACCAGTCTGCAATGGGGGCTTGCGGTGAAGCGCATTTTAGTGCTGAGTGAGCATCAATCATTCCAGCGGCGGTATAAAACCCCGGATAGGAAACACCCATCATCCCCACCTGGCCATTGTTGTTAGGAATATTTTTTACCAGCCAGTCAATAGTGTCGTAGCTATCTGTGCTCTCATCCACATCGTTGGGACTCTTGATGGGGAGGTGCGGTCGCATGTGAACGAATTCCCCTTTGGAACCGTAGCGCCCGCGAACATCCTGGAAAGCAAAGATGAAACCCTCTTTGGCATAGTGTCTCATTTGGCCTGTTGGATGTTCGGGGTAATTGTCCGAACCGTAAGGACGGATGCCATAAGGAGTTCGCTGTAGCAGAATGGGATAGGTGACGGATTGGTTTTTTGGCACGTAAACAGCTGTAAAAAGGTTTACGCCGTCCCGCATGGGTATTTCAAACTCGTATTTTGTGAAGTGGGCCTTGATGTAAGTGCGGTCAACTTCAGGGGATTCTCGGGAATCTTCCTCATGACCTAATGAGTAAACGGAAAATAACGAGAGAGAAGCTAATAGAAGATACTTGGCCAGATGCTTAGGAAAGCGCATGATGATTCAGGATTCCTTGTCCAGGGCATGAAGTTTCAGTATTCCAAGCGCTGGACCCGTACATCCTATACAAATAAGATTCCCAGGAGAGCATTTAATCTAAAGGTTCAATTTTCCAAGCAACTCGATCCTTAAGTATAAGGTCGATTTGATGCTTGTGGAAGCTATTAAAAGTAATGGTAGGCCCGAGCGGGCTCGAACCGCTGTCAAGGTAGCGCTCTAACCAGGCTGAGCTACGGGCCTACGTTTGTGAAGCTTACCCTCAAAGTAATTCGATTGTAATACACCGCCCGTTCAGTTGGCAATTTGATGTAGGGGCAGGCGGTGAGGATTAAAGGGGTTGATAAGGTACCTTTGTTTCTGGACAACAGAGTTCTTTTAGATCTTTTCTTCGGCAGGGGGGCTTATATCACAACCGATTCCTGGTGCAGTCCGAAGACCTGCCTTAATGCGTCGGAAATTTCTCCTACAGTTGCATAATTTTCGACAGCATTGATAATTGAAGGCAGAAGATTTACCTCCCCACGGGCAGCTTCTTTGACCTGTTGCAGGCTAATTTCCACTTTCCTTGAATTACGACGTGATCGCAATCGTTCCAAGCGAGCTTTCTGGTCCTGCTCAATCTTAGGATCAACTCGGAGGATAGGTGGAGAAGCTGTTTTTTGTTCCCCAAATCGGTTTACTCCCACGGTGATTTGATTTTCGGATTCAATGGCGCGTTGAGTACGAAAGGAAGAATCCTGAATTTCCCTTTGCATAAAACCAGCGGCAATGGCTGGGATTGCTCCCCCTAAATTCTCAATCTTTTCCAGGTATTGCTCAACCTGTTTTTCCAGGGAAGTCGTTAGTGATTCGACGTAGTAGGATCCACCAAGCGGATCAATAGTATTTGTTATCCCACTTTCAAAAGCAATGATCTGTTGAGTACGGAGGGCAAGCAAGGCAGAATGTTCGGTAGGTAGCCCCAGGGCCTCATCCCGCGAGTTGGTGTGCAGGGATTGAGCGCCACCTAGAACCGCTGCCAATGCTTGCAACGTGACACGAACAAGATTGTTATCCGGTTGCTGTGCAGTGAGAGTCGATCCAGCCGTTTGAGCATGAAATCGAAGCATCCAGGAGCGAGGGTTCTGGGCGCCGAAACGGTCTCGCATCAGGTGAGCCCAAAGCCTGCGTGCTGCACGAAATTTGGCTACTTCTTCCAGTATGTGGTTATGGGAGTTAAAGAAAAATGAGATGCGCGGTGCAAACTGATCAATCTGAAGTCCTCGTGCGAGTGCTGCTTCAGTGTATGTGATCCCGTGGGCTAAAGTGAATGCCAATTCCTGTGCAGCAGTAGAACCTGCTTCACGCATGTGATAGCCACTTACGGAGATCATGTTCCAATTCGGCATCTCTTCACAGCAAAAAGCAAAGATATCAGTGGTCAATCGGAGAGATGGATTGGGAGGGTAGATGTAGGTGCCGCGTGCGACATACTCCTTCAAAATATCATTCTGAATGGTGCCTGAAAGATCGCTAATAGCGATACTTTGTTTCTTTGCCAGAGCCACGTAGAGAGCTAGCAGGATCGCAGCTGTTGCATTAATTGTCATTGAAGTGGAAACCTTGTCGAGAGAGATACCCTTGAAGAGGACCTCCATATCTTCCAGTGAATCAATGGCTACACCCACCTTTCCTACCTCCCCTTCTGCCTGGACATGATCAGAATCAAGGCCGATCTGGGTTGGCAGATCAAAGGCTACAGAAAGACCTGACTGTCCCTGTGAGAGTAGGTATCGGTATCGACTATTTGATTCTATCGCGCTGCCGTAACCTGCATACTGTCGCATGGTCCAGGCTCGTCGGCGATACATCTGCGGGTGAATTCCTCGCGTAAAAGGAAATGCTCCAGGAGCGCCTAGGTCATTTTCAAATCTGAAGTTGAGATCGCTTAAGTGTTCTGGAGTATAAACAGATTTAGGAGATGGCTCAGGGGTGGCAGAAGATGGGTTCCGGTTTTCGGTATGTTGCTTAGGTTTCATCCGGTATAAAATTATACCTCGAGGGGTTCAGAAGGCGGGAAAAATTATTAGTTTAGTTATGGGGCTAGCGTAGGGTGCGTGCTTTCAGCATGGAATAGAGTGCGAATATGACCAGCATGACAGAGATTCCCCCTGTTGCATAAAATAACCACAATCCTTCTTCAGGGCGATCCTTGTAGTCTTGCCAGGCGAGAAATGCTTTCTGACCTGCCAGCATTGCAAAGGCAAGGAAAAGAAAAGAGATAAATAGATGAAAGATCCTTATGGTTGAACGCCAGATGCGCTGCCATAATGCCTTGAGCGCGCGGACCAAAAGTACGATTTTCATACGTTTACCTGCCTGGTATTATTTCATGTACCTCCTGGCCATCTTATCGAGATTTTTGGATTTCAGCTAGCGGATTTTTACTTGGCTCCGCTATAATCCGCGTTCATCCTATTTTTAATGACAGCCGCAAAAAAGTATTTTATTTTCGGTCACGTACAGGGCGTTGGATTCCGCGTGTTTGTCGAGGAACGGGCTCTCCAATTAGGACTCCATGGTTACGTGAGGAATCTTAGTGATGGGCGCGTGGAGGTCTATGCCGCTGGCAATATTAACAAACTTGACGTTTTCAGAGGATGCCTGGAGAAAGGTCCCCAAGGTGCTCAGGTTTTTAGTGTGGAAGTGAACGACGAAAAAGTAAATACAGCCTACAGCAATTTTAATATAGAAGGTAGTTGGTAGCTGAGTACAGATCAGACAGATTAAAAGGAGGCTATTTCGTGGAACAATTGCGAACGTTAATTCGGGAGATCCCGGACTTTCCAAAACCAGGGATCCTTTTCTATGATATCACCACTCTGCTCAAGGATCCGGATGGGCTAAGGGTATCAGTTGATCAACTCACGGAACACTATTTGGAGAAGAAGGTGGACTGCGTGGTGGGAATTGAGGCACGAGGATTTATATACGCCCCTTTATTGGCATATCGGTTAAAGGTAGGCTTTGTTCCAGCTCGAAAGCCAAAAAAGCTTCCCTCGTCTGTGGCTAGAGAGACCTATAGTTTGGAGTACGGTGTGGATACTCTAGAGATTCATGAAGATGCTATATCGAAAGGAAAGCGCGTGCTGATTATTGATGACCTTCTGGCGACAGGTGGCACTGCCGCGGCCTCTGCACGCTTGGTAGAGTCACTCGGTGGTGAGATTGCAGGTCTTGGATTTGTGATCGAATTAGATTTTTTGAAGGGTCGAGATAAACTTTCAGGCTATGACGTCCATTCTCTTCTTCACTATTCCAAGTAATTAAGAGGTTGAGCCAAGTCCTCTTGCGGTACTGCCTTAATGGTCTGGTTTCTGGTTTTAAACCACTTAGAAGGGTTAATTCATTTGTTTAATTAGGAGGTGATCCTCCTAGGAGAACGTTATCTTGGCATCCGATAATTTTGATCTCGATAAGCTGGTTGGCGGCTAATCCGGTTTTAGGTAGCGCCACTTTCAAGAAATTGCTACTTATAGCAAAGCGAGCGTTATCAGAGCCTTCCTCAAGAGTTACGACCGAGAGTTTGCGTCCGATCTGGTCTTTCATGAAGGCTGTGCGTTTGGCGGCCATTGTCGTCCGAATCTCACGGCTCCTTTCACGGGAGACGCGACCGTTTTGGTGACCAGCGAACTCAGCTGCCGCCGTCCCACTTCGAATGGAATAAGGAAATACGTGAAGATAGGTAAATGGGAGTGATTCGATAAATTTAGCACTTGCTTGATGGTCCTCGTCAGTCTCTCCAGGAAAGCCGACCATAACATCAGCTCCGATAGCAGCATCAGGAATTGCTTCTCGCACTTTTCTCACGCATTCAGCATATTGCCTGGTCCAATAGCGGCGATTCATCTTTCGTAAAATGCGGTCACAGCCGCTTTGAAGTGGGATATGAAAGTGTTTTGCCATGCGTGACTCGCCTGCTACGAGCTGGATTAATTCTTCATCGACGTCCATCGGCTCGATGGAGCTGATTCGGAGACGTGCCAGCTGGGTATCGGATAAAATTAGCTTTACCAGATCAAGGAAGGAAATTTTCGGCTTTAGATCTTTTCCATAACTGCCTAAGTTAATGCCAGAAAGGACGATTTCCTGTGTGCCATTTTCAAGGAGGCGGTCAATTTCGGCCAAAACCTTCCCTGGGGGGAGGCTGCGACTTTGCCCGCGCACGTAAGGAATAATGCAGTAGGCACATCGCGCGTTACAGCCATCTTGAATTTTCAGTGTAGGCCGTGTCCGCTCTTTTCCGT
>CAZSDV010000054.1:0-13849 GCA_964605715.1 uncultured Acidobacteriota bacterium
TGTAAGGAAGAATCAAGGTTAACGCGGAGTGGAATCATCTGGGCCCGCTCACCCATCAAACCGTAAACTCCACTGCTGCGGTCTTGGCGAATAGACCCCAGAAGTGGGCCAGAAGCGGAAAGCTTAAAAGATGACTGGAGGGAAGGAACTACGGCCAGTACCTTTGCTGCACTGAAAGGCATATCTATCCCCCCAGCTGCGAGCAGGCTATGGCCGCAAGCATAAATTCTATCCCTATCACGATGAGTTACTGTGCAATCCGCCTTAGTATTTAAATCCCCCCTTACCAGATGAATACTGACCATCGACCCAGGCCTTAGTGGGCCTAGATCCTCTCCAGTGTCACCGATGAAACCTCCAGCAATGGTTGGCTCAAAACCGAGCGCCCTCCATTCAGCAGTCATACCCCTCATCAAATTCTCCGAAAATCCATTAAATACTAATGGAATCCGCAACCAGGAAGGTCGCCCGGTTGCATCAGAAATATTCTGCTTAGAGGGTAGCGAAAAACTTTCCGCTGAAGGGATCCAACGGACATCTTGGGATTCACTAAAACCTGAAAGATTGGTGATACGTGCAATAAGTTCAAGAGATTTGGGCGACGAACCTTGTTTCATTTTCTCTGCAGATCTATTTTCGAACATATTGACCATGTCAGTAATAGGGGTGATGCCAGCAATCGGCTCCTTGGAAAAAGGAAATGCAAATGCCACCGCGCCGAGTAGCTTTCCATCAATATAGACAGGGCTGCCGCTCATTCCCGCTGGTACTCCGGTATATTCCAACCCACCGCCGGAAAGTCGCGCCAAAACCGCATTTCTTTGAGGTGTGAAATTCTCAAGGACCCCGAGGATTTCAACTTCAATTTCTTGGATTCTATCTCCTTTTAGCGTCGTCAATCCTGTCCCTTTTTGACCAACGCGGACCTGGTCTATCGGGTAAAACTCAACCCCTTGGAAAGGCGAGTTACCGGGCTGCCCTTGAGACCAACTCAGAGGGGAAAAGAAAATCACACTCGCCAAAACGGTGCATGTGTGCCAGTATTTGGAAAAGATATTCATATTTCCCTTTATTTTTGCAGTCTGCAAGATAGATCACAACTCATCCGGAAATTAATACTAGGTTAAAGAATAACCCCAGTCAAGGGAAGGTCCTTCCACGATTTATAGCACCCGTCTACAATCTAGAAATCCTTCTGCGAAGGAAGATAATGACCAGGGAAGACTGAGGTTACTCTCTCACGAATTCACAATAGCAATTGATAGGGGCGCGTAAAAGTACTGGTAAGGTTAAATCCGTGCCAGTGGTTTTTACTAAGAAATTCTGGCACCTTCCGAAATGAAATGGTGCTTAATAACTAACTATGTATAGTCGAAAATGGTAGACTTTCAGGACTCGGAAAAGGCTAAAAAAATCCAGCTAATTCCTTTAGAAGGAAAATGATGCCTGAGGGGATCCAACTAAAGGCAACTACATGTATAATCGCAACCGCTGGAAATTCAAAAAAAATATGGATTCAGAAATGAGAAGAGGTGATGGCAACCGCCGAGAAAACCACATCCTCTTCAAGGAGCGCAAATGAAACGTAGGACTTTCCTAAAAAACACTGCTATTAGCATGAGTGCAATCGCAACCCTTAAAGGGAAAATAGCAATAAGCAAAGCTCAGCCAACTGGCTCCAATGTGCGCGTCCTCTGCTGGTCTGAATTAACAGAACCAAAGGAAATTTATCCCGAAGGAATTAGCGGTGCAATTGCAGAATATCTTAAAACGCAACCTGGAACGAGTGTCCGCACCACCTCCATTAATGACTCCGACCAAGGTCTGAGTAATGAGCTGCTCGACAAGACCGACGTCCTTATATGGTTTGGGCACCTAAAACATCAAGACATTCATTTCGACCGCGTTGCAGAGGTTACGAAGCGTGTTAGAGAAGGTAGATTGGGATTTATCGCCATCCACTCCTCTCACTGGTCCAAAATCTTCAAAACTCTTCTAGATGCGTCCGGGGATCCCGGAGGTTGGCGGCATGACGCCGGCGAGGAAACTTTGCGGGTGGTTGCACCTTCTCATCCTATTGCCAAAGGAATTGACGACTTCATTATCCCCGAAACTGAGATGTATAACGAACCACTCCAAGTCCCTCCACCCGAAAAGGTAATCTTCTTTGGGTACTGGAAAACTGGTGAGCAGTTCCGCAGTGGCATGGTATGGACCGTCGGCAAGGGTCGAGTATTCTACTTTCGCCCTGGCCATGAAACCCACCCCATTTACTTCCAGCCCATTCCACGCAAGATTATCGCCAATGCGGTTCTATGGTGTGCTCAACACACGTAAGCGCTTTCGTTATTGCAATGAGTCCTGTTCCTCAAGACCTGCTCTTTTGCGAGCTTACTTATTCAGGCAAGAAGGTGTTACTGGGGAGGAAATTAAGAACTTTCAAACCTTAACCAGGGTCTGGTTACCATCAATTTCTGTACACTTGTTCTCGTCCAGGAAATGAACTACGGCCTTCTCATCACATTGAAAATACTTCTCGCAGTGAATACAATCCCGCCAAACCTTCATCGGTAAAGTTTCCCGAGAAACTTCAGTGAATCCCAGTCTTGCAAAGTATTCAGGAATTAGCGTCAAAGCAAAAACGCACCTGAGCTCCTGCTCGGCCGCTTCTCTTAGGAGACACTCTGTCAGCTTCTGGCCTAACCCTCTGCGCTGCGTTGTTGGCACAATGGCTAAAGAGCGGATCTCGGCAGTTTCAGAACCATAGAAATGAAGTGCACCACAGCCGACAATAACACCCTTTTCCTCTGCCACCGTCATTTCACGAATTCGTTCACACAAGTCGGAAGAGGTACGAGGAAGAAGGATTTTTTTGCTGGCAAAGCTGTTGATGATTTCAATCAGTTGCGGAACATCTCTCAATTTTGCTTTACGGATTATCACCATTGCACCCTCGACGGTGTCAACCTCTGAAATCGAGCAATAGCCCACACTTCACTCCTCTTAAGGCTCACCTCAATCCTGCAGGAGGAGGAAAAGTAAAGCTTTTTGGACATGCAATCGGTTCTCAGCCTGCTCATAAACAATCGACCGATCTGAATCGATCACTTCCTCTGTAACCTCTTGTCCTCGATGAGCAGGAAGGCAGTGCATAAAAAAGGCATCTGACCCAGCTGCCTGCATCAACTTTTTGGTAACACGATAAGGCGAGAAGACCTGGGACCGCATGTGCGAAGCGTACTCCTGACCCATACCAGCCCACACATCGGTATAGACCGCATCGGCCCCCTGGACAGCCTCCACGGGATTATAAACGTGTGATATTTCTCCACCCATGGTTTTTGCAACTGATTGCGCCTCAGAGACAATCTCTTTGTTCGGTTCGAAACCCAGTGGAGTGGATACTCGCAGCACCTGCCCCAACTGTGCCACAGTTAGCATTAATGAGTGACACACATTATTACCATCACCAACGTATGCCAGCGACAATTGTTTCTTTGAACCGAGCTTTTCCTTCAGGGTAAACAGGTCGCTCAAAGCCTGACAAGGGTGGAGTAGGTCGCTCAAAGCATTAATGACGGGAATAGAGGCATGCTCAGCAAGCTCAACTACCGCTTCATGCTGGAACGTCCGGGCCACAATGCAGTCTACCCATCGCTCAAGATTTTTTGCAATATCCTTGATTGGTTCCCGCTCTCCTAATCTGGGCTTCGTGTGGTCCAGAAAAATAACGTGGCCGCCTAAGGAAGTCATCCCCATTTCAAATGTCACACGGGTACGCAATGAAGGTTTTTCAAAAATCAATGCCGCCTGTTTCCCCGCTAAACCTCGGGAGTAGTCCTGAGGTAAAACCTTCATTCGTTCTGCTACCGCATAGATTTTGGCGATATCTTCAGGTACCAACTGGCCAATGGAAATCAAATTGTCCACGCTTAGTCGCCCCTTTCCATCACGGATGTAGTCGTAGCAATCCTTTTATTTTTCTTGGGTTTTCTTCTCAGCTGCAATAATTGCCTTTCGAAGCGCCACGATCAACCGGTCCACTTGGTGCCGCTCAACTATCAATGGTGGGAGAAAACGAAGCACCTTCTCCTGTGTGCAGTTAATCAGAAAGCCAGCATCCAACAGAGCTCCGACAATTTCTTTGCCAGGTATTTCCAGTATCAGGGCGAGCATTAAACCCTCGCCTCTCACCCCACGGACTATGGAAATTTCCTTTTGAAGCTCTTCTAGTTGGGAAAAAAAATAATCCCCCATTTCGCGGACGTGGTCTAAAAATCCCGGCCTTTCGAGAATCTGGAGGAACTTGGCGGCTAATCTACATTGAAGGGGCCCTCCACCGAATGTTGATCCGTGGGAACCGGGCTGGAAAACCTGGGAAACCCTTTCGCTGGCTAGGATGGCACCAAGCGGTAGCCCTGCCGCCAGTGATTTTGCAACCAATACAATATCAGGCTTAAGATCATGTTTCTGGTAAGCAAAAGGTTGGCCTGTGCGACCCAAACCAGACTGAATCTCATCACATATTAGCAATGCGCCCGTCTGCCGACAAAGTTCCTGGGCCTTATCGAGAAACTCCCGACTTAAAGGAACTACACCGCCTTCGCCCTGAATCACTTCAACCAGAAAAGCGCAAGTATTACTAGACACCTGTTCCTCAAGACCTTTGACGTCCGTAGGTGAAGCAAAGCGTATCCCTGGCACCAAAGGCTCAAAAGGCGCACGGTATTTTTCAGGCCATGTAACTGAAAGTGACCCAGTCGTCCGCCCATGAAACGAATTTTTCAATGCCAGCACTTCAAAGCGCTCAAACCTACCACTCTGGTGTTGCTTTCGGGCGTAGGCTCGAGCCAATTTCAATCCACCTTCAACGGCCTCCGTACCGCTAGCTGTAAAAAAGGCACGATCAAGACCTGAGAGTCGAACTAACTGCTTAGCTACTTCTGCCTGGTAGGGGTGGTAAATAAGATTCGAGACGTGCAGTAAGGTTTGCTCAGAATCACGCAAAACTTCTAGTATCTCTGGATGGGCATACCCGAGAGCATTCACCGCCAATCCAGCAAGAAAATCAAGATACTCTTTTCCTTCATTGTCAAATAAAGAGCAGCCTTCACCTCTCACCATCATTACTGGGAGGCGTTGGTAAGTAGGAATTAGAAAATCTTTCTCTTGATCCGAGGTTTGTTTCAAGTTCATGGTTTTTGAACAATCCGTGTGCCAAGTTCCTCTCCCTTGACAATCGAGTGCCAAAGGGCGTTGGTTTTTTGTGCACCGAGGATTTGAATCTCAGATACATTTCTTCTGAGCGTGCGAGCACAAGAGCGAAGCTTTGGCACCATACCTTCAGTCACAACCTTCTGTCGCACTAGCTTCTCTATTTCTTGTTCGGTAATGACCGGGATACGCTGCCGCTTGCGGTCCCGTACGCCATCAGTGTCTGAAATGTATATCAGCCGGTCTGCCTTCATTGATATTGCCATCGCTGCGGCCAGATCATCCGCGTTAATGTTGTAATACTGTGCATGGGCACCCAGCCCCAGACTTGCTACCACCGGCACCGCACCGTCACGGATTAGCTTCTCAAGAAATCCAGAATTTACCCGGACAGGGCGACCTACCCAGCCAAGATCACGCTGGCGTCCGCTCGAGCTCAAGGTCAGTTTTCGCGTTCGTACTAGGCCTGCATCACCGCCGCAAAGTCCAACCGCACAACCTCCGAATCCAACAAAGTCCGCCACCAGGCGCTTATTTACAAGGCCAGACAAAACCATAAGAGCAACGTCGCGCGTGACCTTATCAGTGTATCGCAGGCCAGAGACAAAACGGGTCTTCACGCCCAACTTGCTAAGTGTCGTTGTCAAGATTGAACCGCCACCATGAACAACAACTAGCGCATGACCAGCGCGGGCTAAACGAATGATCTGCCGGACTAGGTGTTTCCTAAGCGCGGCCTGCTCCAATACCTTTCCACCCACCTTAACCACTAGCTTCACAGTAGCCCCGTTTCCTCATCCCAGCCAAACATCAAATTCATATTCTGAACCGCCTGTCCGGCCGCACCCTTTCCTAAGTTATCCAGACAAGAAATTATTGTTAGGCGCTGACCCTCGCTGTCCAAGGAAAATCCAAGGTCGCAAAATTGTGTCCCTTGCACACCTTTAATTTCCGGTAACGCGTTTTCCGTGTAAATCCGCACTAGCGGACTATGCTTGTAAAATTTTTCAAATAAGTTAGTAATCTCTTGCTGGCTTCTTTTCTTCCCTAGGCAAAGGTAGAGGCTCGCAAGGATACCGCGTGTTATGGGAAGCAAGTGGGGTGAAAACCGAAATTGTTTCTCATTAATATTCAATGCCTGTAAAATTTCTGGTACATGACGATGACTGAACAATCCATAAGCCCGGCAACTTTCATTAACCTCAGTAAAATGTGTAGCTTCATTCGGTACTCGTCCTGCACCACTCAAACCAGACTTAGCATCACAGATAATCTCGGCCTCTTTTGAAAGCCAATTAGCTTCAAGTAAGGGAGCCAAGGCTAATATTATTGCTGTCGCATAGCAACCTGGATTAGCAACCAATTGAGCTTTTTGTAGGGTTCCACGTGCAAGCTCTGCAACACCGTAGACTGCCTTCTTCAACACTTTTGGAGAAAAATGTTCAAATCCGTACCACTTCAGATAGAGTTCAGGGTGGCGCAACCGAAAACCACCACTTAAATCGATAACACGTAAACCACGCTTAAGAAGAGGTGGGATAATATCCACTGAAACATCATGCGGGGTGCACACAAATACCAGATCCAGATCTCCATCTAAAAACTCAAATTTTTGGAAAGGAATACACATCAAGGGTTCTTTCTTTCGAAGGGAGGGATGCACACGGTCTATGGGGAAGGGTTCTTTGCGATTGCGACCGGATGAAATTAGATGAACCAGGTGTGCATGAGGGTGACGCGTGAGGAGAACTACAAGCTCACGGCCTGCATACCCCGTAGCCCCAATCACTCCCACCCTTACAGGTTGATGCTCTGATTTCTTATCCTGTTTTTTACTCTCCTGCACCTTTGGAACCTCTCCTCCTAATGTAATATTTATTCATGTTATGAATAACTATACTCATTGAAAAATACCATCCCCTCTGCAAGGTGTCAAGAATTTAATAATCCCTTTACAAGTTTTGACGACCGAGCAAATATCTAACTGGATTTTTGTTCTTGGTATTTTTTCATGCATTCAGCTGAACAAAAATGAACTGCACCAGAACCCAACTTCAAATTATATGAAAGTTCTGTTGAAACAAACATTCCGCAAACTGGATCGCGAAATGTTTTTCCAGAAGGGCTACTAAATGGAGTGGAAGATTTACGATCCTGTCCTTTTTTGGTTGCCTGAATACCCCCAATTAGACGACGGATCAATTTCCACAGGAATCTCAGCAGAAAGAATAAAGTAACTAACTGCACCAATATGGCAATAACCTTCCCCATGCCAACCATAGTAGCCCCACCACCCCCTTAAGGTAAACCGGTCCCAGGGCAAATTACATATTTGCTTTTATAATCCACCTTTTAAAGAAGATTGATATGTGAAAGATTCACAATGATTAGGAAGGATTCATTGGATTAGAATTTTTTGTTTTTTATAATCAAATTACCCAAGATCGTAGAAAGTTTGTTGTCTGCAGGAAAACCACTTCCTAAATGCTGACAGAACCCTTCAGCAAAAGCTACCCTGGCTTCTCTTCCTTGCTCTTTCGAGCGCTGGCGAAGAAATTCCATGTAATTGTCCATACCTAAATGGGCCCGCAGCCACTTGCGCTGACTCTTATGGCACCCAAGCATCTCCATTTGGCGTTCAAAAACATCTGAGGTATTTACAAACAATGAGGAACGTATGGGAATCCCAAGAATGTTGCGCCCACCTATTGGAGCAGCATAGTAGAGATGCGGGATGAAGCTAGTATGCCGTGCTGCCGGCCTCACACCTGTCTTATAGTTCGGTGCAAGTGCCCCAAAACAGGCCGTCTGCACAAGACGGCTGGTCACCTCATGGTCCACCATATAGTCAACTGGTGCGTGCGTGAAAACCAGCTGAGGATTTACCCGACGAATCAACTCCATCACTTTTCCTATAGTTTTTTTATCATAAAATATATTGAGGTCATCCTGATCAAGGCAGGTAAAGGAAGCTCCTAGTAGGTGGGCAGCATCACTTGCTTCCTTGTGTCGTATGCGGGCGATAATCGCAGGAGAAACCTCCGTGCTTCCACAATTGCCCCTAGACATGACAGTCGTATGGATACTAAAGCCATGGTCGTGAAGGTGCAGCAATGTTCCCGCCGCCAGAAACTCCATATCATCGGCATGCGCAAAGATCGCAAGAGCCGTGTTCCCTTTTCCGCAAACATTTACTCTTGGTCTCGGCATCCTGTTAGCTGTTTTGACCCTTTAGTGCGGAAACTCGTTCCTGCCATGCGTCGAGGTAGACACCCACATCGACACCATAGACCAGATAACGTGCGCCCAAATCCATTAACTTCTTAGCCCCCTGGACATCTTTAGCAAAGGCACCGAGAGCTTTCCCCGCAGAGTGAGTTTTTTCAGCCACGGAACGCATCATCTCCATTACCCGAGGATGTTCCACCTGCCCTGGCACACCTAACGACAAAGAGAGGTCAAAGGGGCCAAGGAAGATCACATCCAGACCTTCCACACCAAGAATTTCATCTACTGCTTTTACTGCTGAGTGACCTTCAATGTGAGCAACAACCATTGTTTCCTGGTTGGCACGTTCGGTCATGCCCACGATACCAGCTCCGTATTGGCCAGCCCGAACGAAAGGGGAGAGACCCCTAAGTCCCAATGGGGCATATTTAGCTCCCTGAACAGCAAGCTGGGCATCAGACCTCGATTGCACCTGCGGCACCTGAATCCCACCAGCTCCAATATCAAGGGCACGCTGGGCAAGGGTAGGTTCATTAGCAAGTATTCTGATGATCGACGACATTCCAGCACTTGAGGCGGAGCGGAGTAGATCTTCACATGTTTCGATCGATAGCGGACCATGTTCGGTGTCAAGAACCACGAAATCAAGACCTGCATGCCCCATAATCTCAATTAAGCCACCTGCTGGAGTATTCACGAGGGTACCGAAGACTGTCTCCCCTGCCGCCAGCCGCTCCTTCAGTGACCTGTCAGTTTTCATCGCTCAATCCTCATCAACTTCAGTTAAGTATCTCTGTTTAACTTAAAATTAACGCAGCATGGAATAGCTAGTAGGGGAAAGCAAGATGCTGGTGATATTGCGAACAATTTCCCCAGAACGCGCAATTGACGCACTTAAAGCCTTAGGCCATTCTGGGTCAGCTCCGAATGCACGCCAGGCCTGCTCTCGCTGCGCAAGGCTGTCAAACGGGGTAAGATAGGTAAGGTTCGGCATGTTAGGACCAATCGCCGTTTCAGCATAGAAAACTGGATGAATCCCATTCCGATGGAATATCGGGATCTCAGGACCAGCAAACCGCTCATTGAGCGCTCGGAGCTGTTTTTCAGTAGGCGATTCATATATTCGCAGTTCATAAACACCTCCGCGTGGCCCTGAAATAGTTTTGAGCTCAGGCGAGTAATCAGTAGCCCTCAGCAACCACCCGTCGGCACGGTGGAAGGGGGGATCATGCCCAGTCTCTAGCTCCACAAGCGCCTCGTCCCAGTTGGGATCGGCGGCAACCTTCTCCCAAAGATTTTCTCTCTCACTAAGGCTCCGATAGGAAACCAACTGGTACAGGGAAGGTATAGCGGGACCGATCGACTCAGTAAAGAAACCTACGGGGCCAAAACCGTGCTTTTGAAGCAGGGGCATCAGTCGGCTCTCTGCCCAGGAATTCATTCGTCCCACCTGTGGCCCAATCTGCATGCGATAGATGCGAAATTCATAATAGGACTGGGCGGCATTCTCAACCGCCAAAGTGCCTTCATTGAAAGCAGAAGATGCTAGCATGCCCACCCCACCGGCAAAGATAAAAGAACGGCGATTCATTACAGGTTCACCTCAAAGATTGGATTTTAGTGACTCGGAGCAAGCTCCAAACCTGCACATTGTCAAGGATGGAGCCGAAGGTCAAGGAAAAAATTCCTCCCATTAAATCTTCTCCATCAAGTAAAAACAGCGCGCACTAGATCGGGACCCTTGCCGCAGAAAATCTGTAACACAATACCCGCGCCCAAGATAGTGCGAGAAAAGTTTCCGTGTTACACCTCTCCATTCGAGTGCCTGGGGTATTTTTTTTTCCCGCATTCGGTCAGTGTCGCAAGGTATCTCAACCAAAATGCGACGTCCATCAAGACCAAGAAGCACTTCACGGTTGACAAGAAAGCCGCTCTTCTGTCGCTCGGTGACGTTTGCCACTTGAGTTGAAGTGGAAAGTGCGTCTGGTACTCTTAGGTTTTTCCTCCGCAAATGACGCTCAACTACGGGGGAGGAAATTTTCCATCGGACAATGAATCTGTCACTGGGTAACCCTTGTTCAATAAGACTTGAGAAGTGACCATAGAAGCTTTCAGCATACTTTTCAGGTAAGGCCTTAAGTCGGCAAATATTTAGGACGGCATTACGACTCTGCAGGGGATCATAGGTCCAGCAAATGGAGCGAATTCCCTTCTTGAGTGCCAACCTGCGATGGGCTAGCTTCATCCGCAAACCCAGACCTTGATCACGATAATGTTTGCGGACTGCCATCTGGTGGGACCAATGGAATAACTCGCGTTGGTGTTGAGCCAATAAGGCAGAGATAAACCCCAACAACTGATCACCGTCAAAACACCCCAATACTATTCCTCCGGAATCCTGGATAACCTTGAGAGGTTCGGCACTAAGGCTAATTGCTCCCCATACTTCCTTCTGAATTTTTTCACACTGCTGAAAATCAGAATGCGCTCGGAGAAGTCGAATTGAAGCAGTTGGCATGGTATAGCCTAAATAGGAACAAACTTGACAAGGGATATTTCAGATTTTCAATCGCAGAGCTACATTCTCCATAAGGCTAACTAGCAGCACATCTATGGGAGAGTTCTATGGGCGCAACTGATGGACTTTTGGTCAAATACAATCTCCTTACGCCAGATCACTCTCCACACATCCCACGACGAGGAGCTCCACAGGCACAAGGTCCGGTTTCAGCTGTAAGACCACCTCTAGCTTCTCCTTTGACAGAAAAAACCGAAAGCAGTTTCTCTAGGTTTGAACTTTGACAAGAAGTGCATTCGAGGGATTCAGGTACCCGCAGGACGATCTTTTCAAACATGTTCCCGCAATCCTGGCATCTATATTCAAAAAGGGGCATTTGTTCACCAAAAAAATAAAGGTCCAGGCATTCATTGTACCCGCAGGACCCTAAAGGTGGCAAGGTTGCTTCCAAACTTAAGGTAGAAATTTCGTATGCATTTTAGTATGAGATGTCTATCGAGTACGCTGGCCCGCACAAGACCAAAACCTTAATCCAAAACAATGCATCCTCAATACTCACCCCACTCCGAACCGCATAATTGCTGGTCAATAAGGAGTTGGAAGCTGGAAAACTCCTTGACACTTGTCAATTTTCCCTTTACATTACGCCCCCGTAAGGCTTTTACATGATCACGGAGAACGAGAGGAGTAGTACATGGCGAAGATGATGACTAAGTCTCAGGTAGTAGCACATTTGGCAGGTGCGGGTGAGGTATCCAAGAAGACAGCAGCGCTTCTGCTAGAAGAGCTTGCCACTCTTGCAACCAAAGAATGTCAGGCCGGAGGACAATTTGTTATCCCTGGAATAGGGAAAGCTGTAAAAGCTCACCGGAAAGCACGTATGGGACGTAATCCGCAAACTGGTGAAGCCATCCAGATTGCCGCCAAAACGGTAGTCAAGTTTCGCCTTGCTAAGGCGTTCAAAGACTCCGTCGTTCCTCCAAAATAGTAGCGGCCAAGAGTGATGGTTTGGTAAAAATGCCAGCCCAAAACATTGTCGGTGAATGTTGTTGCTCTTTCAGTTATGAGTTGGAGAGGGGCTGTCTGCAGGACACGGGATGATTACATCTGGGCTGTTCGCACCATAACCAGAGGAAACTGTCTCGTTGTGTTCAACAAGTAGCTCGGAGCTTCGTGAAGAGGAGCTTCCTCCGTTGGGTCCCCTTGCTTGTTGATAGGGCTGGGGTGTTAGCGGGTATAGCGAGTTGACCTAGGACCATCTTCGAGCATCTTCCGGTCCCAGATCATTCCCTCGCGGGAGTACTGAGCGATCTCGAAGTCCTGAGTTAATTCCAGGGCATCCACCGGGCAGGCATCCTCACAGAGGCCACAGAACATACAGCGGGACAAATCATAGCTGAATGTCGTCAAGGCCTTCTTGCGATCGGCATTCCGTTCCCAACCGACAACGATCAGGTTTTCTGGGCAAGCCTGCGCGCAAAGGTTGCACGCGATGCAGAGGGTGTCTTCAGTTTCAGGATTATTGTTGAGCCGTGGTGCTCCACGGTAACGCTCTGCGACGTTGGGACGCTGTTTGGGATATTGCTCAGTGTAATTAGCGCTTGGTCGCTGGTAAGAAAAAGTAAGTACCAGGCCCTCGATTAAATCTACGAGAAAGACCTTGCGAAAAAGTTTACGGAGAGAAATCATAGGCCTCTTTTCAAGGACACATTATCCATCGGTTTTGACCATCCGTCAATGGGGTGAAAAACTAAAGAGCTCAAGAAGACCTTCGCCCAAAACATTTCCTTCGACATATGGGATTGGCCTATGCACAATAATCTATATCACTTAACAGAAAACATCTCGTGGCAAGCTGAATGGGCTTCCGCCCTACAATCCACCGTTTATCAAAATGGTGCGAAATTTGAGTAAACTTCTTATTAGGGGGTTGCGGACAACCCCCCGAATGGGTTAGAAATCTAAGGTCAACTTGAAATCAAATTAGGTACATTTAAAAAATCAACTCAATTCGAATAAGAATTGAGTAAATCTGCGGGTGGCTATATGAAAATCTGGGCACGATATTTTCTGATTTTAATAACGTTGGCAATCTTTTCTTCCTGCCAAGAGGCCTATCATGAAGATAATGAGACGTATTATCTCGTAGGAGTCAACCTCGAAACTCCCTACTGGAAAAGAATTCAGCGAGGGTTCCAGTCGGGGGTCCGTTCGCTCGGCTATGAGGTTAAGGGAGAGGTTGTAGGCCCTTCGGTCTACGACGTTGAAGAGCAATTGCAAGCCTTCAACGACGTGGCAGCGCGTCGGCCTGCCGGGATCCTGGTGTCTCCCAGTGAGGCAGAGCTTTTCACTGAACCGATTAACCAGGCGATCCAACAGGGGATTCCAGTTATATGTATTGATTCAGACGCACCCAAAAGCCAGCGTGTAACCTTCATAGGCATAGATAATTATCAGGCAGGCCTGCAAGGGGGAGAGCTTGCTCTTAAGTTGCTAGCTTCCAAGCTTAAGAACCGAAAAATTCGAAGAGTAAATGTAATCCTGCTCACCATTCCTAATAAGACAAACTTGGATGAGCGCGTTCGTGGCTATCGAGAAGTGCTGAGCCGCAACCGGAAAATCAACTTTATGGCTATCCTGGACGACCAAGGGCAAGTTCAAAAGGCGTATGATGCAATTACGGCGCTCTTGGTTCAAGAGGGGGAGCCAATCGATGCCATCATTAGCGTTGGGGCCTCAGGTGGCCAAGGAGCCGCTGACTCGCTCTATACGATCGATATGCATGGGAAGATTCCCATAATTGCGATGGAAGCAAGCCCAGAAACACTGGATTGGGTCGAACGGGGGGGAATATCCGCTACAATTTCCCAAAAACCCTATACCATGGGA
>CAZSDV010000055.1:0-7364 GCA_964605715.1 uncultured Acidobacteriota bacterium
AAAGCCTGAATGGCCATGTTGAAGGGGTCTTGTAGAACCAACGAGTCAATGGTGGCCATTTTTAGATCCTCAACCAAGCTGGGAGAGGTATCGAACCCGACAATTTTTACTTTTCCTGTAAGTTGCCGAGCCTTGACGGCCTGTGTTACGCCGATTGTCCCTGGCTCTGCAGAACCAAAGAATCCGTTAAGATTAGGGTGTGCCGTGAGGATGTCCTCTGCAGCTGCAAGAGATTGCGCCCTATTGGACATCCCATACTGAAAGGCTACAAGGTCAATCATTGGAAATTCCCTTTCCAGGGTTTCCTTCAGGCCCGTTTCGCGAGCTACGGTGGAGACGCTACCCGGCATAAGTCCGACCACTGCCACCTGCCCTTTCCCCTCGAGGATTTTTCCCATGCGGCGTGCTGCCATCACTCCGCCTTCGTAGTTATTCGTGGAAACATAGGAAACATAATTCTCAGCGTTAGCGCCAGAGTCAATAATGGTGAGTGGAATTCCAGCCTGATGGGCTCGTTCAATAGCGGGAACTAGGGCCTCACCGTCTGAGGGTGCGATCAGGATGCCGCTGACACGCCGGTTAATCATGTCGCTTAGAATTCTGATTTGATGAGTAAAATCTGCCTCGCTAGCTGGACCATTCCAAAGGATTTTATAGCCTGTTTCGTTTGCTGCTGACACAGCCCCTGCATGCACAGCCTGCCAAAAGAAATGGGATTGGGCTTTTGGTACTACGGCGATGGTTGGTTGTTTATTTCGCTCGCAGCCAACAAGACTGAACAGAAGGAATAGCAAGCTTACTTGCTGAAAGATTTTCCAAAAGCCAATTGACATGACGATCCTCAAATCTCCAGGTCACCCACATACAGACGGCCCTCACCTTGGAGCCGCTCAAAGATTTCCACAGTTCTGTGGATCCCTTCTTCGAGGGAGGTTTTGGGTATTTCTTTTAGATCTTTGGCGAGTAGGCTGTCGTCCAGGTTATAGGCGATAGGGAGCTGAGGTCCCTGTGCCTGAATAAGCCCTTTTGCTTTTGGATAGATTTCTTGTAGCCGTTCAATAAATTCCTCTACCTGAATGACAGTGCCGCGCAGAGTGTAGAGTCGCGGTCCTATCAGCCCGGCCTCTCCACAGCTCAAAAAGATACGTGCGCAATCTTCGGCATATTGCAGGTCAATTCCGCCGGTGAACTTAATGGTATATGGTTTCCCAATGACCGCAGCTTTAATAGCTTTGGTTGGGCCGGAAGTAACACCTTGATCTCGGCCCACTCCGTAAAGTGCCCATGGCCTTAAGCCCACGCTTGATATGTTGTGGTTTTGAAAGTAGACGCGGGCGTTTCCTTCGTTGCACTGCTTGAAAACGCCATAGTGGGTCCCTGGAGATAGATCGGCGCCTTCCTGAACTTTTTTCCCTTCATAAAACTCTTCGGGACCAAAAACCGCTGCTGAGCTAGCATAGACTAAGCTCTCCAAATTTTTTGCATGGAGGTGTGCGGCTTCAAAAATATTTAGGGTTCCAACAACATTAACCTTGGCGCCCAGCGGTGGGTCATCTGCACAGAAGGGAACTTGTAGAGCAGCCAGATGAATAATCCGGTTAATAGAATTCTCGGAAACCGCACGGTTTACTTCTTCGGCACAGGTGATATCACCTTGGACAAATTTTACTTGGGTTAGCTGGTCTTTGTTTAGTAGGTTAGCCATGCGCTTTGGCTCGGCAGATATATCGAGGACGCAAGGCTTGTGGCCGGCTTCAACTAGGTACTTCACAATCCAGGCCCCAAGGAACCCCTGGGCACCCGTGATAAGATATCTTCCTTCTTTTTTAACCATGACAGCAAATTATATGGTTTTAGTCGGGGTAGTCAATGGTGATTGAGGTAGTTATCAAGTTTTTATATGAAATGGGTGCCAGAGGCGAAGATTGTGGGCTGACGGGAAACAGGTATGTTAAAATCTACCACCCAGAGCCACGAAGTTCCCTGCAAAGAATAGGCAAGGAGAAATGGTTGGGGCCCGCCTGCAATGGTCGTTCTTGAGGCGAACCATGACTCATTAGGGGAATTTTAAGACAGGTTTGAGTCAGAGGTTAACGAACTAGGATGTTCAGCGGTATTATTGAGACTGCAGGGTCAGTTACTTCCGTCGAAAAGGACGGAACCGAGCGACGGATTACCATTCGTAGGCCACCCCGCTGGAAGCTGAGGCAAGGAGAGAGCGTGAATGTGGAGGGAGTCTGTTCCACAGTGCAGAAGCTTCGCAGGAGCTCATTCGAAGTCCATTACATGCCGGAAACCCTTCGGAGGACGACGCTTTCTCGACTTCGGTGTTCCGGACTTGTGAATCTGGAGCGGTCTCTAACGTTGAACTCGCTCATCGGTGGTCATCTGGTGCAGGGTCATGTGGATGCCGTGGGGCGCATCGTCAAGATTCGCCGAGATGGTAGAAGTAAGATTTATACGTTTGAAATTCCCCGGCGCCTTTTGTGTTACGTGGTGGAAAAAGGGTCGATTGCGATCGATGGTATAAGTCTGACCATATTGAAGCCGTCAGAGAATCAATTTTCAATTTCACTTCTCGAATATACTCTGAAGCACACGACTCTTGGAGTAAAGAAGGTTCGGGATCAGGTTAATGTGGAGGTTGACATTCTCTCTAAATACGTCGATAGGTTGCTCAAAAGATGAGTTATAAATCACCCACGATTTCAAAGGGTAAGATTTCCAAGCGTCTCAGGCAAGCCCGGATCGGTATCATTTGTGCCGAGTACAATTCAAAACTTACGGGGCGGCTCGCAGCGAACTGCCGGCAGGAGCTTCTTTCGGCAGGTTTTTCCGCGGCTCAAATTGATGAATTTACCGTTCCTGGGTGTTTTGAGATACCGTTGATGGCTCAACGGCTGGCCAAGCGTCGGTGTTATGATGTTCTGATTGTGTTGGGTGTTGTGATTCAGGGGAAAACTCATCACTTTGAACTGGTTTCTAAGGAGTGCGCCCGGGGCGTAATGCAAGTTTCTTTGAATTACGATGTTCCTGTCGTGTTTGAAGTAATTGCGGCCTACAGTCAGCGGGATGCCCAGCGTCGCGTCGGGCCGCAGCGGTCTAATCGAGGCCTGGAGGCGGCCCAGACAGCGTTCTCTTTGCTTTCGAATATCTTAAAATCCTAGGATGAATTGTGGCTAGAAATCATATATCAAAAGTAGAAAGTGCTATATCAGATGTTCGAAAAGGCAAGCTGGTTGTCGTTCGGGACAGCAAGGATCGAGAGAACGAGGCAGATTTGATCATGGCAGCCGAGAAGGCAACCGCCAAGAATGTCAACTTTATGATCAAGCAAGGTGGCGGCCTGATCTGCGTTGCCCTGACACAAGAACGGGCGATGAAGCTTGGCCTGCCTGCGATGGTCCGTGCCGACGAGAGTGCTCAGTCCCTTGGGTGCAATTTCACGGTTACCACCGATGCGAAAAATAATGTGACTACAGGGATCTCAGCTGCTGACCGCGCAACGACGATTCGTGCGCTCGCGAATCCAAAGACACAACCGGACGATCTCAATCGACCTGGTCATATTTTTCCGGTACGGGCTCGGCAAGGAGGAGTTTTGGTACGGGCCGGGCATACGGAGGCCTCGGCAGACCTGGCTCGACTGGCTGGATTAAATCCGGTTGGGGTGATGTGTGAAATTCTGGATCGCGAAGGAAAACCTGCTAGCCGAGCGACTGTTGAGCGATTAGCCAAGCAGCACTCCTTGAAAGTGATTAACATTTCAGATCTAGCTGAATACCGTCGCTATACGGAAAAGCTAGTAGTACGAGTGGCAACCTCTCAACTCCCTACACTCCATGGAAAGTTTACCATTCATGTTTATGATTGTCCGTCGATGAGTCGCGAACACGTTGCGCTTGTAATGGGACGGGTTAATCGTGAGGTTCCAACCCTGGTCCGCGTGCATTCTCAATGCCTCACGGGAGATGTGCTTTCTTCGATTCGCTGTGACTGTAGGGAACAGTTGGACGCATCACTTCGACAGATCGCAGAGAAGGGCTCCGGAGTGGTGGTTTACCTCAGTCAGGAAGGGCGAGGTATTGGTCTTGCAAACAAGATTCGTGCCTATGCCTTGCAGGAACGAGGCCAGGATACCGTTCAGGCAAACGAATCCCTAGGCCTACCGCGCGACATGCGGGATTATTCAATCGGTGCTCAAATTCTTGCTGATTTGGGCGTCCGCAAGATTAACCTTTTGACAAATAACCCGAAGAAGATTTCTGGTATAGAACGTTATGGACTTTCCATCTTTAAAAGGATTCCGCTTGAAGTGGAACCGCGTCAGAGCAACAGAGCTTACCTTAAAGTGAAGAAAGATAAACTAGGTCACTTGCTGAGTAAAATACAGTAGCAGATGACAAAACTTGTTCCCTAATCCCTTGCCTGACCACCATAACATCATGAGGAAAGCAATTCGGTTAGCGCGTAGGACTGGTGCGTCTACCCTACCCAATCCTCGAGTAGGTTGCATCATTGTCAAGGATGGCGAAGTCGTTGGCCGGGGTTATCATAAGCATCCAGGACTCCCGCACGCTGAAATTGAAGCTCTTCAGCGGGCGGGAGAAAGAGCTCTCGGTTCAACTCTTTACGTTACCTTGGAGCCTTGCTGTCATTTTGGCAGGACCCCTCCTTGCACGGAGGCCATCATAAACGCAGGCGTGCAACGGGTGGTCTACGCTGTGAAAGATTCGAATCCCAGGGTACGAGGAAGGGGGGTTATCCAGTTGCGGCGGGCGAACCTTCAAGTTGAAGGAGGAGTTTGTGCTCAGGAGGCCAAGCTCGCAAACGAGCCCTACTTTAAGTTCATGGCTACCGAGCTTCCTTTTATTACTATCAAGGTGGCAGCAACCCTTGATGGGAAAATTGCCACTGTTCGAAAGGAGGCTAAATGGATTACCGACACCCGAGCAAGGACTATGGGTCGAGGGCTGCGGATGGAAAATCAAGCTGTCCTCGTTGGAATAGGCACGGTCCTTTCGGATGACCCTCATCTAGGTACGCGCAGCAAGGATTTACATAATCCATGGCGTGTTGTCCTCGATTCACGCTTACGAATTCCGCTAAACGCCCAAGTAGTTAAAAGCAAAAAGCTGATTGTTGCTGTGACTGAAGGAGCAAGCAACCGCAAGAAGCTTGCCCTTCAGGATTGTGGTGTCGAGGTTTGGAGATTCCCTGGTAAGCACCATGTTCCTCTGAAGGCCTTGCTTCGCAAGCTTGCCAGGCGAGGGATAATTAGCATTTTAGTAGAGGGCGGCGGGAAAATTTTGGGGAGTTTTTTTGACCAGAAATTAGTGGACAAGATTCACTGGTTCTTGTCGCCAAAGATTATTGGGGCAGCGGACGCTATTTCGGCTATAGAGGGTAACAGGGTGACGCGGCTTGTTGATGCAATGGACTTGAAGGTAACTGACTTTTCTCAGGTGGGAAAATGTTGGCATCTGACAGCGTATCCGAAAAAGCAGAAGCTAAAATTGGTTGACTGAATAAAAGAGTGCTCAAGGCAAGGATTAAAGTCCCAGGGGGTTATCCATCCAGTAGACAGCAAGACCAGAGAGTAGTTTAGGATAGAAGTCCGTTGACTTTTGTGGGAGCGGTAGGTCAGCCAGAGCATTTTCCACTATTTTCTCGATGGGGGTGGGATTAAGGAAGAAGCAGAGCTGGTTTTTTCCAGTTGAAACTGCCTGGATGCCTAACTCCCACTCTCGCACGTAGCGAATATTTTCCTGCTTCTGAACTGCTTCCTTGGTTACTTTTAACAACCCTTCAATGACTAAGTGGTGGAGGATTGCGACGTCAAGGTCACGTTGCTGCAAGGGGCAGCCCGGCAAGAGTTTTTCCAGGTTAATATCGGAGCGGAGTTGCATTAGCAGGAAGCTGCTTGATTCTTTGCTTATTACCCCGAACGTAGGCTGTTTGGCCCCAGCCTCAGCTAAGCGATCCTGAAATTCCTTCCCTCCCTCAGCTAAAGGCAAGTCCACTTCTTCAAGTTCGAATAAGTTCGTGGCAGCCATCTTAAAACGCTTCCAATTAAAGTTGTCTAGCCCGTGAAGGAGTCGGTGTGTAGGAAAAATCGTGAGGCCACTTGATTCCATCCTTACAAAAGTCATCATTACAAAATCGGCCCGGGAGTCTTCTGATTTCTGTTCCCGCCGGAGACGGCGGTAGGCGAGAGCCGTTTCATAGCGGTGATGTCCGTCGGCAATGACCAAGAGCTTATCTCTCATTTTTAAGGTGATATCCAGAATATCTTGCTCACGACGGCAGCGCCAAATGCGGTGTTGAACTCCGTAATCATCCTTAAGATGCATCCAGGCGGGACGATCGGTAGTATTTTCAAGGATTTGCTCAATTTCTCCTGATGGGTCAGAGTATAGGACGAGAAGCTGACCAAAATGAGCACGGGTTGATTTCAGAAGTTCCAGGCGGTCCTGTTTTGGACCCGAATGTGTTTTCTCGTGACGATGTATGATCTTTTTCGAGTAATCCTCGAGTCTAGCTAAACCTACGAAGCCTTTTCGTAGCTTGCTTATTTCAGGTTGTCCCGGTAGCTGATATTGCTGAAAGTATGGGTAGAGTGTGGCATTTTGTTGCGGAATAAAAATTTCTTGGTCCACCCAATGCCGGAAAGTTTTCGAGGCTCGCGTGTAGACATTTTCCTTGTAATTATCCTCAGGCTTTGTTCGGCCGAGCAAGATACGAACCAGGTTGTGAGGATCTCGTTCATAGTAGGAGTCCTGCATTTCCTGTGTAAACTTGTCGTATGGTTGAGTGATGACCTTAGAGAGAGCTGGTATGGCCTTCAAGTTGTAGCTGGTAGCACGAAATGGAAAAATCTCAGCCATAGTTTGAATATGAAAAAGTAGTCAAGAATTTAAGACGAGCTGAAATCTCTAGCCGCTGATTCTTGCACAGACCTTGTATATTGCGCAACTCAGATGAACCCACTGCCATTAGATATGAAGAGTTGCGTTTCTAATAGCCTGCTTCATATGGCAACCTGGAGGATTTAATTAGGACAAAGGTTTGTGGTGGTAAGCCCCAAAGGATGCGATTTTTCCTTTAGGTATGCTCGCAAAATGTGCGAATCGGCTCTTAACAGATGATTATTAATAATTAGCAGTGTGGCCAGCACACTATGGATGGAATGATTGATTGGAAATCACGAATAAGGCGTTTCTGTCCTGCCTTATTGACGCCTTCTGGCCAAAAGGAGGCATGAGTTTGAGCAAAGTTCTGGCTGATCCAGCGGCCTGATTCATCTACGAATTCAGCTCTATCTGTAAAGGAGGAAAAAACCTTATGCTTGCGGCCCTGAAATA
>CAZSDV010000055.1:7374-8704 GCA_964605715.1 uncultured Acidobacteriota bacterium
CTTCAGAGAATGACAGAAATTCCCCCGATTTCCTAGGGTCTGGCCCGATCCAAGTAGAAAGCGTTTTGCCCCGGTAGTGACGAAATCTGGGCTAAAGCTAAGAAGGGTAATTGCAAAGCGGTCGGCTCGGTATTCTTCCTCGCGTGCAGCTCTGTTCCACCGCTCCCGTTGCCAGTCAGGGTCCCGATATAGAATTTTTCGATTGAAGGAATAGACATGGCCCAGTTGGTGGGCCATGGCAAAGCCTAGCATACTTGAGTTCTCCCGAGTAAGGTCTAGTAGGCCCTGACTAACCTCCAGTAAGGCTGGGCCGTTTCCCAGCGAAACTGATATCTTAACTTCCTCGTCTTCAGTAACCATAAGAACCAACCCGGCGTTGTAATATTTGTGTACAAATCGCAGTACTTCTCCCGGCCCAGGGTTTTTTCCGGGCTTCTTCAGTTCTTGGGCTTTGGGCCTGAGGCTGAGGAAGGACAGGAGAGCTAGCATCAGGCAAAGAACTCGTGAAAATTTTCTGGGCACGGACTTGCTTGGTCCTCGTTTCTACTTAGCCTATGAAAGGAACCGGTGAGGGGGGGATTCGAACCCCCGTCCCGCTTACGCGGAAAGCGGTTTTCGAGACCGCCCGTTTCAACCACTCACGCACCTCACCATGAGAGCCGAATGAATAATGGATGACGAAGCCTGGATCAGCCGCACACTATTAGCCCAGGAGTTTTCTTTTTCGGGCAGATCGGAAGAAAGTTTGTAGCAGGAGAGCACAATCATCTTCCAGAATTCCGGATACAATCTCTGGATGGTGATTAAGTTTGGGATTTCCAATCACAGAGAGAACGGACCCGGCAGCGCCTGCTTTCGGGTCGCTAGCACCAAAGACGACCCGTTTAATCCGAGCCAGAACCATTGCACCGGCACACATCACGCACGGCTCAATTGTAGCATACAGGGTACAGTCCTCGAGGCGGTAGTTCTTTAGTTTCTTTCCAGCACGGCGTAAGGCAAGCACTTCGGCGTGTGCCCCAGGGTCGGATAGGTGAATTGGCTGATTATGGGCGCGCGCAAGAATTTTCCCTTGCCGTACGATAATTGCACCCACAGGAACTTCACCTTCCTGGGCAGCCTGTTCAGCAGCCTGGATGGCAAGCCGCATATAGTCTTCATCTGAGCACCCGTAAGTTTCCTGGCACTGAGATTTTCGCCGTAAAGAGTTTTTATTTTTGGGTGGATATCCGCTCATTTTTAGGAAAATATTAAAGCTAGTATTCGTTGATGACAGTGATCAGTTTTGTTTAGTATTTTCATTGCTAGGTGCATTGACAACAGTATTTGT
>CAZSDV010000055.1:8714-13054 GCA_964605715.1 uncultured Acidobacteriota bacterium
TAAGGTACCGATTTTTTCGATAGTGACGCTCACGTTGTCACCTGCCTTAAGAAAGGAAGGTGGATTTCGGAATTTCCCCACACCACTGGGTGTGCCGGTCGAGAGGACGTCACCTATTTCCCATCTCATCGACTGCGAGAGGTAGCTAATCAGGTAAGGGATCTTGAAAACTAGGTTTGAGGTATTTGAATTTTGCATTAGTTTGCCGTTGACCCGCAGTGAAATTGCTAGGTTGTGTGGGTCGCGAATCTCATCCGTTGTAGCAAGCCAAGGCCCCATTGGCGCAAAGGTATCACATCCCTTACCACGGAAAAATTGTCTGTCATCGTACTGCATATCACGGGCACTGATATCATTGTAGATTGTGTAGCCTGCCACGTATTCGAGGGCATGTTCCTCGGGAATGTTTCGCCCGCCACGCCCCATCACCAATGCCAGTTCCGCCTCCCAATCTACTTGAGTGCTATTCGAGGGAAGTTCAATGTTCTCGTTTGGCCCAATGATGGCGTTAGAGTATATGCCGAAGTAAACTGGATTTTCTGGAGTCGCCCGACCCTGTTCTGCAGCGTGGTCAGAATAGTTAAGCCCTACGGCGATAATTTTTTTGGGTTCAGGGACTGGAGCCCTTAACCTAACCTGGTCCAAGGGATGAAAAAGGGGTTTGAGTGCTATTTTTCCAGCGCTGCTACCGTATTCGGAAAGGGTTTTTGCAGCTTGGTTAAGTACCTGGTGGAACTTGCTTCCAGCTTGCAGAAGGGAAATTATGTCGCCTGTCGCGTGAGGAAAAGCCAACAGAATGTCTTTTGACTTTTTGAAGAAAGAGCTAACTTTTTGGTCTCGGGGAATGCTTCCTCTTTCTAGCATTTGCAAGAGTCCCGCTACGTCAAGTACCTGTATATTCTTAGCGCCCTTCGCTGGTATCACTACCCCCAGATGCTGTTGTGTTTTTTCCCCTGATTCGTAAGTTACAAGTTTCATATATCTGTACTCCTGTTGGAGCAGTTGCCGATAATTTCAGTAGAAATTGCCTAGGTATGAGCTTAAATATACCACGATGCGATGGGTGGTTGGTGTTGGTATGGGCATTCTAGATATTTTGCGCCTCCAGCTATGCTTGCTTAGGGATTGGTGAATTTTTGTAAAAGTGAAGTTGATAATAGAACTCTAAAGGTCTGATATCTTGAATACAGGATTGTGGAGGTGTCATACTGACATTTGGTAAGTTTTTCAAGTAGACTTAAGTAGTAAAGATTATAGGGAAATTCAGGAGTTGGGTTTGCATTTGGCAATTTTCTCTATTGTAAAGCTTCAAGATTTTTCTAGAATGGCACTAATTCATGGTTAGCAGCTACCTTGAAATAGTCCAGGAAGGTGCAGGAGAGAGAGGAGGGGAGGGAGTTTACCTTTGACGGTGACCTCAAATCATGTTGGAATATTCCACCTGAGAGTTTTTGCCGCATAACGAGTCAAGAAGTGCTGATGGGAACTGCTTCTTTAGTCTATTAGGAGGAACAGGATGGCGGTTAAGCGTGCAATTATCATGATGATGGCAGCTCTGTTGCTAATCTTGCCTGGAGTCCACGCCCAGGATACCGAAGTGGAGGAACTGTGGGACTACACGATTCCAGAGGGCACGGAATTCAAGCTGCAACTCCATACGACGGTTAGTACGAGCAACTCCAAGGAAGGTGATCGTGTCTTGACCACCCTTCTTGACCCGGTAATTGTTGAGGATGCTGAGGTCTTGCCTCGCGGATTGCGGGTTGACGGTCACGTCGGTGAGGTTACCTCTGCCCGCCGAAAAGGGCGTGCAGGCTGGCTTACTATCCTTTTTGATACTGTTGAACTTTCAAGCGGAGAGAAAGTTTCTCTTATAGGTTCCTTAACTGAAGTTTTCGCCACGGAAGGAGATAGGGTCCCCGACATTGGCTTGGAAGGTGATTTGATAGGTGAGACGGCTTCACTTTGGAAGCGGATGTCAATTTTTAGTGCAGCAACAGCAGGTGGTGCGGCGGTGGGAGTGGGTACAGCGATAATGACCGGTGTTGGAGGACTGATAACGGCCATTGTTCTTCCAAAGGGTGGGAATGTATCCTTGCAGGCTGGTTCGGTTGTTGGGATGCGTCTAGATCGAGATTTAACTGTATCGCTGACACAAGTTCCAGACTTTGAATAACCGTTCTGTAAATAGAAATACACTCTCTATTAACAGGATTTCTTTTGGTGGGCGGCATTAGATTTCTGAGTCTATTACCGTATTGGACAATCAGAAGATTTTTCCTAGGTCGAACTTCAACCCTCAGTAGGAACCTGTAATCGCCAGCGCCTCTAAGAAAAAAATATCTAATTTAATTTTTAGGGTAAAGTGAATTTAGGCAGTTGGTGTTAGAGACTCCTCGAGGATCTCAAGAGCTTTGCGTAGTTGAGTGTCATCTTCGGTATTGAAACGATCTCGTAGTCTAGGTCGGGCCGCTAAGTCAATTTTATCTCCGGTATTGGTATAATCCCATTTGATCTCAAGAACCTCTTCGACATTTGGCTTCACCCCTTCATCTTGAATCTTAATGCCTGACGGTGAATGATATTTTGCAACGGAAAGCAGTAGGGCGTCCCCGTCATCAAGTGGAATAATTCGTTGTACAGAGCCTACGCCGAAGCTTCTCTGTCCGACTAATTTACCACGCCCATTTTCCATTAACGCCGAAGCAAGGATTTCCGCAGGTCCAGCAGTTGACCCGTCAATTAGAACTACGAGAGGGAGGTTGCAGAAAGATTTTTCTGCATAAGCCAACGATTCTTGACGTGGAAATCGCTGCCCTTCAAGAAAGGTGAGAAGGCCGTTTTCGATAAAGAAGTTAGCTATTTCAGTACCTTCATCTGAGTTACCAGCGGCGCAGTCACGCAGGTCAAGCACGACCTTTTCCGCGTTGTTGGCAATTAAAGTTTTCAGCTTGGTACGGGTTTCGGCGGCCTTTCCTTTTTCCATGCTTGGGATTCGCAGGTAGCCTGCACCTTGTCCCAGCGATTTTGTTGTAACGGGAGGGTAGTGGATTTTACTTCGAATGAGAGAAAGATCCTGGGATTTGCCACGGTTCTGGTGAATGACAGACAAGTTTATTTTGGAACCTTTGGGACCTTCAAGAAGCCGCATAACTTGAATCAGTGAGAGCTGGCGAGTGGAAACTTGGTTTACACTTTTAATCATGTCGCCAGGAGCCAAACCAACAATATCTGCCGGGCTTCCCGGGACCACTGAGATGACTGCTGCAAAGCCACGCTTCCATAAAATCAGCCCAATGTTCGCAAGATTCTCACTCTTATTCTGATCGTAGGCTTGATATTCTTCTGCCGTGAAATAGGTGTTATAGGGGTCCAGGGATTCGAGTAAGCCTCTCAGGGCTCCATGGGTTGCCTTGAGTAGATCAGGTTCCACGACATAATCCATTTTGATACGAGAGAGAACTTCGGTGTAGACACCTAGATTTTTATAGGTCCTACGTGCATCGTCATTCTTTCCGAGTAACGCACCGATTAACGCGTACGCCACCATCAAGGAAGAAACACCGATTAGAACAGAGCGTGCCCACCTAGACATATAATTCCTCACTCGTTTTCCTAGTGAATCATCCACGACTCAGCCTATTGTAACACTCTGCAAGGAAGGCTGACGTAACAATTAAGCTTCTTGGATTACATCCTATCCGTGAGCGTGGATGATTTATGCACTGAATCCAATAGGTAACCTCTTAGATTAGCCCTTGTTGGTTGTAGCTGGCGGGAGATATGTTTGCAACTTACCTTTAAGCTACAGAAGTGGGGGATCAGGTGACTCGTCCAGCCAAACCCTACCCTACTCTATCCTTACTTACTCCTGAAAATGTCCGAATTCATCTTGCTTGTTAATTAGGCATTTGCTGGATTTTTGATGAAATCTTATTCAGGATTTTCTACGATTTCGCTCGCATCAACGGGCGAGAGAAATGTATCTGAAATACGATCATGCCATGTCAGATTGTCTTCATCGATTACTGCCCAGAGGAATCCTAACAGGAGCGACCCGGCAGACACGAGGCAACCTACCCCACGCCAGAGTGCTTGGCTAACTCGAGGTGGTCCTCCGTCCAAACTTCTCACCTCGAGCCTCATCCATATCAGACCTGGAGTAGCTTGCCGAAGGGCAGTGAAAAGGCCGAAATAAGCCACTGTGAAAAAAGCAAGAACGAAACCACTCACAAGCCAATTCGAAATTACTTGAAGAATGGTACCTCCGGTCAGCCAGAAGATTCCCGAAAAAATGGCGAAGGCCAAAAGCGCCGGAATCGCGGTCGGCAGCATGACGC
>CAZSDV010000055.1:13064-13441 GCA_964605715.1 uncultured Acidobacteriota bacterium
AAAGTGAGTACTGTTGCATCGATCAGACCGGCTGAAAGGCGCGCTCTCAGTGAAGCATGTCTCGAGGCCCACGGGGCTGCTACATCGTCATACCTAGAAACGGTGGGATCACTACCAGATCCAATTTCTACATTCATTTTAGAGGAGGAACTTCCCACTCGAGGTTGTTCTAGGGTGACCTCCCCCGCATTTAGTGATAATTGGTTGGCTAGCTTGATGTTCAAGGAAAAGGAATTCAAATCAGAATCTTGAGGGTTTATTTTTTTTGGATCCTTCTCTATTAGTGTTCCTGCCTCACTTGCATTTTCGAGTGAGGTGCGGCTGAATTCGAGAACATTTCCGTCCTCAACAAGACTCTGGGAGGCCACAAGAGATTC
>CAZSDV010000056.1:0-13350 GCA_964605715.1 uncultured Acidobacteriota bacterium
CCCCCTTAAGGATTCTGGAAAGAAAACTCCCTCTGCTGAATCAATGGCACAAGATTACGATGTTCAGGAAGAGATAGGAGATCTGTTATTTACTACGGCAAATCTTGCTCGTTTTTTACAACATGATTCAGAGACCACTCTGCGTGCTGCTAATCAAAAATTCAAACTTCGGTTCAAGCTTTTGGAGGCTGAGGTTGTTCGGAAAAACAAGACGCTTCAGGATTGCTCTCCGGAAGAACTTGAAAATATATGGAGTTTGGTAAAATCCAAAGAGAAGAGATAACTTCAGATTTCAATGTTCCTTTTCTAGTTTTGGAGATTAAATTGAAAGAACGCACGTCTAGATGTGTGTTTGGAAGATATCAATCATGAAAGTAGAACGTATTCAAATTCGTGAAATCAGGATTCCGCTTGTTGAGTTTTTTGAGACAAGTTTCGGGAGGACAACGGAACGGAGAATTGTATTAGTAAAAATTACATGCGACGGAGTTCATGGCTGGGCAGAATGTACGGCGGGGGAAGGGCCATTTTACAGTTATGAGTCTACTGATACAGCCTGGTGTATCCTTCAAGATTTTCTGGTTCCTAGATTAATAGGAAGGACAATAGGTAAAGCATCAGATTCAGGATTATTGTTTCAATCTATTCGTGGTCATAATATGGCTAAGGCAGCCTTGGAGTGCGCCCTATGGGATATTGAAGCACGGCAAGCGGGAGTCCCTCTAGCGAAGCTTATCGGAGGAGAATTAGGTGAGATTCCCTGTGGTGTCTCGATTGGAATTGATCAATCTATCGAGAAATTGCTGGAAAAAGTTGGCCGAGAAGTGGAGGCTGGCTATCAACGCATTAAAGTCAAAATTAAACCTGGCTGGGATATCGATATTCTGGGAGCGATTAGAAATCGGTTCCCGCGAATCCGCTTAATGGCGGATGCTAATGCAGCCTATTCGCTGAAAGATCTGCCTCGACTCAAGATTCTGGATCATTTTCATCTAATGATGATCGAACAGCCGTTAGGGTGGGATGATTTAATGGACCATGCGCGTCTTCAAAAGGAAATTGCAACACCGATTTGCTTGGATGAACCCATCACTAGCCTAGGGAAAGCCCGCGAGGCTGTGGAATTAGGATCAGCGAAGATCATTAATATTAAATTGGGGCGAGTCGGTGGCTATAGCGAGGCACTGAGAATTCATAATTTTTGCCAGGAGAAGAATGTCCCAGTCTGGTGTGGGGGGATGCTTGAGGCCGGAGTTGGTCGAGTTCATAACATTGCCCTCTCATCCCTTCCAAATTTTGTGCTTCCGGGAGATATCTCCGCAAGTAAGCGGTACTGGAAGCAAGATATCATTGAACCCGAAGTTAGTGTTACCCCACAAGGAACTGTGATGGTTCCCGATGGGGAAGGGATCGGGTACTCAATCAATACTGACAGAATTGAAAGTTTGACCTTGCGACAGAAATCCTTTAGCTAAAGCCAGCAGGCATTTTAATTTCAAATTTGCAACTAAATCAAAGAAGACTGGAATTTCCAGTTAGATAAAGCAGCACCAATGTCATCAAATTTAAAGGTTGAAGAGCCCGGGATTGTAGAACCACGCCAAGGTAAGGGCTTGACAGCTCTTTCTGCCTATTTGCTTATGAGCATCGCTACAATTTTTTGGTCAGGCAATATTGTTGCGACGAAGATTGCTTTGAAAGATTTTCCACCTCAAATATTAATCCCGTTGCGTATGACAATAGCAGCGGCCCTATTCCTTCTTATTTCGGCGCCATCGTTAAGGACACTCTTCCGGAAAGCAAGGAATGATTGGAAAACTTTTGCTGGGCTTGCCGCTACAGGGATTGTCTTAAATCAATTATTTTTTATGCTTGGCCTTTGGTATTCCTCCGTTACCCATGCTGCCCTGACGTTTGCCATGGTTCCTATTTTTGTTTTAATTATTTCACGTTGGATGCATATGGAAGCCATAACTATTCCGAAAATTCTGGGTGTTCTCGTTGCTTTTGGGGGAGTAGTTGTTCTGACTTTTGCGGAAGAACCACTAGACACTAACTATGGGGTGGGGAACCTGATTTTACTGACAGGGGCGGTGTGTTTTTCCATTTACACGATCCTGGCTAAGCGAGCCGCCGGCCAATATGATTCCTTGACACTCAATGTAGTGTCCTATGCCATGGGATCCCTATTAGTTGCGCCGGTGATGATTTTAACCCTTCCAGGTTTTGAATGGACCTCTGTCTCCACCTCAGGCTGGCTAGCTGGAGTTTACGTTTTGATTTTTGGCGGGATGGTCCCATATGTCATCCTTTATAGAGTTTTTGACCACTTTACGGCTTCCAGGGTTGCTTCTTTTGGGTATTTTCAACCCCTGCTAGCCTCGGGGTTTGCTATTTGGTTGCTTCAGGAATCAATTACCCCAGAGGTTGTTTTAGCGGGTGTATTAATTCTTGGTGGGGTGTATCTAGCTAAAGATGAATGAAAAGCTAGCATCTTAACGGTAGGGCCTATTTCGAGATAGCATTTAGCCTAAGACGCCGAAGTGACAATGTACGATTTGTATTCTTCGTTTATATTTCGCAAGGCGCTTTCTAGAAAAGCATTGATTTCTACTTGAGCTCGCAGGGGTCCCCGCGCACCGTATGCCATGCAGTTTAAGGCGGAAAAAGCGTTGGCAAAATTCAAAATTTCTTCTTGTTTTAACTTGCGCAACATCCCAAAGAGAAAAGCAGCATGAAAGGAATCCCCTGCACCCGTTGTGTCAACAGCGGACACGCGGTAGCCAGGTGAGTAAATTAACTTGTCATTTTCGAGGAATAGGGCTCCTTCTTGCCCTAGTGTCACTCCTACAGAAGGGACTCTGAATTTTTTATTAATCTCAAAAAGGCAGGCTACCATATTGCTTAATCCAGTTAGCTCCTGAGGGAAATTATTAGATGAAATCAGATGGGTGAGGTGCGGAAGCAAGTCTTCAGTTCCAGGTTGAACGTAGTCTAGATCAGCAACAACAGAAAGGCCGGCACCCCTCGCACACTTTGCTGCCTGGATTGAGGCTTCAATGTCCTGGCCATCGACGAGAAGAATTTTTCCACTACAGATAACTTTTGGATTTAAGTCATTCGGCTTCATGGATAAGCGATCATCCCGGTACCAGCAAACAGTCCGTTCTGCGGTATCGCGATCCACAATAATAAAAGATGCTGGGCCTGCACAATCTGAAACAATAGGACAATAATGAAGGTCAATGTTTTCTGATGAAAGGCTCTGTATTTGTTGCTGTGATCCGAGATCATCGCCAAACTTTCCTAGGTAGCGGGTTTTTAATCCAAAGCGACTACATGAAACCAATGCAGATGCAATTTGACCACCGGGCAAAGAGGTAGAGGACAAAAGCTGAGTTTTAGTTCCTGGGGGAGGGTAGCGCTCAATATGGAGGAGGGTGTCCATTGAATTTTCCCCAATTCCAACCACATGGACACTGGCAATCCTGTTGGCCATGTTTTTTACTGTGTCTTTCCTTGTCATGAGATAACTTTACCGAAAAACAGAAATTCACACAAATAGTTGGAAATGCCAGTGTCTGATAATAAATTGTGAGAATTTCAAGAGTTAACATAACTATTATTTGGAAATTACTCTTAAGCGTAGTTAAATTTGGAGTTTTTCTTTACTCGGATTATTATAGTGTTCAGTATTGTTGTAGATTTCTTGACATGTTCCCTTAAAATGCCTCTTTGTGATACAGAAGCTATCGTCCTTCGCTCCTATAAATTAGGTGAAAAGGATAAAATTGTAAATTTCTTTACAAGGGATTTTGGCAGGATCCGTGGAGTCGCCGGTGGTGGTAGAAAGATTAATAATCAGTTTGGTGGTTCACTTGAACCTCTTACTTATCTGCGGATATGGTTTTATCAAAGGGAAAATCGTAACCTTGTACGCCTCAACTCTATAGATTTAATTGAATCATTTATGTCAGTCCAGGAGGAATATTCAGGTCAACTAGCAGCCCAATATGTTGCTGAAGTGTGTGATAATTTCATGCCTGAGGAGCAACCTGATGACCGAGTTTTTCGTTTGATATTGCACGTTCTTCGAGGTTTAAATCATCTAGATTGCCTTGACGCAGTACTTTGTTATTTTTCCGCGTGGATTTTGCGCCTAGGTGGTGTACTTGGTGATCTTGATTATTGTAGCTGTTGTGGGAACAGGCTAGGTGCCCGTATTTCATACTATGGCAATTTTTGGGAAGGTTTGTCTTGTGGTGACTGCCAGAAAGGACAAGGACGCCAACTGGGATCTGATATCAGGGAGCTCTGCAAGGTCACCCAAGGGAAAACCCTAGATCAATGGTGTCAATTAGGTCCAAAGGCTGAACAATCGAAAAGCTTGCGCCTTTTTTTGGATGAACAGATTGAAAAACATATTGAACGTAAACTAATAACGAAGCAGCTCTTAAACGAAGTTAAATGCCTTTAAAAAGAAAGAAAAAGCAAGCTGTAGCTCAAGCCCTCCAACGGAAGACAAAGGGTAAGCCAAGGATTCTTGGCCTGAACCTACAGGATGCAATTCTACGGTTAAGCAAGTTTTGGACTAAGCACGATTGCGTCCTGGCACCTTCTTATGATGTGGAGGTGGGGGCTGGGACCATGTGCCCTGAGACCTTTCTTCGAGCCCTAGGACCAAACCCATATCGGGTTGCATACGCGCAACCCTCGCGCCGCCCTGCGGATGGTCGTTATGGAGAGAATCCTAATCGGCTTTTAAAACACCTCCAGTACCAGGTGGTCTTGAAACCTCCTCCACGAGATGTTCAGGAGCTCTACCTTGAGAGTCTCGAGATTCTGGGGGTGAATTTCAAGGATCATGATATTCGTTTTGAGGAGGACAACTGGGAATCACCAACCTTAGGGGCATGGGGTGTAGGTTGGCAGGTTATTTTTGGATGGGTTGGAGATCACCCAGTTCACTTATTTCCAGCAGTGCGGCGGTATGGATCTAGAGCCTATTTCAGTTGAGTTAACTTACGGGTTAGAGCGAATTTGTGCTTTCCTTCAGGATGTTCCAAGTGTTTACGATATCCGATGGAGTGATACGGTGAGTTACGGTGATCTACGTCAGGATGAGGAGTTACAGTTTTCGGTATATGATTTTGAGATGGCAGATATAGCCGTTCTATTTAAGTTGTTTGATTTATACGAGGGTGAGGCTACTCGTCTTTTGAATGATTTTGATCAGATGAAATCAAAAGAGGATCGTGTCCGCTTTCCGGTGCGGAAAGCATTTGACCTGTGCCTTAAGTGTTCCCATCTACTAAATATACTTGATGCAAGAGGGGCTGTCAGTGTAACGGAGCGAGTTTCACTGATTGGTCGAGTTAGGCGGTTGGCATGCGGGGTGGCGCCGAAGTTTATAGAGCAGAATAACTGGCAAAGAAAGATTTGAAATCCATGAAAAAGGAAAATAAAATACCGCTCCTTTTCGAAATTGGCTGTGAGGATATTCCCGCCCGAATGCTGGAGAAGGCGGGAGTGGAATTAGGAAATTTAGTCCACGAGGATATAAGCAAGGCTGGGCTAGCTCCTCATGGCAACCTGGAAGTTCACACTTTTTCAACTGTCAGGCGACTTGGTGTTTATGTTCCAAGAATCCTGAAAGGTCAACCTGATAAAATCGAGGAAGTTCAAGGCCCTCCAAGTCGGATCGCCTACAATGAAAACGGTAAACCCACAGCTGCCGCTAAAGGATTTGCTCGGAAATGCGGAGTTTCGATCAGTTCACTCAAACGGAAGGTAAGTGGGACTGGGGAATATCTGGTTGCTCAAAGAGTCCAAGTTGGAAGGCCTGCGGAAGTCATTCTCCCAACGCTGCTGGAGAATGCTATCGCAAACCTAAATTTTCCAACGACGATGTATTGGCTAAAAAAATCCGGTCCACGTTTTGTTCGGCCTGTCCGTTGGATATTTGCATTACTTGGGGAAGGAAAACAAAGCCGAATAATCAAGGTTACTTTTGGTGATGTAAAGGCCTCAGGTTTAACCTATGGACACCGCCGGGACAGAGGTAAGGCGATACATCCTCGAAGTTTCCTTCAGTATTCAAAGGCGCTAAGGAGGCGTGGTGTTTTGGTAGAGTTGGATGACCGACGAGGTTTACTTAATAAGAGCATTGAAGCGTTAGTGAAGAAATCTGGCTATAAAATTTTATTTAACAAAGAGCTATTTGAAACCCTTGTAAATTCAACCGAATACCCCTCTGCATTTCTTGGCGATTTCAATCCCCAGTTCCTTTCTTTGCCAAAGGAATTGTTAATTACTGTTATGAATGAACATCAAAAATACCTTGCAGTCCAAGAAGAAGGCGGAAAATTAAAACCCAATTTTATAGCGGTAACAGACTGGACGAAAGATCAGCGCGGGATCATCAAGCGCGGCCATGAAAGGGTCCTGGAAGCCCGATTTCGCGATGCTAAATTTTTCTGGGATTCAGACAAGCGAACATCCTTAGGCTCACGATTGGAAGCACTTCAGCACCTAACATTCCATTCGAAACTTGGTAGTTACTGGGATAAGGTCGCTCGGATGAAAATTTTGGGGAACGAAATTATTAAAGAAATCAGAACAAAAACAACATCTTCTAGTAAATTTAAATTACATTATTTTCGGTCCTTGGAACTTTCAAAATGTGACTTGACTACGGATATTGTAAAGGAGTTCCCCTCACTGCAAGGGGTTATGGGGGGGGTTTATGCTTCTCTTGCAAATGAAGCAAGTGAGGTGGCGAATGCTGTTTATGACCACTATCTTCCTATAAACACACAAGATTCGTGCCCAAGATCACTGCTTGGAACACTGGTCTCCTTAACAGATAAGCTTGACAATATATTGGCGGGATATGCATTGGGCCTTCAGCCCAGCGGTTCAAGTGATCCCTTTGCTTTGCGGCGACAAGGGAATGGAATAGTTAAACTATTAATTGAGAATAATGTAGTATGTGACTTAAATAAAGTAACTTATAAGTATTATAAAAATATTTATTCTAACAAAAACCACTCGCAAAAAAAACTTGAAGCATCAGTTAATAAATTTTTTATTGAACGTGTCCGATTTATCTTCAAGAATTATTATAAGTTTCGTTATGACACAATTAATGCAGTGTTATCCTTGAGCATCCCTCAGCCAGTTTGCGCTTTTGAGCGTGCAAAGGCCCTGGAAAGCGCTCGTTCAACCGAAGAATTTATTAATTTATCAATCGCAGCTAAGCGAATTACAAACATACTAGTTAAATCCAAGAATAAACCCAATTTTAATACTGGAAAAATAAGTCAAACTGAATTAGAAAATGGACCTGAAAAAAGACTTTATTTAAAGTATGTGAGTGTTGAAAAAAAGACAAACAGATTATTAAATCAAAGGAAGTACGAGGAGGCACTTTCGCTTATTGGAACTTTGCGGCCATTAGTAGATCAATTCTTTGATCAAATTTTAATTATGTCACCAAATCTAATTAAACGAAAAAATCGATTAGTTATCCTTTCTAGGTTAGAAGAATTATTTTCAAGTGTCGCAAAAATTTCTGAAATTATTACAGATTCAAGGTGACTGATATTATTATTGTAAAGTGTTCTATATGTGTAAGATACGATATTAATAAATTATTTTTAATGGAATTAATAGGAATGTCGACGCGTCGACATTCCTATTAATCTAAGAGAATTGTTAAGTCAAAGCGAGGCTGTCTATGAAAAAACATGTCTTTTTTTTCGGAAATGGAAAGTCAGAAGGAAGACCTGAAATGCGTTCCTTGTTAGGAGGCAAGGGTGCTGGTCTGGCTGGAATGACCAATGCTAAACTTCCTGTTCCTCCCGGGTTCACAATCGCCACTACTGCGTGCAAACTCTTTTTCGATAATGGTTTTAATTTTCCACAAAATATAAAAAATGAATCTGTTCGAGCGCTTAATAAATTACAAAAACTTTTAGGGCAAAAGTTTGGGTCTATAACGAACCCTCTGTTTTTATCAGTACGCTCAGGGGGGTTAGTTTCAATGCCTGGGATGATGGATACAATTCTTAATCTAGGCATGAACGATAAGACTGTTGAAGCTTTAGCAAGGAAATCCAATAATTCAAAATTTGCTTACGACTGCTACCGCCGGTTTATACAGATGTTTGGTAATGTTGTGATGAAGGTCCCAAAAGAGTCCTTTGATGGTATTTTGGATAAGCAAAAAAAAAGGCGAGGCATAACAGCTGACAGCGAGCTTGGCGTTGAGGACCTGAAGAAAATTGTTGGCCAATATAAACAAGTAATCCTTAAAGAAAAAAGACAATCCCTTCCACAGGACCCCATTAAGCAACTTGATATGGCTCGTGATGCCGTATTTTATTCTTGGTACAATCCACGCGCAAAAGTCTATCGTCGTCTCAATAAAATACCAGAGAATCTTGGGACTGCAGTAAACGTCCAAGTAATGGTTTTCGGCAATATGGGGAGTGATTCTGGGACAGGTGTTGGATTCACGAGAAATCCATCTACTGGTGATAAGGAATTTTATGGAGAATTCCTTATGAACGCTCAAGGGGAGGATGTGGTTGCTGGAGTAAGAACTCCACTTCCTATTGCGGGACTCAAAAAAAAGATGCCAAAGGTTTACGCTCAACTTAAGTCCATTACATCCAATCTCGAGCGGCATTACAAAGATATGCAGGATTTTGAATTCACAATTCAAAATAAAATTCTTTATATGCTTCAAACTCGCGTGGCCAAAAGAACTGGAATTGCAGCAGTAAAGCTAGCAGTAGACATGGTGAAGGAAGGTCTTATTACTAAAGAAGAGGCAGTTTCTAGAGTTGAACCGAGTCAATTGGATCAATTTCTCCATCCCGTACTCGGTGAAACAAAACAATTCAAAGTAGTAGCTAAGGGCCTCCCGGCATCTCCAGGTGCTGGTGTTGGGCGCATTGTACTTACTGCTGATGAGGCAGTTCGTCAAAGTAAAAATAACCCGGTTATCTTAGTACGTGCGGAGACAACTCCTGATGACATTCACGGAATGGAAAGTGCAACTGGAATCCTTACTTCGAGAGGTGGCATGACATCCCATGCTGCTGTGGTTACCCGGGGAATGGGTAAGTGTTGTGTTGTTGGCTGCAGCAATCTCGAGATTAATACGAAGAGCAAGGTTTTAAAAATTGGATCGTGTAATCTAAAAGAAGGGGATTGGGTTTCTCTTGATGGATCTTCGGGTCGAGTGTTTGTTGGAAAAGTACCTGTGAATTCTGCTGATCTTTTAAATAAAGAATTGAGTAAGTTTATGAAGTGGGTTGATAGTTTCCGAAAGCTTAAAATTCGGGCTAATGCAGACATACCACGAGATGCGAAGATTGCTAGGCAGTTTGGAGCTGAAGGCATTGGGTTATGCCGTACCGAGCACATGTTTTTTTCCGCTGATCGTTTGCCCTACATGCAGGAAATGATAATGTCCTGCAAGGAATCTACAGATGCAAAAAAAATGGCGTATTATAAAAAAGCGCGGCTTCGCTCTCTCTCGAAACTACTTCCAATGCAACGGAAAGATTTCATGGGCCTATTTAAGGCTATGAGGGGCCTTCCTGTTACCATTCGCCTTCTTGACCCCCCTCTGCATGAATTCCTTCCTAAAAGGGAGGAGCTGATGGTTGAAATTGCTTCTCTTGAAGTTAAAAAAGGAAACATCAAAAAAATAATATCGAAAAAAAAGTTACTTGAGGTGATTAATGGATTACACGAACTGAATCCAATGTTAGGTATGCGAGGCTGTCGTTTGGGGAATATTTATCCGGAAATTACTGAGATGCAGGCGCGGGCAATTTTTGAAGCTGCATGCCAATGTAAAAAGCAAGGGATAAGGGTTTTTCCAGAGGTGATGGTCCCTTTGGCAGGTGACGTTCGAGAGCTAAAGATCCAAAAGGAAATAATTGACCGTGTTGCGCAAGACATTTTTTCTCAAAAGAAACTCAATATTAAATACCTTGTCGGCACCATGGTGGAGCTTCCTGCTGCAGCTTTAAGTGCGAGTGAAATCGCTAAAGAAGCGGATTTTTTTAGTTTTGGAACAAACGACCTTACCCAGACTACGTTTGGCCTCTCGAGGGATGATTGTGGAAAAATTATAAATGCATATCTTCAAAATAAAGTATGGCAAAGTGATCCCTTTCAAGTTCTTGATAAAAAACGTGTTGGCCGTCTTGTTGAAATCGGCACGAAGGAAGGTCGTCTTGGACGTTCAAATCTTAAGGTGGGGATATGTGGAGAACATGGCGGCGACCCTGCGTCAATTGAGTTTTTTTCAAAACTTGGCCTTAATTATGTGAGCTGTTCAGCTTACCGTGTACCAATCGCCCGTTTAGCCTCAGCTCAGGCGGAACTAAGAAGAAAGCAGTAAACATAATTATATATAATACTTAACATGAATATATAATGTATTAGTTTATATATATTTGTTGTGTTTGGTCCTGAAATGGATGTATTTCTTGGCAGTCAATCAAATTTAAAAATTAAGCCTGAAGCATTTAAGTTTTTACTCTCAATAACATGTAAATTCCCCCTAGTCCAAATAATACGGGGGCTGTCCAAGCACCAACTAATGGAGGAACTTGACTCAATCCTCCAAGAGCCTCAAATAGGCTTGAGGTTGACCAGTATGCCATGGCTATTCCAAAACTAATAGCTAACCCAGAAAGTGCACCACGTTGTCCTACCGAAAAAGAAAAAGGTAGGGCAATTAGTGCCACAACAACGGCCATAAATGGGTAGCTAAATTTTCGATAAAATTGCACCGAAAGCCGTGCAACATCAAAACCCCCCTGATGAAGTTCATCTAGATATTCTTTTAGGTCTGATGCGTTCATTTGCTCGTGAGGTCTTATCTCTTTTTTAAAATATTCGGGCCGTTCAGTTAATTGTGGGAATGTCGATGTAGTAAATTTTTCGAAGCGGGTTACTCGGTCTTCGCTTATTTCTCTTACCCATCCGTTTTCAAGGATCCAACCTGGTAATGTTTCGCTCCAGCGGCCTCGTTCAGCAAAGATTCTTCGTTTAACTTGAAATGTATCAGGATCCAATTCGAATACAGAAAGAGCTGCAAATATGTTTTTCTGGGGATCTAGAAAGCGGTAGTTAAAGATACGAGATTCCTGACCGAAGATCCATTGGTGATTGGGATTAAAGTAAGTTTGAGGAGGCTTTCCTTTGATCTGGTTTCGCAAGGCATCCTGGCGCTGGTTAATTGTAGGAAGGTAATTTTCCTCTAATATAAAAAGGCCCATTCCAAATATTGCTGCAACAATAAGAATGGGGGCGCTTATTCGGTAAAGACTTATCCCTGTTGCCTTAATAGCAGTTACCTGGCTACTCTTCGAAAGCAAACTGAAATATATTAGGATTGCTATAAGGATTCCGAGAGGAACCACGGGGAAATATATGGCCTGAGGGATGAGATACAAGAAATAGGGAAGCAAGAGGGCTAGCCCTGCGTCGTTTTTTAGAATGTGCCCAAATAACTGGTAAAAATCAAACACAATAAAAAGAGCCAACAGGGCGAGAGCCACCAAGGAAAAAAACCCCAGGAAACCACGCAAGACGTAACCGTCAAGAATTTGAAGGAACCCTCTTTTCGCTTGCTTTCTTTGTTTAGAATTGTATTTGATTATTAATTTTTGGAAGATTGGTTTGGCTATATAAAAAGGTTTTTTTAACAGATTTACTAGATTCTTAAAAAAGAATAATCCTCTATCTAGGCTGCGGAGGGCCATTATTCCAACTAATGAAAAGATTAAATTTGCGAACCACAAACCTATCCAGGGTGGAACTTTCCCCTGCTTGGATAGGCTGAGGCCGGAAGCTGCGAACATGTAATACACAAACACGAGCAAGATTGTAAAGATGATGCCAATTGATTTTCCTCCCTTGCGGGTTTTCATTCCCAAGGGAATGCCGATTAAAGCTAGGACCAGTGAAGCAAATGGGATTGCAATCCGATAATGGAGTTCCACCAAGGCGGGATTCCGTTTTGAAGAATCTTGCAATCTTGTAAGTAGTTCAATTGGATTTAGGCTCCGGTAGTCAATTTTACTTTGTGTCGGTCGAGCTTGAGTTTGCCGGTCTAGCGGGAGATCGGTTTGGTCAAAAGTAATAACTGAGTAATGGTTTGATTTATTGGGGTCTATTTCATGGGTTCCACCGTGCTCGAGGTGCAGGACTAGGGTATTTGTTTTTGGGTCTCTTAATACAAACCCTGATTCCGCAGTAGTGGTTTTAATGTTGTCGCGGTCGCTTGTGTCCGCGATGAATACGTGGTGCCAGGTAGGAATTGCGCCGCGAGTATCGAGGAGGAAAACAAGCAAGTTAGGAATCTGCTCAATAAAAACGCGTGGCTGGACTTCGTAAGGTACCTGACTGGTTCCTAGTTCCCACTTAAGGTCATTTAACCTTTTTGCTGCCCATGGCGCCCAATAAAGACTCATGGATGAGGCCAGAACCCAACCCAAGGTTGCAAATAATAGAGTAGGCCTAATGATCCGCCATGCACTAACACCAGCGGCTCGCAAGGCGATGAATTCTCCGTCAGAGGCCATTCGGCTAAGGCAAGTAAGGACTCCAACTAAGTCTCCCATGGGTATGGTCATTGTCGATATGCTAGGGAGAGGAAGAAGGAATAGCTCAGCTAGAGTTCCGGTGGATAGATTTCGTCTGGCAGCGACCTCCAGCAGTCGGTTCATTTGCGGTATGAAAAGGACAAAGCTGCAGATAAGCACACCTAGAAGTGAGTGTGTAGCTATCTCCTTAAATATGTAAGTAGTAACAATTTTCATGTTAGCTGACTCATTAACTCAACAAACTAAATCATATAGTCTCAATTTTAATCCCGGTTAGCTGCTGAGTTTTCCTCCGGCATGCCCAAAAATAATGGCTTGCCCTGCTCATTACCGAAGACACAGTGTTAGTGGAGTACCGGATCCAAAAAACCCTCCACTAGGGACTTCATGCTAGCACAAAAAAAACTGAACCCATCAAAAAGGGCTTTCACGTTATTGCCCTTATTGCACATAAGTTAAAGAGGATGGTAGGGTGTTTTATTGGAGACTGGGTTTCAGGGGAATGGCAATTGACCGACCTGGTATTTAGAGGCGTTGCCAGGCCCTTTGTAGGCTGGAAAGGATGTCGAGGTGTACGCGATGTTAGATTCTTCATCTTGCGGTAGTGTCTCTCACAAAGGAAATCCTAAGGCTAGCCGTTTGTTTCTTGATTACCTTTATGATTTTGAAAAGGTGTCCTCGTTCTATCAACACCCCCCGTTTCACCCAGGGTCTT
>CAZSDV010000057.1:0-12946 GCA_964605715.1 uncultured Acidobacteriota bacterium
AGGTCTGGGGTGAACACTTTGGCCCCCCGGCGGTCGGAACCGAAAAAATCGTCAAAGGTGTCGTCGCTTCACTTTGGCCCCAAAAAACTTAACCAACGTTTCCTAATGGACCAGAAACCAAGAAGGAGAGAGGGCAAGATTGAAAAAGTTTTTTAAATGAATATTAATTGGAAACTTAAATCTGCCATGTTTGGTTTTATTGACTTTCTTAATGCACCATACATCCTATATTTCTTACAAAAATATGCAACACGTAGATCGAAAGTGAATTTCAAAAGTATTGATGAAAGCTGGGTCTTACATAAAAAATATGTATCCACACTGACCGAGCCAAGGCTATTTGAGTTTGGTGCCGGAAAAAATCTTGCTCAAAACCTTTACCTTTCAACTGAATGCAATGAACAGATTGTGATTGATTTAAATCCCATGGCTGATTTGGGACAAATAAACGAAAGTGCATTACAGATTTCAGAAATTGATTCGGATTTTATTTATGCTCCTATCCATTCGTTTGGGGATTTAAAAAAGCATTACCGAATAAAATATATTGCTCCATTGGATGCTTCTTCAACGGGCTTTGAAGATAACTACATTGATTGCTGTGTTTCCACGCATACCCTTGAGCACATTCCAAAAATCGGTATTATAAAAATATTTAAAGAGTTAAAACGTGTGATCAAAAGTGATGGGATTGTGTGCGCCAAAATGGATTACTCAGACCATTATAGTCATACAGATCCAAGCATAGGTTCGTTAAACTTTTTGGCTTTTAGTGAGCAAGAATGGGAAAAATATAATCATTTATCTCATTATCAAAATCGTTTGAGACATTACGATTTTGTTCGCATATTCGAGCAGCTAGGGTTTGATATCGAAGTAAATGAGCCCTATTTTGATGAAAGAGTGAAGCCTTTATACATTTCAGATTGCTTTGAGAAGAACAACCCTACGTTATACGCAACATCTGCTTATATTGTATTGCGCGCTTCTTAGAGGTGGAGGATGAGCTCGGGTAACTCGCGCTTCTTTGTATATAAGAAGCTGACGAAAGAACAGGTTGGTGAGTTCCACGAAAAAGGCTATTTATTTCTCGGACGTACACTAACTGAGGAAGGATTGGAAAAGATTCGCGAGCAGGTAATGGCGGCCTGGCGAGCCGAAAAAGGGAAGTTTGATCCAAACAAAACCTGGCTTCAGAACGCCCTAATCCCTGATATCCACCATCGGGCCTTGCTGGTTCGCGACTACTATTTTTCAGGCCCTTTGGTGGATATTTCGGAGCAATTAATCGGACCTAACATCAAAGCTGCCACCTCCCAACTAACCTTCAAGATGCGAGGAAATACCCAAACATTCGCTTGGCACCAGGACAATGGTTATGGTGAACTAGATCCGTACAATGCTATCTCCACGCTAACTGCCTTGGATGACTGTGATCAGGAGAATGGCTGCCTGTGGGTTTTTCTCGGTTCAAAAGCTAAGGGGCAAATGTTGCAACACAAACCAGATCTCCCTCGAGAGATTAGAATGGAGGTGGATGAGTCGAAAGCTCTCCCGATAGAAATGAAGGCCGGAGATGCCTGCGTTATGCACTGCTGGACATTACACAAGTCCGGACCAAATTTGTCGAAAACAAAAGACCGCAGGATCCTGTTCATGCGTTTTGCTGACGCCGACGCCGTTGAAGTCTATAACAATCGAGCTCCACGCCTGGGGCGACTGCTCCGCGGAACCACTCGCTTCAAGGAAGTGAGGCAGTACGAAGCGGAATTTTAAGATGTAAGGAGCAGAGAGAAATACTCCTTGCGGATCCTTCAGAAAGGTAGGCACATAAGTCAATTTGCTTTTACTCCTTTTCGCTCGAGGTCCAAACGGTAAGGTTCCGCAAATTCTTTCCGCCTTTCGAGCCCAGGAGAAAGCTTAAGGAGTACGCAACCGTGAAGAGGAAGAGGTTCGACAAAACAATAATCCAAAACTTATTAGGCAATACCTGCTTCAGTCCTGGTAGAAGGGTGGTTCCAGCATTGGAATCTGCAAATAGCCATAAGCAGACTGTAGAGATGGTACAAAGGGTGGCGATGAGCGCTGCGCGACTATCCACCCGCACAGTGAGAAACCCTAGAAGGAAAATGCTTACAAGCCCCCCACTTACAACTGAAAACACAAGAGTCTGAAGGTCTAGGAGCGTCTGTGTTCTGGTGAAGTGGATGAACAAGGCCACCAGAATCATAATAGCCCCAAAGCCAACCGAAACCCACCGACCGAATTTGAGATAATGTTGCTCATCTTTGATCGATTTTTTAAATCGACGGTAGAAATCGTTGGTTATTGTTGCCGCTGATGCGTTGATACCGGAGTCTAAAGTGGACATAGCAGCTGCCAGAAGTCCAGACAATACAAAGCCTGCAGCTCCGGCTGGTAATTGAGTAAGGATGAAGAACGGAAAAGCTTGCTCTGAGACAAGATTATCCAATTCGGGGGCAGGGAAGTACTTGTAGTAAACGTAAAGAACCGTTCCAATAAACGCAAAATAGAACCAGACTGGGATGATCATGATAGTCGAGAGAATCAGGCCATGTTTGGCGTCTCGGTCTGTTTTCATAGCAATATAGCGTTGGACCGCGTTCTGATCAGTACAGACAAGCTGGAAGAAGGTGAATTGGTAAACCAGGATAAGCACCCAAACCGTTTGCTCGTCCCAAACCATTGCGGTGTTGCCGAGTGAAAATTTTCCGTCCGCGACAGCTTCGGAGAACACTTGACTTAATCCTCCTGGTATGAGGCGAATGGCTAATGGGATACAGATCAAGCCACCTAAAATTAGGGCCAGGCTTTGAAGTAGGTCTGTATAGATTACAGCTTCAAGTCCACCAGCAACGGTGTAGGAGGCTACCAAAATTCCTAGAACTATAATTATCCAGTGCAAAGGAAGTCCAGTCATAGGGCCAAGAGGAAGGCAGACGGCGTACAAAATGACTCCGGTGCGAAACATTTGAAAGATCAGGAAGCTACCGGCCGTATAGAGCCTAGCCCAGGTGCTAAAGCGGAGCTCAAGGTATTCATAGGCAGAGCGTACATGGCCCCGGCGAAAATAAGGCATGAAGAGAAAGTAGGCAATAATGGCTGGGATAATATATAAGAAGTGAGCAGGCATGTAGCGCCAGTCTTTTTCAAAGGTAAAGCCTGGAACCGCTAAAAAGGTCATCGAGCTAATAATGGTGGCCATCAGTGAAAATCCTACAATCCATCCAGGCATACTGCGATTCGCCAAGAAATAGCCATCAGCAGAATTTGTCCGTCGGGCTGAATAGATACCGATGCCGACCATTACGCTAAGATTTATTGCAATAGCCAAAAGATCCGGCCATCTTAGTAAGTGTTGCGAGACCATATCATCAAGTCTAATGACGAGCTCTTTGGTGAGCTCCCAAAAGGAGAGCGAATCCTTTCTGAGTTGCTTGTGGGGACTTCGGTCTCCCACGCGGTTCCCGGCTGGACTGATTAGTCCTTAGTCAAGGAAAGATTCTAGCATCTGGAGCGGTATTATAGGTTCTATCCAGCCATGGACCAAGCACTAACAATGGACAGTCCACTGTCATTTTGAAATTTCTTTAGTTGCCCCAATAATTATGAGAAGAATATATGTTTAAAATTTATCGGATCATGTGGTTATTGAGTTTCTCATCAAATAGTGAAAATTACCATGTCACCTTAGGAGGCTAGTGCGATGAAAATTATTCTATTTGTTGGCCTGATACTTCTTTTTCTCAATAGTGCTGTTTTTGCGGGTGAACCCTCAAAGAAATTCGAAACTTATAGATATCCAAAGGGAGTCTGTGAAGAGATCCACCGTGCAATCGGCCTATTCTTAGGAATTGCGGATCAGGCATGGAAAAAAAAGGGTGATTTTCAAAAAATGAAAAAAGAAAAGGCTACTAAAGAAGGAACTCAATGGTCGGGAGTTGCTGCCAACTACGCAACCATCTATCAAGTGGTTTGCAAGTAATTTCGAGTAAGCTAAAATTGAAATTAGTTCTTGTAAAACATCTAGTTACAGTTGCAACGTTGCGAATTTTGGTGAGACCCGTGCAACGGTGAAAGGCTAGGAGTTTTTTAGTTCTGAGATGCTTGGAAAAATTGAACACTAGAATACTGAAATGAAATTCAAACTACCTGGCCAACACCGTACCCTAGAGGAGTTCAGAAAACATCTTTTCTCTCTCGACTCGTCAATGGGTGTGGATGAAGAGGTGTTTGGTGACGGGGGTCCGCTAGGGCGTAAAGTAAAGATCGGCCCGAATGGAATTACCATTGGGAATCGCTTTGCAGTCCACCCTATGGAAGGGTGGGACGGAACCGTAAATGGCCTACCCTCCGAGCATACGCATCGCCGTTGGAGAAACTTTGGCCGGAGTGGCGCAAAGCTCATTTGGGGTGGCGAAGCCTTTGCCGTTCAGGAAGACGGAAGAGCTAACCCGCGCCAACTCTATTTAAACCAGAATGCTAACCTTGGCCAGGGACTTGAATCCTTGCTCAGGGAATTAAAACATGGACATCAGGAGTCTGGAGAAGGAATTGATGACCTTTTTGTCGGATTGCAACTAACTCATTCAGGCCGCTTTGCGCAGCCCCACGGATTTCGCGCGCCACGAATTGCTTATCATCACCCCCTGCTTGACCAAAAAGTCAATCTCGATCCTGGAGCAAGGCCTCTAACCGACGGGGAGCTCGAGGGTATCGGAGAAAATTTCGTGCGGGCAGCGAAGCTCGCTTGGAATACAGGGTTTCAATTCGTAGATATCAAATGCTGTCACGGATACCTGCTCCACGAGCTGCTCGGTGCACACACAAGGTTAGGGCGGTATGGAGGTTCTCTTGAGAATCGAACTCGATTCATCCGACTTGTTATTAAAGCAATTCGGAGTGAGTGTCCGAGGCTAGAAATTGGAGTGCGCGCATCCATCTGCGATGTTTTTCCGCACTCAAAAAACAATGATACCCTGTGTGGTGAACCGAAAGACTGGGAGAGATATGTTCCTTATAAGTACGGTTTTGGAATCGATATGCAGGACCCGCGCAGGCCGGACTTTACTGAACCTCTTCAATTTCTCAAGATGCTTCAGGAGCAAGGAATTCGACTAGTCAATATTTCTGTCAGCTCTCCTTATTGCTGTTCACACTTGCAGCGGCCCGCAGCGTATCCTCCTTCAGATGGGTATCTTCCTCCCGATGACCCGCTGACTGGGGTAATTTTCCATCTTCGGGCGGTTCGAGTTTGTAAGGAGGCATTTCCAAACCTTCTTTTAGTAGGCTCGGGCTATAGTTACCTTCAAGAATATTTGCCGAACGTGGCCCAGTATGAGATTAACGCTGGCCATGTCGATTTTGTCGGCATCGGCCGAATGGTGCTTGCCTACCCGCAAATGCCCTTCGACGTTCTCAGGAGGCACAGTCTTGACCGCAAGCGAATCTGCCGTACTTTCAGTGATTGCACGACGGCACCGAGGCTAGGTCTCATAAGCGGCTGTTATCCACTCGATGATGTCTACCGTTCTTCTCCAGCGGCTGTTCGTTTGCGTGAGGCGAAGGGAAGGAATTCTGCTACCTCCAAAACTGCACAGGGAAGGAAATTAAGTGGGGTGAAAGAATGAATCAGGAAGAGCAGCGGATGGGTGGTTTGCCAATGGTGGCGTCGCCATCACCAGAAAAGCTGGCCGAGGAACGAAAAGTTCTTGCGGATCTCGAGCAACAGAGCTTCACAGCTCGGACGCGGGGCTATTGGAAGTTTGTCGGTCCTGGCTATATGCAGAGTGCATTGACGCTTGCCAGCGGATCGGTGGCCTCCGCGCTTTTTGGCGGGGCGGTGTTCGGCTATCGTCTGCTGTGGGTTGCACCGGTCGCAATGCTACTTGGTGTGGTAATGCTCTCCGCTGTTTCCCATCAAACCCTCTCGACGGGACTTCGGCCTCTCGCTGCGATGAAGAAGTACGCGGGGGCACCCTGGGCTTGGGCTTGGGCCTTTGGGGCGCTTATTGCCTGTGTCATATGGCAGTTTCCACAATTCTCTTTGGCTGGAGCGGTAGTAGTGGATATGGGGAAAGTTTTGGGTTTAACGCTCAAACCTTGGTGGGTTGGGGTGGCCGTATTGGGGTGGGCAAGCGCAGTATCGATGACTTATGGGAGTTCTGCGGCATGGATTCGTGGCTACGAGAAGATGCTTAAGTATATGGTTTGGACGGTGGTCGTTTGCTTAGGGCTTTCTGTGATGAAAACCGGCGTGAGTGACTGGGGCGCGTTGCTGCGAGGTTTCTTCGCATTTGAGATTCCCGGAGAGAAGGACGGAGTAAAGGGAATCGTCATTGTTTTGGGAGGATTGACCTCTGCCGTCGGGGTAAACATGGTTTTTCTCTATCCGTACTCTCTGCTCTCAAAGGGATGGAGTCGAGAACATCGCCGTCTGGCTCGCTTTGACCTGTTGACGGGAATGGTTCTTCCTTTTACGCTTGCAACTAGTCTTCTGATTATTACGACAGCAAACACTTTACACTTGGACCCTACTTTTTCTGGGAAAGCATTGTCGGCGGAACAGGCCGCGCAGACAATTGCAGGTTTATTGGGACCTACCTTCGGGCGAGTTATTTTCAACCTTGGCATTCTGGCCATGGCGCTAAGTACTATTACACTCGAGATGCTGGCCGCAGGTTTTGTTTGCTCAGAAATTTTCGGTTTCAAGGTAGGAGGCTGGAAGTATCGGTTGGGAATGTTGGTGACTCTTCCTGGTGTGCTCGGCACTGTACTCTGGACCCGTATCGCAGTTTGGGTTGCCATCCCGACCAGCATCCTCTGTGGCTTTCTTTTACCCGCAGCTTATATTGGTTTCATTCTTCTTCACCGAAGTCGCCCCTACTTAGGAGATGACGTCCCGCGGGGATTTCGAGGAAAGGTGTGGATCGGTACAATGATCGCCGGAACATCCTTTCTAATTTTATTCCTTATGTGGTATGCGGTGAAAAACCTGCCGGGGTATCTGGGAAAGGTATTCTGAGCTTTTTTCGTAGGGGTTATGGTATGCAGGTAGAAGTGGAGGTCCCCTCTGGAGGGTTAGGAGCAAGAGGAGGGTTTTTATGTCTTGACGATGGCCTCCTGACTACCCACCGTAAACAAGCGGAAGCCCTCGACTCCGTCCCCTTAGTGCGGCTTGCCTATGCCGCCGTCCATGTGGTGATGAGAGATGATTATCGTACCTGTTCACACTCGCCCACCAAACCTGGAGATCCTGAGTCTGTTGCTGATTTTATCGACTGGGAGGCAACTTGCAGGATTCGAAAAAGAATTGCCTCTTTAGGATTTGGGATTGCCGAGGCGATGGATACGGCTCAACGTTTTTCCATCGGATGGAAGGCTGCAAAACAGCTGATTCGAGGGTGTGGCCAGCTGCATCTTACTCCTTGTTTCATTGCCGGCGCCGGCGCCGATCACCTAACTGATATACCGAACAAGACAAAGTTAATCGATGCAGTTCTCTACCAGGCCCGCATAATCCAGGAAGCTGGAGGCCAGGTGATCCTGCTGCCGCTTACATGGCTTACGCAGAACAAAATTGGTGAGTCCGGCTATGTGGAAATTTACGGTGAGATAATCCGTAATCTTTCTGGTCCACTTTTTATTCACTGGCTAGGAGAAAAGTTCATGGCGGAGCTTGCAGGCTATTTCCCTGGTAAGAGTTTTGAGAACATTATGGCACTTGATCCAGGTAAGGTGCGTGGCGCGAAGCTCTCGTTGCTCGATTCCGATTTTGAGATTTCTTTGAGAAAAAGATTTTTTGAGCGAGACCAGATTGTTTTCACTGGTGACGATTTTAACTTTGAAAACCTGATTAAGGGTGATCATGATTCGGGGAAAAGGGCTGCTGTTTCGGAGATTGCTCGTTGGGTAAAAATTGGAGATTCTGCCTGCGCGCTTGGCAACTTTAGCCACGCTTTGCTGGGAGCTTTTGATGCCATTGCGGAACCTGCGGGGTTGGCATTCCGCTATCTTGCTTGTGGGCACATAGATTCCTATCGGGAATTAATGCTGCCAGCTGAAAAGTTATCGAGGACGATCTTTGAGGCTCCAACAGGAAATTACAAGGCTGGATTGGCATTTCTCTCGTGGCTAAACGGCCATCAGGAGAACTTCATGTTAGTAAATCACGAAGAGAGGTATCGGGATCTCGATCACTACCTTCGGGTTGTGAAGCTGGCGATTAAGGCCCGGGTGATTACAAACGCCTCCTTGGCTTCAGAGAGGCTCCGCATTTTTTTGGAAGGTGGAATTTAGTTAATTTGTAATTTGATTTAGACAGTGAAGTTAAAATTTTCGTTAAAAAAGATCAGTATGAAAATTTACCGCTTGGTGTTGCTGCTGTCCACATGGCTTCCTTAGTTTGGCTTTTTGGTGTTCTGATGTGCTCTATGTTTTGTCACTCGGTATTGTAGGGGCTGAAGAGGTGTGAGTGGGATTTAACCGACGAGAATTGCTAATAGGAATGGGATTTTTGGCAGTACGTGGTAGTTTCGGTCAAACCCTCATGCACCAACCACCGAAACCATTGCGAAAGGGTGCGGTAAGCCACGATTGGCCCTCATTTTTGGGACCGTCGCACGATGCGGTTTCGACCGAAACCATGCTAAGCCGAGAGCTACCACCTCCGTTGGTGTGGGAGTTTCCCAAGGGGACTGGGTATGGTTCCCCGGCGATAGCTGGTGAACGCCTCATATTCCTTCATCGATTCAGGAATGAGGAGATTGTCGAATGCTTGAATCCAGGCACGGGATTAAAAAGTTGGCAGTTTCGATATCCAACTGCCTATGAGGACCGATATGGGTATAACAATGGCCCGCGGTCAAGCCCAGTTATCAATGGTGATTATGTCTACACTATGGGAGCCGAAGGAAAGCTACATTGCTTGAAGCTTGAATCAGGAAAGCTGATTTGGAAACGGCATATTGGTGCTGACTACAAAGTAAAGCAGGACTTTTTTGGGACCGGGTCAACTCCACTAGTTGAGGGCAAGCTATTGATTGTAAACGTCGGGGCCCCGGGTGGACCTTGCGTCGTTGGATTGGAGAAAACCACAGGTCATGAGGTATGGCGTGCCGGGAAGCAGTGGGGTCCCAGTTACGCATCACCAATTCCGGCGACCATTTATGGAAAGCGTCGAGTGTTTGTGTTTGCGGGGGGTGAATCCACCCCACCAACGGGTGGACTGATGTCCATTGACCCGGCGACTGGGAATGTGGATTTTACATTTCCGTGGCGGAGTCGCAGCTATGCTTCGGTAAATGCTTCATCTCCCGTGGTATTCGATAACAAGGTGTTCATTTCAGCAAGTTATCGTAGAGGAAGTGCACTTTTGGAGTTACTGGAAAACTTCAAGCATAATGTGTTATGGACGACGCAGAAATTTGGCTTGCACTTTAATACTGCAATTCACCGGGATGGTTACCTGTATGGATTTGATGGACGTAACCAGCCGGATGCGTCATTGGCTTGCCTGGAAGCAACAACTGGAAAAGTGGTATGGAGAGAAACTCCAGAATGGACAGAGACGTTTGAATTTGGAGGTGGGGAGCGACAGAGATTATTGGGAACTTTTCGGGGGTCACTGCTGGCTGTAGACGGGCAATTTCTGTGCTTGGGGGAGGCAGGACACTTGCTATGGATGGATCTGACACCGAAAGGCTACAAGGAGGTGTCGCGGACATGGTTGTTTGCGGCAAGAGAGTCGTGGACCCCACCAGTGCTCAGCCGGGGCTTGCTTTACGTAGCGCAAAATACAAGGGATATGCTGTCAGGAATAGGTCCTCGGCTGCTATGTTACGATTTGAGAGGATAGCCAAACTAAAAAAGATAGTGGTTTTGGATTACTCCTGACCTTTTTCCTTAAAATATAGAATGTGTAAAAGGGTAACCTCATGAAAAGCAATCGGAGAGATTTTCTAAAGCGATGCACTCTTTTAGCAACCTGTCCACCACTGTGGAGCCGGAAGGCAGAGGAAGACCAAGGGCCACCAGGGCAGATCTTTGCACCTAAAATTGGCATTACCACAAATACGCGACCCGGCTGGGAGAATGACTTTGTACGATCGCTCGATGAAGCAGCAGAGGTGGGCTATCGTGCCATTGAGACCTTTCCTAAATATGTCCAGCCTTACTTTCGCCGTCCCGCTGTCCTTCACGAAATGCTCCAAAGTCGGGGTTTGCGACTGGAAACTGTTTCTAATGGGTCTGGCATGGAGATGAACTTTGTGGATCCCCAACGAGCGTCTAAACTGCTTGAGGATCACATGCGGTTGGTGAGATTCATCAAACCCTTTGGCTGCAAACATTTAAAAATTAACACTGGCTGGAGAAGGCGGAGTGGCACGACGGACAAAGATTTACACGAGATGGCAAAGAGACTGAATGATCTAGGAAAACTTACGACGAAAGAAGGGGTGAAGCTGGGTGTACACGCCCACCTTTGGAGAGAGCTAGAGAGTAGACATGAAGTTGAAACTATTATGCAATTGACTGAACCTAGATATGTGAATCTTGTCCTGGATACCGGCCACTACACTATGGCGGGAATGGATCCTGTCGAGATGACACGTATTTATATTGCCCGAATCATTGAATTTCACTTTAAAGATACTAAGCCGGAGTATCGCGGTGGAAATAAAGGTTTGATTCCGCGTTACGGAGAACGATCGGCCATGCTAGAGGAAACCCTAAAGGACCCTATCTTTTTTGAACTTGGAAAAGGCGGGGTAGATTTTCCTGCCATTTTGAGTATTTTACGGCGGAACAGTTATCAAGGCTGGATTACTGTCGAGCTTGATTCTACCTTGCATACCCCCAAAGAAAGCGCTCAAATTAGCAAGAAATATTTGGAAAACGTACTAGGTTTGAAGCTTGCATCTTTTGCGATTCGTTGACTTGGGTTCAGGTGGAAGGGTAGGATGGCGGCACTATGAAGATAAACGATTTATTACCTCAAGGGTTCGAGAAGCATTTTAAGATTGACAATGCCGAGGAGCGATTTGAGGAGGCAGAAAAAGTTGGCAAAAGACTTTTAGATGGTGGTGTTGCCTTGAAAAACAACGCCGATCATTATGCTATTTTTACCGACCCACCACGCCTTTTAGCAGATCCCCTGAGACGAATTGGGTACATTGTGGGTGCTGATAACCGTTGCTATCCTTCTCCTGTTGATGACTATGACTATATAAATGTTGCTGCATCTCTTCCTGGGTCTTCGCCGGCAAAGGAGAAAGGCTGGCCTGATCATATCGCTGTCGTGCACCCATTAGATGAAAGCGGCCATCGTCATATGATGGATCAAGGATATGGAAACCCTTTTATCCATCATATTACTTGGGGAATAAAACTTCCGGAAGCAGACTTTTCTGAAGAAATGGATCTTGCGGGGGCCTTGGTCTCCAGGATGGTCCAGACCCGTGATCGGATTGCTGGGCTTCTCAAGGAAGAGCCGGGTACGCTAATTATGGCAATGCCCAGAACGGTTTTAAGGAATAAGTGTTTTATGGAACGTTTTGGAGGCTGGATAGGCTCAACCCCAATGGAACAGTACCAGTTGGAAGAGATGGAAGGTGGAGGATATCTCCTACAGTTTTTTCTTTTAAAGGGGGGTAGGATTGAGGTTGCCCTACGATTGAACACTGCCCAAACCTTTAATCCTAAAAGTGTCCAAAAGATTTCCAAGGATGAGCTGAGTGTTGACCAAAAAAATTGAGGTGCTCATGACTTTACAGGTTAGTAAAATCGCTATTCCTTTCCTACTAATTACGACGTTGCTATTTTCATGTGAAACTCCGAAGATACCTGAGGAGACCACCACTTTAGTCGAGGAAAAAATTGTCCCGGCTAACGCTGAACTGGAACATCTTTTCACGCGAGCTGCTGGCATCAAAGAGGGCCTAACAGAGGGGCCAGCGGTAGCACCTGATGGAAGCATCTACTTTTCGTACATTCCCTTTGGAAAAGAGAAAGGTACGATCCTGCAGTTCCACCCGAAAACCAAGGAGACGACTGTCTTTACTAAGGATAGCCACAAGTCCAACGGGTTAGCCTTTGATGCCGGGGGGCGCTTGATTGCCGCTGAGGGGGCTGATTACGGGGGAAGGCGGATTTCTAGCTGGAACGTTGAGACAGGAAAGCGCACGAAATTAGCTGACAATTACGAGGGGAAAAAGTTTAACGGTCCCAACGACCTTACTATTGACAGTAAGGGGCGCATTTACTTTAGTGATCCACGATACCTGGGGCCAGAATCCCGCGATCTCAATTACTTTGCTATTTTCCGAATTGACAAAGATGGGAATGTCATCGAAGTTACCCGTAAGGTGTCCAAGCCGAACGGTGTGGCCCTTAGCCCGGATGAGAAAACGCTTTACGCAGCTGACCACGACAACGGAAGTGATAACATTGACGATCCTAACATGCCGCCCGGAACGCCGGGACCAATGAAGGTCTACGCTTTCCCACTTGGACCAGATGGTTTGGTTTCGGGAGAACGGGAAACATTAATGGATTTTGGAGGCCAAGCCGGCTGTGACGGCATGACAGTAGACGAGAGGGGAAATGTTTATTTGACGGTCCGAAGCGCGAAAAGCCCTGGCGTAATGATCGTGAGTCCTGAAGGTAAAGAAGTTGGTTTTATCTCCACTGCCTCCCTCCGCCAGGAAGGCTCAGAGAAGCAAGTGGGGTTGCCAAGCAACGTTGAATTCGGTAACGGTGGAGAGGCAAACATGCTCTATGTGACTGTCGACACCAGCCTTTACCGGATCCGACTCAACGTAAAAGGGGGTTGATGAAAACGAATCTAGTAACATTAGTTTCTTTTTGAGGTTCGCAGGGTATGCCACCAAAGTTCGCGCCTCTGTCCTACTCCTCCTCGTCCACC
>CAZSDV010000058.1:0-12837 GCA_964605715.1 uncultured Acidobacteriota bacterium
CTCCTCGTCGTTCCGGATAATAAGGTGCCTGTTGGCATAAGCTGGGTGAGACCAGTTCACCAGGCCAAGCTCGCGCCTAGTCCCGACGCGGGTGGTTGGCTTAATTAACTGAGTACGGCTAATTTCCTGGTATCCCGCAGGTGATAACTTGGCGAGAATCAGCTCCCCCCTGTCATTATTGATAAAATAGCGATCCTCATGCCGCACAATTAAGCCTGCAGCCCAGCGCGCCTTTTCCTTGGTGACTTCTTGGGTTTTCCACACTCGCTTCCCCGTGCGGGCATCCAGGCAACGGAATTGACCGTAACTTCCAATTCCATAAATGTAATCACCCTGTATCACCGGCGTGGTAATCAAGGAATGAAGACCGTCAGTATTAATCTCGCTTGCACTCTGGCCCTTCCATACGAGCTCTGCAGTGGGGCGATTCGGGTGAAGTTTGAGCAGGTGAGAACCATTGTAAAAGGCTGAAACCAAGAGCCTGTTCCGGCTAAAAACAGGGGTGGCAACCGTCAAGCCAAAAGTAACTTTGAAGGGGTGCTCCCAGTAAATTTTCCCTGTCTCTGGGTCAAGAGAGGTCACCGCCTCAGGGTGCCAAATGATCACCTGCCACCTACCACCGGCCTTGATCAGAATAGGGGGGGTGTATCCAGGCTCAGAATCTGAACGTAGTGCTCGCCAGAGTTCCTTCCCTGTCATCTTATCGAAAGCAACCACCTTAGCTGCACCTTCACCTCCTACCAAGCAAATTAGGCGCTTGCCGTCCACCTGTGGCGCCCCAACCATTCCCCAGACCGGAACCTCAGTGCCATAATCTTTAACGTAGTCCCTTTTCCAGATCACCTTTCCTGTCTTGGTGTCCAAACAAAGCAGCGTTCCCATCGTTCCCAACACATAGACGCGCGCACCGTCAACGGTCGGTGTGGCACGGGGGCCATAAGCATAATCAAGCCCCGCATAGTTCACTGGCCACTCGCGAGTCCAAAGGATTTCACCCGTCCTTTCGTTCAAACATAGAACACGCTCAACCCCTCTCCGCGATCCGCTTTCATTGAAATCAGTTACAAAAACCAGTCCATTGGAAACCGCCGGGCCGGAGTATCCTCCGCCTATCAGTGTTCGCCATTTCAGCTTAAGCCCACTCACAGGAAAAGTTTCTATGATTCCGGTCTCAGTCCAAACACCCGCCCGACCCTTCCCACGCCATTCTGGCCAGTCTTCGGCTTGGAGACTCCATGCACCCGTAAACATCGCAAAAATCAGAAACATAGCCACCAGCAGGCAACGGATTTGGCTAATAAATATAAAAAACACGTGCAGTTCCCTCCTCATGAGAATCTATAGATCTTTCAGATTTTTTAGTTGCCTCTACCTATAGACCATCTGCACTCCAGTATGCTCCTCCCAGCGTGGCTTTCGCAATGTGGCTAGGTTGAAATACTGGACAGCTCACTAATATTTGTCGCGAGAAATACAAAAGACAAAATATGTAGAATGACCATTAAAACAAGCTGTGTGTCGACATGACAGAACACTCAACACAAAACAATTCCCCGCGACCAACGCAATCCGGACAGATCCAACTGACCATATAAGTTCCTCACAGTATCCACGAGCCCTAGGGACTATCGGCCATCAGGGTTTTGCTTATCCCATATTGAAGGTTCTGAATCGCTACCCGAATCGTAACGTATCCAAACATGCTCTGGGTCGTTCATGTAAACATCATCGAACAGTAATTGGCAAAGACGTAATATCATTGGCATGTTAGCATCCGAAAAAACAAGAACTAGCTCAAACCCCTTTACCTGGACTGGAAGTGACTCTGGGTCATCGGTGTGATAGCGGTTGACAATCTTTTCACCGATCACATCCCGAAATAATCGAAATTTATAGCCATCTTCTATAGGCTGGCTAGAATACAGGAGGGTTTCTGGTCCCTGCTTAAATAAAATCACTTTGCTGCGCCTGCGAAACCGCCATAGACCGATCAAAGAAGAAGTCATTATAACCAGTGAAAATAAGGTGAGCACAATAACAGTGACTTTTGAAAACTCAGTTTCCCGAAATCCTAGCCTCGTCCATGTCAGTATGGAAACAGAGAACACAAATGCCCACAAACTGAGGACTCGATACCAAGTTATTTCAGACCGTTGAACCACAACCATAACCCGAACCCCTTTCTCCCGGCCGGCTATTTACGCGGGAGTGAACGCCGATCCCGCAATCATTAGAGGCGCACCTGGCCTCCACTAATCATTAATCTAAGAAATATCAATTTCATCACCCCAACATACTAGAGCCTGTCCTTTCAGGCAACCCGACTGTTTGATGAGAAATACACGCAAGCTCTCTTGGGTTAACTGTAAGGGTACGGGCGGTATGTCCCTGTCCAGGAATATCTAAAGCCAACCAAGCTAATGTACGGCGGCCCTTGGCTTACACGAAAATACGCGCAAAGTCTTTAAGATTATCTCCACTGAGCAAGTAGGTCTCTCTGTCTTTAGCCTTAGTTAAGCAAGCACTCCAAATTATCAGGTAGAATCGGGCAGGCCGGTGATACGAATCCCCACGCTACGTGCCTTATTCCGAATATTAATTCCAATTAAGAGAGGTGTTAGCGCCTCCACGGTGCGCGAATTCGTGAGCGGCCCCCCATCTATAAATCCCGCATTAGGAATAAGCTCTACTAACTCTTTCGCTGCTTTCTTTGCTTTTGAGCTGTCACTGCAGACAATGACATCACAATCTACTGGCTTATCAACATCCCTGAGTGCTGGTGCACCGATTGTATGAAATGCGGAGGCCACCTGTACGTCAGTTCCCGCTACCAAGGAAGCCTGCTCCGCGGCCGACCCAGCCCATACACCAAGCGTCCGCGTGAAAGCGCCTCCTATAGCTGACTCTAGCGGCACGGTCACGTCGATCAGAATATGGCCTGGAATAAAGCTCTCTCTTAGCTTCTCTAGTATGAGAGCTTGGGCCTTAAAGGGCACCGTAAGCACAACAAGGCTCGTGCGGGAAATCGCCTCAGCATTCTCTAACCCTTCAACCTGGGTTTTATGCCCAGTAATTTCCTTAATCCTCCTGGCCGCATCTGCTGCCTTACTTGCCTGCCTGGAACCAATCAGTACGCTCTTTCCAGCAATGGCCCAACGGAGCGCCAGGCCGAAGCCCTGACTTCCAGTGCCTCCTATTATCGCAATTCCCTTACTTGTAACCATTCGCAAAATCCCCTCTGGTGACGCTGAATTTCTTAGAAAAATACCCCTAAATATCAAAACAGGAGCTCTTTAACCACCCCCCTATATCCACCCTACCACGCAGTGCAGTCAGTATGTTAGCATCTCCAGTGAAACAAGCAGAGTTCGGGGGCGATAAATCCTGGCAATACTGACCTCGGCTTAAATTAGCATTGAGTTAACCATTCATCAGTGTATTTACAAATTCTTACGGTAAATATTTTATCTGCCACCAAAGTAGGCTAACTAAAGTTCCTGCGTTAAGATGATAAGCATGTGTTGGTGAGGCCGATGCTAGGCTAAATCTTACATGGCCTTACGGGCCTATAAATAGTGGTTTTGATGGCAACTGCCATCGTAACGCGTGCTCACTTACCCGTGGCTCCAGCTTCCATATCATTGCAATATGCGAGCACAAACAACTTATATTTCTTCCTTGAGAAGGGAAAAGATGGGAATTTCTAAGACCTTTCACACAAAATATGAACCGGTGATCGGACTGGAAGTACACCTTCAGCTTCAAACACAGTCAAAGATATTCTGTAGCTGCTCAACACGGTTTGGCGATCCTCCGAATTCAAACACCTGTCCTGTATGTCTGGGGTTGCCAGGAGCTTTGCCGGTCCTGAACCGCGAATCCGTAGCGATGGCAGTCAAGGCTGCCCTAGCAATTAACTGTAAGATCAATGCTTCTTCTCGCTTCGCCCGCAAAAATTATTTCTATCCTGACTTACCAAAAGGTTATCAGATTTCTCAATTTGAAGAACCTTTAGCCGACCACGGCTGGGCCGAGATCGAAACACCTAGAAATGGAAACAAAACCACCAAGCGAATTGGGATAACGCGTCTCCATATGGAAGAAGATGCGGGTAAATCCTTGCACGAAGGATTTAATGATTCGGATCGCAATAGTTATATTGATCTCAACCGGAGTGGTGTGCCGCTCGTTGAAATCGTTAGCGAACCAGACCTACGGAATTCACAAGAAGCCTACGACTACTTAACAACTCTCAAAACCACACTAGAATACCTGGATGTTTCCAGTTGCAATATGGAGGAAGGGACCTTGCGATGCGACGCAAACGTCAGCGTCCGACCTCTCTCGACATCAAAATTTGGCACTAAGACTGAAGTGAAGAATCTTAATTCGTTCCGATTTCTCCAAAAGGCACTGGACTACGAGATTGATCGCCAGATCAACATGCTTGAATCAGGGGAGGTTGTCGTACAAGAGACGCGGCTATGGGATAGTCGTGAACAGCGGACGTACGGTATGCGAAGTAAGGAATTTGCACACGACTACCGTTATTTTCCAGAACCAGATCTTCTGCCCTTAGCCGTTTCTGAGAGCTGGAAAAAAGAGATCGGCTCTCAAATACCCGAGCTACCTCAGGCCAAGAAGAAGAGATTCATAGAGCAGTACGGACTCTCAGAATATGATGCAGGCTTGCTAGTTTCCTCGCGAGCACAAGCAAACTACTACGAAAACGTGGTGCGTGCGAATGGACTACCAAAGCTTGCCGCCAACTGGGTACTGACGGAGTTAACCTATCTCCTAAAGCAAGCCCATTAAGAAATTCAAATGGATAACTCGCCCGTCGCAGCAGAAGATTTGGGCGAGTTGATCTCGTTAATCGAGAAAGAGGCAGTTTCAGGTAATATGGGCAAGGATATTCTGGCTGAGATGTTTAAAACCGGAAAACGGGCCAGTAAAATAATCGCTGCCAAAGGTCTGAAGCAAATTTCCGACACCGGAAAGTTAACCGAAGTTTCTGAGCGGGTCATCAGAGAAAATCCAAAACAATCAGATCAATACAGGAAGGGGAAGACGGCCACACTCGGGTGGTTTGTTGGGCAAGTGATGCGGGCAACTCACGGTCAGGCCAACCCGCAAAAAGTTCAAGAAGTTCTTAAGAAAGAACTGGAAAAATAAGAGTAGCTCTTAAAAGTCATCACGAACTGGAGGCAACCATGTTAAAGGTAGGTAACAAGGCCCCGGATTTTTTCTTACCCTCGGATTCCGGATCAAATATACGCCTGAAAGATCTCAGAAGTAAGCGCGTGGTTCTTTTCTTCTTCCCACGGGCTAACACACCCGGCTGAACCCGCGAAGCTCACGAGTTTCGTGACGCAAAAAAAGAATTGGACCAATTAAAAACGATAGTGATAGGAATGAGCGGCGATGAAGTTAAGGCTCTGGTCAAATTTAAGGACAAACACAATCTAAACTTTCCTCTCACCTCAGACATTGAACACAAAACGCTCACTGCCTATGGCGTGTGGAAACAAAAGAGCTTTATGGGAAAGAAGTTTATGGGTATTGAACGTACCACCTGTATCATCGATACTGAAGGTCAAGTAACCCATATCTTCCCTAAAGTAAAGGTAAATGGCCACGTGACTGAAGTGTTAGAAGCACTAAACGGTTGATCAAACGGGCGACGCTAACAAATATTCTGGTTTCAAACGAGAGTTAATTTCTAATTCCCAGGGAGTGATGGTAGCCCATTTTCACCCCCGAAATTTATCTCATAGAGCTACCAGGTCCATCCTCACCTTCACCCTGGTCTCTGCCTATGAAACTATCTCAAGGACAGTGTTATCAATTAATCGGGTAGTACCAACACGGGCGGCAACTAGAACCACGTTCCCTGGCTGGATTTGTTTTAATGGTTTGAGGGTTTCAGAATCTACAATCTCCACATAATCAAGTTGAGCACAAGGCTCAACAGCGAAAACATTCTTTATCTCCGCAACAATCTTTTCCGCATTTCGCTCTCCTGAAGCTGCCATTTTCTCTGCCTTTTTCAACCCGGTTCTTAAGACGTGGGCAGCCCTACGGTCCTTTCCCTTGAGACAACTATTTCGGGAGCTGAGAGCCAATCCATCTTCTTCCCGCACGATGGGGCAGGCAACAATATCGATGGCCAAATTTAGGTCATTCACCATGCGGCGAATAACCATTAGCTGCTGATAATCCTTCCGCCCAAAGTAAGCAGCGTGCGGCTGAACAATATTAAAAAGCTTAAGTACCACAGTCGCCACTCCGCGAAAGTGACCAGGGCGACTCACACCTTCCATCAGCGCAGCTTCTTGGCCTGGCTCTACGCAGGTACCGAAGTTGGATGGATAGACATCTTCCACTTTTGGTACGAAAGCTGCTTCGACACCAAAAGATGTGAGAATTTTGATATCCCGTTCCAAATCCCTAGGGTACTGCTGGTAATCTTCTTTAGGTCCAAATTGAGTAGGATTTACAAAAATAGAAACAACTACAAGATCACATTCTCTACGAGCACACTGCACTAGGCTCAAGTGCCCCTCGTGCAGAGCACCCATTGTAGGAACCAGTCCCAGTCGCTGTACTGCCTGACGTGCCTGGGTAGAAAAAGCTCGCATTAAGGAAATATGGGTCAGCAATTCCATCTTGGAAATTTCCTTAGCGTCTACTTGTAATTCTTTCTTGAAGCTGCCGTTGGACAGCAGGAGACCAATGGTAGGATTCTTGATCAGAAGGATAACTCCCAGCACGTACATCCTCTGCAAATTGCCCAAGGGCTTCACCTGCTGCGTGCTCTAGTTTCATATACGGACGCACAAACTTGGCTGGAGCTCCATAGGAAAAACCCAACAGGTCATGAAGAACAAGGATTTGACCATCACAATCCGGCCCAGCACCAATGCCAATGCTAGGGATGCGCAGGCGCTCAGTAATAAGGGCCGCTAACTCGCGTGGGACCCCCTCTAAAACAATGGCGAAAACACCAGCCTCTTCCAAGGCAAGAGCGTCATCCAGAACCCGTTCTGATGATTCCACATCCTTGCCTTGTACGCGATATCCCCCCTGAATATTAACTGATTGCGGTGTTAGCCCTAAATGACCCATAACAGGAATCTCCGCCTGCACTAAACTACTAACGAGAGGGGCTCGGCATTTACCGCCTTCTATTTTTACTGCCTCAGCGCCAGCTTCTTTAATAAACCTCAGAGCATTAACAAGGGCTTCATCCTCACTCCGATGAAATGCCCCGTAAGGCATGTCAGCAACCAAAAGGCATCGTCGCAAACCTCGTCTTACAGCTCGCACGTGATGAATCATTTCATCAACGGTAACCGAGAGCGTGGAATCGTAGCCCAGGACAACCTGCGCCAGCGAATCCCCCACAAGAACCAGTTCAATAGCAAACTCACCTGTGCGGAGACGAGCTTCATCCAAAAGTCTTGCGGTAGGGTAGTCATACGCAGTAAGACAGATAATTCTCTCGCCTCGAAGCTTCTTTTCGAGCAACCTTGGAACGGTTACTTTGCTCACGGCCTCAATTTCTTGGTCCATGGCTTCACCTTTTTACAAAAAGATTTCTTAGGTAATCCAGAATAGCAATTCAATTTTACTAAGCTCCAAAATAAAACCCTCTCTACTTCAAGATAGAGAGGGCGTGAGCGGAAACCGGACAATACACAATCGGCAACCCCCTACCTTTACCAGGGAGGAAACTGTGCACCTTGCTTAAACTTCCTCACGCCGTCTCAGTCTAGTGAAGCAGATCCAAGCGGCAAGAAATATTGTGTGCCTCTAACAGGCTGCTGTAGTCTGCGGAAAAGTTCCTGCAGATCCTCGTTCCGGTCGACAAAATCGATCTCAGACGTATCAACAACTAGCAAGTTTGAAGCTTTATAATGAAAGAAAAAATGCTCATAAGCTTGAATCATTTCTTCGAGATAATCTGTAGAGATTTGGCTCTCGAATGGATTCTTTCGCTTACTGATTCGCTCTTTCAAATCTGCCGTCGTTGCTTGCAAGTATACCACTAAATCAGCGGTTGGAATCTGTTCAGCGAAGAACTGATAAAACTGGTCGTAAAGCTTTAATTCTTCGTCATTCAGGTTTACACAAGCAAACAGCTTGTCCTTCTCATATATGTAATCACTAACTACAGTCAGGCGAGCGCTAGAGGAGAGATCCAATTCGCGCATTTGCTTGAAGCGTTCAACCAAGAAAGAAAGTTGTGCCGGAAGAGCCGCACCCGACCGATCCTTATAGAAATCTTCAAGGAAAGGATTTTGGGTGGGATCAAGCAGTAGGCGAGCATTTAGTCGCTCAGAGAGAATTTTAGCCAGTTCAGTCTTCCCAACTCCAAGGGGACCCTCGACCGCTATGAAGCGCGGCGGTTCAAAATAGGGCTCAGTGACCATCTTTACCCATACCTACCCTTCCAAATTTTGGCCATTCATATTGGTAATCCCTATCATCAGCCTCACTGAAAAGAGCCCTATCCGCGACAACACCAAATAACAGGACTTCTGTCATGTGTACAAGCCAACATGTCCCGGACTGTCCTTTGCGTAACAGGATGACGGAGTCCCTCTGACAGTTCACATAGCGGAATCAGAACAAAACGCCGCCCTCCAATACGCTGGTGAGGAATTGTCAATTTGGGCGTCTGTAATACGGTGTCTCCAAATAGAAGAATATCAATATCGATCATCCGAGGACCCTTAGATCTCCGTCGATCACGTCCCATATTTCTCTCGATCCCTTGAGCGAGCTTTAGCAAGCTAGGGGGGGGAAGCCGTGCTCTGCCCTCAGCAACGCAGTTCATAAACCACGGCTGTTTAGGAACTTTCACCGGCGCTGTTTCATAAAAGGAAGAGGTTCTTAGAATTCGTATGCCCTCTAAATCTATCAGTGTTAAGGCGCGACGCAAATTTTGAACGCGGTCTCCAAGATTCGATCCCAGCGAGAAATAAACCTTCATCGGAACAGGGTTTTCTGAGATTCATGAGAAGGTTTTTTCCCAAGGTGTTTATAAGCCAGAGGTGTAGCAACGCGTCCTCGCGGTGTGCGATTCAAGAATCCAATTTGCAATAGATAGGGCTCATAGATTTCTTCAATAGCATCAGCCTCTTCGCTGATAGAGGCAGCAATCGTATTGAGTCCCACCGGGCCTCCTTCGTATTTTCCAATGATGGTCAGCAACAGCTGTCGGTCCACTTCATCCAAGCCATGGGCATCCACGTTTAATTTCTGGAGTGATTCTCGGGAAACACTCGTATCGATCCGGCCGTCGGCCCTGACTTGAGCGTAGTCACGTACCCGCCGAAGTAGGCGGTTAGCAATACGCGGGGTCCCACGGCTTCGGGCCGCAATCTCGCTGGCCCCACCCTCATCAATAGGAATATCAAGAATTTGTGCGGAGCGCTTCACAACCTGCTCCAGATCTTCCTGATTATAGAAGTCCAGTCTCAGGACAATCCCAAAGCGCGAACGAAGGGGCCCCGAAAGAAGGCCAATGCGTGTCGTCGCGCCAATCATAGTGAAAGGTTGAAGCTTTAATGTATGTGAGCGCGCGCTCGGACCTTGACCGATAATAATGTCGAGTTGAAAATCTTCGAGAGCTGGATATAAGATCTCCTCAAGTTGCGGCTGAAGTCGATGCACTTCATCAAAAAATATTACTTCATGCCGCTCGACGTTAGTAAGAATTGCCGTTAGGTCTCCTTTGATCTGGATTACTGGTCCGGCCGTGGAATGGAAACCCACACCTAGTTCCTGTGCAACGATAGTAGCTAATGTAGTCTTACCTAATCCGGGAGGGCCATAAAGGAGAATGTGATCCAGTGCCTCCGCACGCGACTTGGCCGCCTCAATGGCAATAGACAAGTTCTCCTTCAAGCCCTTTTGCCCAATGAAATCTGCGAGTGCCCTGGGGCGCAGGCTCTGGTCGAACCGCGAGTCTTCATCTAATGCTTGCCCGGTTACGATACGTGATTTTGGCATCAGCTTTACATTTCTAAGTTGACAAGAACGAAAGTCATTAAGGAAGTCATTCACTTCACCAGCTGCCCTAAGGCATATTTCAAAACGGAATTAAGTGTCCTCTCACCCGAAACTTTTCCTAGGGATTGCTCTACGATCTTCTCCGCCACTTTACGGTTATAGCCAAGGTTTGTCAGGGCAGAAATGACATCCTGGGTAACTACGTCCCCGCCAACAGGGATAACAGCATCTTCTTCAGGAGCAGCGGAAAGTTGGTCAAGTTTATCACGAAGCTCAATGACAATCCGCTCGGCATTCTTCTTTCCAAGCGAAGGAATCCTGGTTAACCTAGTTACTTCACCCCGGCGAATGAGGCCAACTAAGCTCTCTACTGGCATGCCAGAAAGGATTTTTAACCCCAGGGCCGGGCCAACTCCCGTGACGGAAATCAAACGCTGAAACAGCAAATGTTCGGATGCTGTGCGAAACCCATAAAGCGCTATCACATTCTGGCGCATGCTAATCTGGGTATGGATGTGGAGCCACACATCCGAGCCGACCTTGCCCAACTCATAGTAAGTGGAGAGGGGTACGTGGACCCGATAACCAACGTTATTTGCCTCAATCACAGCCTCTTGAGGCTTCTTTTCCAGCAGCGTGCCGCGTAAGTAGGCAATCATAGGCGCCGAAGGAACCTCGCTCGCATTATTGCGAAACCTATCTCTTGTGTCAATGCGCCCAGGTGACATTTAAGCCAAAGGCAGCATCGAAGATGACGGAAAATTAGCTTCTGTATCCACAAATTTTCCTTGAGTCTCCACTAATGAGATTCAAGGTCATCAGGTCCCACACCCAATAACTGAATGACTATCAGGGCCAGAACCAGATTAATTATCACTAAACTCCAAGCGAAGTAAGGAGAAGTTTCTACAAAGAAACAGGTATAGTTTAATCTCCTACGGCGCACCAGATACCAAGGAAGAAAGACAACCCAGAGGAACAAGGTCCCCAAACTCCAACGTAACGGCCGGGGAATTGCGTAGTGACGAGCATCGTTAAATACCCAAATAGCGCACAAAACTTGAAAACCTTGAAAAATAAACTGGACCGTGACAGCTCCAAGCAGATACCCAAGAACGGTTACAACACCTCCACTTATGAGCAGCAGCATCAAGGAAAGCTCCCAAGGAAACCGAACTAAAGGTTTGGGGGCATTTTCCTCGGCGGGAGGAGGTGAAATTTTGGGTAAGGGTGTTGAGGAGGGCTGCACAGGCTCAACTGGTTCTCCGCAAGCCACGCAGATCCGGCAGCGAAAATCGAGAAGCTGGCCGCAGCTTGGACATTTGAAGGGCTCTTCGGATCCTTCCGTCCTCGATGAAGAAGGGTGCTTGCTATCCAATGATTCTGTTCCCATTCCATTAACTCCGTTTCGTCGTTGTCGCTACTCATTCCAGCCTTCATGATCTTGCCAATCAAGCACCTGCTGATGAACTTCTCGGCGGCGAAGCTCCGCAAAGGTTTTTCTTCTCCCTTCCGCGCGATTTCCGCCCTGAGACTGATAGTGCCAAAAAGCCTCTTGTCCCCACGCCGCCGCCTCCCCACTCACATAGAAAACTTGCTCCTTGTACTTATAGGGAGCGCGATTTTTGTTTCGCGACCCATACACCTGATCAACTAATAACTGCAGTTTTGGCCAAAGGGAACCTTGCGTATACAGCTCCTGGAGCGCCTTTACTACAAACCAATTATTGGTCCGATGGTCGACATGTCTTTCATCAGGGTGGCCGGAATAGATTGCTGCTGGACGATACTTTAAAATCAATTGCTTGGCTTCTTCGACCACAGACTTGCGTGAGTAAGGAAGATTCAACTTTTGAAGTCCAATATATGGGGAATGATCAGTTGCCATTAAAACGGAAAGATAGGGGTTAGATGGCTCAACATGATTATACCAAATTTCACCTGAGCCTCCGTCAGGCAAGCCAAGGAAATGAATATTTTCAGTTGGAACGCCTAGGTGAGCCATCGCCCTCCGCGTCTCATCCATTCGAACATAACCGAACTCACGCGCTTCATTGGGACCACAGGATCTACCGTAGTACCGGTCACACGATCCAGCATCACCGCTCGTAAAGTAAATAATGTGAATTGGGATATCATTTTCAACCGCTGCACGAATTGTCCCGCTGTGAGCGCTTTCATCATCCTGATGGGCGCAGAAAATTAAAATTGACTTTGGCAACGGATTAACGGCAATCTCTAACTCAGAGGATGCCACTGACACCCCGTCAACCGTTCTTAGGTAAACTTTCAACCGGTAGAGCCCTGGCTTCGTATCTTCCGGAATCTTCCAAATTGAGCTCTGGACAAACATCTCCTTTCCGGCAGCTAAACTTAACCCCCAACGCAACAATAGGTCACGCAGTCTTCCTTCTTTGGACGATATAATCTCCGTCTCAAGTTTTAGATTAGACCATCGCTCAGAGGATGTATTTCTAAGGGAGGCCTTTAACTTTACCGTGTCACCGGGGCGATACATTGTATGTTCACGCACAATCCTGATGATGGACGAAACTTGTTCCGGCCGGTAAAAATTTCGAGCTCCCTCGAAGTCGAATTGATGGTCCTGTTGTCTCATGTAGCTCAAATGGTAAGGGATCGGAGTACGCTTATTCGCAGGTCGGACAATAATCTGCCGACTGAAGAGCAAATCGTAAATTTCCTGCCGAGACTCGTCCCAGGCCACAATAACAAACTGGTAAAATGTGGGTTTTGTAACTTCGGGAGCTGTCAAGGCCTCCTTCCACGAGAGATCTATTCCTTGACTAGGAGCAAGTT
>CAZSDV010000059.1:0-12537 GCA_964605715.1 uncultured Acidobacteriota bacterium
TGAAGTAGGGTCATAAATGTTCATTGTTTTTAAAGGCTCGGTCCCTATTGTTTTCCGGTTTCCTGTGTGATAATGGAGCCAACTGGGGTTTCCCAGATCAAGCCAGGGGGGTGTGTGCAGGCCAGTGGTGAATGTTTAGTAATTTATTTGAAGTAAGCCCTGTTATATCTTAATATGTTGCCAGCGCTGCCCACGACAAGCAAAGAGGTCCCCCGCTTTAGTTGAGAGAGGAGAGAACTATGCCACATACTGATGCTAATGTGAATCGGGCATGGAAATACTTCGATAGTGCACTTTGTTCGTTCGCCCGTGTAACCTTCAACGGCATTCAATACTTTAATAGCAAATTTACCGCTGGGTCCACGTTTATCCCAAAGTGGTCGGATAAGCCCATTCTTAAGTCTTGGGAAAAGACCAAGCCCACCCTGGGGTGGCCGCGCAAAACTGATTCACTTTGCCCGAAATGCGTTAGCGAGGCCAGAGCGCGGATTATCAGCGGTGAGCAGGATATGAAGTCTCTGCTCAATGAAAAAGTAGGGGAGATTCCAGCGGAAATTATCGAGCGAAATGGGGAAGTGTGGATGGTGAAGGAATGTCCCGTGCATGGCAAGATAGAGGACATTATGGCTATCGATTCCCGCTTTCTAGCGTGGATTGAACAGAATTTTCCTGGACGTGACATCCCAGCTCACAACGACAAGGATTTACACAACCATGGCAGCAGCACCATCAAGCACGGTCGCGGTGGCGTCCTGACCGTTGATCTTACCAATCGCTGCAACATGATGTGTGATCCCTGTTTTATGGATGCCAATCAGGTAGGCTTTGTCCATGAGTTGGCCTGGGAAGACATCAAGGAAATTCTTGACAATGCCATGAAGATTAAACCCCGGCGTCAGATGTCAGTACAGTTCTCCGGCGGCGAGCCTACGATGTCGCCTTACTTTATTGACGCGGTACGCTACGCTCGTAAGCTTGGCTTCAATAGCGTGCAGGCAGCTACCAACGGTATTGAGTTTGCCAAGAGTCCTGAATACGCTAGCCGTGCTTTTGAGGCAGGCCTGCGCTACGCCTATTTGCAGTTCGATGGCATTGGTAACGACGCAAACAGCCATCGTCAGATTGGAAACTTGTTTGACGTTAAACTCCGTGCCATTGAAAATATGCACTCGGCCGGCATTGAAATCATCTTGGTCATAACGCTTGTTAATAATCTCAACAACGACCAGGTGGGGCCGATCATTAATTTCGCCCGCGAAAATCCTGGGAAGATTGCCTTTGTGGCTTTCCAGCCAGTATCCTTTACGGGTCGAGATGAGGAGATCACTCCAGAGCGTCGGCTGAAACAGCGCTACACACTCTCTCACTTAGCTGCCGACGTGAAGAAGCAGACTGGACTTACCGAGCCAACGCGCGACTGGTTTCCGCTTTCGCTGATGGCTGCGTTTGCAGACTTTTCTGACCTTGTTCACGGCCCGGGGGCCGAGTGGGGTCAGGTAAGTTGTGGATGTCACCCGAATTGCGGTGTCGGCACTGCCTTGATGATTAACAAAAACACCAAGGAAATGACCCCTGTGCCTGATTTTCTGAATGTTCCGGGTCTTGTGTCGGACATGAGAAAGCTTACTGACGCAGGGAGAGGCAAGAAGTTTTCGAACTTCATGATGGGTATGGCACTACTAAAGAACTACAATCCCCTTAGGGCCCCTCGCAGCCTAACGCTTTTTGACCTACTAAGGAAGTTCGATAAATCGTGGGGTAACTCTGGGAAAGACTATGGGGATGTTTCTGGGGCTCGCACCAAGGAAATCACCATGAAGCGTCGTGAAGACCCCTGGAATTTACTTTTTGTCGCTGGCATGTGGTTCCAGGATTTATTTAACTATGATTTCCGCCGCACTGAGATGTGCATTATTCCCTATGCTACACAGCTTGGAGAAATTTCCTTCTGTGCCTACAACACCGGCATTGGGTGGAGAAATATTATCGAGAATATGCACAAGAACGCCACCGTGGCCAAATGGTATAAGGAGCACGGAAAGCACGAGATTTACGCCAAGGGCAAGAAGGTGGATCTTGGTAACTATGACCACTCACTCAAGATTAATGCAGATGATGCAGCGCGGGTGCGTGTTCGTGACGACGATGATACACCCCAAACTGCAGCCGAAGAAGAAAGGGCACGTAGGCGAGCCTCAACAGAGGCAGCTGAGGTCCGACGACTCTACGAGGAGTTGGTACTAAACAAGCCCAAGGAAGATAATTTAGTGCAGATTGGGCAGTCTGGGGAGTAGAAGAGTACTCTGGTACGTTAAGCATAATGCTATGGCGTTAAGAAAGGGTGTGGGGTTCCAGTTAACCCCACACCCCTTTCTACGTGTATGGAGGCTTGGGGTGTGTTGGAAAAGGCAATGCATGATTTCCTTTTCTTTTTTGGGTTTTTTGTTTGTCTTGTAAACCTTATTTAGTTAAGGGGATATCAGATCGGGGTGGTGATTCTTACAGAGGAACTCGTGCCTAGAGACCAGTGCACAGGACGAGCCTTTTTACCCCCTTTGTGTTATTCTGAACCTGTTTTAGGTGCCGCGGGGTGGTGATTTATGGCGGAGGTTTCGCCCTCAGTTCTTTCGGCCGATTTTGTAAACATAGCGGACGCCCTTTTGCTTATTCAGGAGGGCGGGGCGTCCATGGTGCACCTGGACGTGATGGATGGGCACTTCGTGCCCAACATGACAATTGGGCCGCCCGTGGTGGCATCCATTAGAAAGGCAACCGATAGCGTACTTGATTGCCACCTGATGATAACTGATCCAGGACTATATGTTCCTAGCTTCATTGAAGCAGGCGCCAACATGATTTCAGTCCATCAGGAGGCGGCACCTCACTTGCATCGAGTGCTAGAATTGATTCGTTCTAATGGTGTTCAGGCTGGAGTTGCCTTGAATCCTGCCACGCCGGTTTCTGTGCTGTCCGAGGTGTTAGGCTACCTAGACTATGTACTAATCATGTCGGTTAACCCTGGATTCGGAGGACAGAAGTTTATTCCCCGGGCAGTGGACAAGGTCCGTGAGCTGTGTCTCCTTCGTGAGGAAAAGAACCTAAGTTTCCGCATCCAGGTAGATGGGGGAATTAACGGAAAAAATATCAGCTTACTTACCCAAGCTGGAGCGGATATTCTGGTGGTGGGAGCCGCTATTTTCTTGAGTGAAAACCCCAGTGCAGCACTGGGTAAATTGATGCGCGTGGCGAGTGAATCTTCCGTAGCTTATCAAGTTTAGGGTGGTGGTTTTGGGAATGCTTAAAAGACAAAAATTTTATCTCCCTGCCTTCTTCGGATTTTTGATAGTTTTGCTACCTCTGGTGGGTTGTGCTCCTCACGAAGCAAAGCAGATTGCAGAAAATATTTCTGATGCTGACCAGCCTGACAAAATTCTCTACGAACGCTCTCTTTTTGAGATTGCCCGTAATCGTTATGATGTGGGCCGTCTAACCTTAAACACTCTCATTAATACCTATCCTGACAGTGAGTTCTTGGCTAAGGCCAAACTTGCCATTGCGGACTCCTACTACGAAGAAGGGGGCGGTTCAGGCTTAACTCAGGCCCAGGTTGAGTACAGAGACTTTATCACATTTTTTCCAACTGCTCCGGAAGCTCCAGAAGCCCAATATAAGATCGGATTATCGCATTTCCGGCGGATTTCAAAGCCTGGCCGGGATCTTTCCGAAGCTCTCTTGGCAGAGGCGGAATTTAAAGAGTTCTTGCTCCGGTATCCCGACTCTCAGTTTATGCCCAAAGCAAAATCTAAGCTTCGGCAGGTTCAAGAGCTGATTGCTGACCGCAATTACAATATTGCAATGTACTACGCTAAGAGACGGGCCAACATGGCAGTGATCTCGAGATTGGAAGATATCGCTGATGACTACCCAAGTTACAGCAAAGCCGACAGCGCCCTTTGGGTGTTGGCGAGTACGCTTGAAAAGCTTAAAAGGAATGCGGAAAGTGTTCCCTATTATTCCCGAATTATCACTGACTACCCCTTTAGCCCTATGGGAGAAGAATCTAAAGAACGACTTAAGACTCTGGGACAGGCTGTGCCGCGCCCCACGAGAGCTGCTCTAATTCGGGCTGAGGCTGATGCCCTACACAAACCCCGGCGGGGCTTATTTGCCCGGTTCGGTGGAATGATGAGCAGTAAGCCGGACCTTTCCGCCACTCGACGAGGCCCGGTTCGGGTAACCAAGGCGAACGTTCCTAATGGGCCCTTGGTAGCTAAAGCTGAAAAATCCAGTGCCCCAAAAAAGAAAAAAAGGACAGGAGGGGTAGAGCTAACGCTTATGCCCGTCACTACTGAAGAGGCCTCCGAAGAGTCTTTAGTTGAAGGTAAAGCACCTCCTTCACGTGAAAACAGTGTTGGGGTTAGTGTGATCACCGATTCAAATTCCCCTGTGCAGGAGAAAGAAGATAAGAAAGCGACTGGTAACGGTAACGGCATTGGAGATTAGAAGGAAAAAGTGAGGTTTTTATTATGGGTTCGCTCAGCAATTATCGCCAGACCGTAAACTCATGCCTTGTGCGCTGGCCGGCCGCTATGGCGCTGATCCTTTTGGTCCCCATCTGGCCATTAGTTTCTCAGGATCCCTCTCACTCTCAGAATCCCCAGGTGAGCGATGTGGGAACCGAGCCTGAAGCTGCCGTTGGTGATGAGAGCGATATTCGTGTGCGGGTGGACGTGGTAAACGTTCCTGTAGCGGCGCTGAACTCCGAAGGGCTACCCATCTATGGATTAAAGAAGAGCGACTTTGAGGTTTACGAAGACGGAAAGCGCCAGGAGATTACACATTTTCGGCGAGAGACGGACATTCCACTCCGGGTGGGCCTGCTATTAGACACCAGCAACAGTGCTCGTCGTTACATTGAGTTTGAAAAAGATGCCGCTAGTGAATTTGCCTATGTGTTATTGCAGAAGAGCCGCCAACACCAGATCTTCCTGTTGACTTTTGATGGAGCTGCCGAGGTAGTAGTGGATTTTTCGAATGATCGGGATAAGCTAGAAGAAGCAATTCTGGACCTGAAGGCCGGCGGAGGAAAAGCTCTTTTTGACTCTATTTATTTTGCCTGCAAAGAGAAAATGGTGCGAGCCGACAATCCAAACGGAACTCGCCGCGTCCTAGTAATAGTGAGTGATGGGATCGACTCGCAGAGTACGCGCAGCTTAGAAGAAGTTATTTCCATGGCCCGGCTGGCAGAAGTTGTCATCTATGCAATCGGGACGGTCAGCTATGGATTCACAAGTCCTGGTTATGAGGTCCTGGAAAGGCTTACTGAGGAGACGGGCGGCGAGGCTTTTTTTCCACACAAGGAAATGATTGGTGTGGCAGATGTGCGAGGATTCGAGGCGCACGGGGTGCAGTTCGAGGGCACTTCCCAAAACATGGGTTTTTCAAATGGCCAGGGGCTCTTTTCTGCGGACCGATTCATGCGGATGGTTGATTCAATCACCAGCATCCGCCGAGAGCTTGAGGAACAGTATAACCTGGCTTACACTTCTCCCAACCCCAACCTTGATGGCACCTATAGGAATATTGAAGTTAAGGTGCGGCGCAAAGGAGTGAAGGTTCGCGCCAAGAAGGGATATTTTGCTGTTTCCGAGGGTATGCGGATAGCTATGGCAAACCAGGATTCTCCTACCGAAGACATAGAAGATTAAGGTTTTAGTTAGGTGCCTGACGGGCTGAAATAAAAACCAATAAAAATCCCATAAAAATGGAACTGGTTCCTAGTGCCCTCATATAACCTTGTTACTATCAGGGTATTTTCTTAATCGGCGAGGCTCCGTTGGGCGAGGTTCTCAAGAATTGCAATCGGTGCCCTTTCAGGGCATAAGAGGCTTGTGCGGCTGACAAAGAAAGTCTGTTCTAGCATAAACTGCCCACTCAGGCAGGCATGGCTGGCTGCGTCCGTAAAGACAACCCAGACTGACCCAGGAGGAAACTCTAATCGCTGTTTGGGACAGTTTGCTTGGAAGAAGGAATTCCCTTTCATAAAGTGATGGAAGCGAAGCATAAATCGGTCGTAGTCAGACCGCGGTGAAACGGGGAGGCCAATGGTGGAAAAAAGGGCCTGGCTTTGATTTCTGAACCTGGCCCACAATCCTGGCCTTCCTGGTAAGCCAGCTTCTCGCCCGTATTGATGGGCTAATTGCTCGAAATTGTCGGAGGTAATCCAAACTCTAGACTGACTGAAGTTGACATTCATGAAGACGCGCAGAAGACGTTTTCCGCCCGAAGGGCGGGTGGGAAAAGAGTCCACATGCAGCAAGTCGTTTCGTGACCGAAAAGATATTTTTCGCCCCTCCTCCTCCACTGGCCGAAAGCTGGCATAGTCTACCCTCCATTGCTCCGGATAGCGAGGTAGCAATGAACTCGTAAATTCTGTTGCTCGGCGGGAGTAGTTTCGCATTACCTGTTCCATTCGACGCCGGTCTTCAGGGTCTTTCTGGCTTAGCCCTTTAAGGCGGTCTTGGGCTGGACGGTAGCTGATGTTTTTGTGATAGGAGGCATCGCTCTGTTTCTGGGAGACCAGAAAAGTTCGATCTTCGCGACTTAACTCAAAAGGCGAGTTAGGAAAAAAGAGAATTTCGCCACGTTCAAGTTGGCCACAAGACTCCTCATCTATAGCAGTTCCCGGGGTGTAGGAATCAAAAGTTAACACAAGAATCTGACTTACCCTTCCTGCCATGCCTTTCTTTTAGCGATCTCACGTGCCCGGATTACTCGTGTGGCACGAAGGGCTTCGATCGCCACGCCCTTATTATCGTCGCGGGTTAGATAATCGAGAGCCTTAATGGTGTCTGAGTCTCCGTGATACATAAGTATTTGGCAGAGACTTTTGCGTACATCCGGAGCGTGATGGTCCAGGTGTTGGTAAAGCTGAAAACGAGAACCGGAGGAGCGGGAAAGCTCAATTAAATAAGCACGGGCTATATTGCGGCGGAAGGCGGACCCCAGTTGTTGCACAAGGTTGACCACATAACTGGAATCACCCATGGCTGCTAAGGCAAAGGCCATCGCAAGCCGGACCCTTCCATCATTTTCGGTGCTTTCGGCAAGCCGAACCTCGTTGGCATACTTAGGGTTGGAGACTCGAGCAAACCCCTCTGCAGCGGTGATTCGAAGTGAATCATTTCGGTTTTTCAGGGCCTCCTTAAAGAGCGGAGCCGATATTTCGCTACCAATGAAAGCTAAACCCTCTAGGGCCTTAGCTTTAACTTTACTGTTGCGCTCTCTCTTATAGAGGTCAGCCAAGGGCTTTAGCGCTTCTTGAGTTCTTAAAATGCCGACGGTGATCGCTGCATCTTTTCGGACATCTTCATTGGGTGAGTCAAGAAGGTCCACTAGCCCAAGACCTGCCGAAGGTTCAAGAATTTTGGTAAGAGAATTCATTGCTTCCCGGGCCAGGTTTGGGTCTTGAGAGTGGGCTATATCAACTAGTGTCGGTATGGCGGGTTTCGCAAGCAAAACCCCCAAACCCCAGGCAGCGGCCCGCTGGGCTTCCCAAGAGGGCTTCCGTTTTAAAACATTCTCAAGCGCCCTGATCGTCAGAGGATCCACCTGAACATCAAAATCAATGCGCATATCGTCCGGTTCAAAGCCACGCTTAACCTTGCCTCCTAGGGCTTTAAGTCCACCGATCATATTAGAGGAATTGGTGTTCAGGTCACGCCCCGTTGAGTAGTTTACTAGAGCTAGGACCGCAAGGTGTGCCACCTCAGGTGTTAGATCTTGCGTCGCTTGGTGAAGTGGTTCCAGGATTTCCGGATACCGTAGCTGGTCAAGGGCAATGATAACCTTACGCCGCACCTTCGCACTTGGGTCAAGAAGAGCCTCAGCGAGTAACGGAATGGTGCTTTTATCTCCCTTTTTTCCAATGTGTTCTACGGCTTTCTGTCGCACCTTCTCGTTCGGATCGTTGATTCTAATGGCTAAGTCATCCGATGCGGCTGCTAACATCGAAAACGCTAACAGTGCTATAGGTGCAAAATGGCAATGTCTATTCATAAGTCCAACCTTCCTTCTGCCTTCTTTTCCGCTACTTGTATTCCCTGGCCAAGTTCCAGAAGTTGTGTACATACAAGTGGGAGGTAATGTTGCTGTAGAGGTGGCAGCGTCCCCTACATTCAGGCACGTCCCCTAGTCTCTCTCGGGCACGAGCAAAGATCTTCTTTACTGAGGGAGTTTGAAACAGATTTCCTCCCACCGTTTTCAGGGGAACGCAAGGATAATAAACATCCCCGTTTGGATATACGCGGGCAAACAAAGTTGGGTAGCAGTTGAAGTTTTTGAGTTTCAGGGTGTATTGAAGACTTTCAACCGAACCGTTAATTCGAAGCGCCCCTTTCTGTTTTGATTCAATGATGTGATTAGTAAGAGCAATATATTTTGGGTTCTCGAGCAAGGAATATTGGGTGATGTCATTGGTGAGGGCCGCGCAACAGGAAAAGGTAAAATCATTTTCCTGGCAGAAATTCATTACTTCGTACACGTCGCTTATGGTATCCGGACTAATAACACAGTTTATTGTCATTGGGCGTTGACTTTTGCGCATTTGGCGGCCGTACCGGATGGTGTTTTGGATAATATGCCTTGTGGTTCCCGCTGGAGAGTTGGTGACAGCATCGAACCGACCCTCATCAACCGCATCGAGGCTGATAACAAGGCTATCAATAGAATCAAGCACTCCCTCCTTACGGTCAAGGAGGGTACCGTTGGTATGTAGGATAGTGGAATATCGCATTTGGCGTGCAGCCCGCAGTATTTCCTCAACATCTGGCCGAGTCAGTGGTTCTCCACCTGTAATGTAGAGGGAGCTGAGCTCGGCGCGGATTCGCCGGAGTACCTCGATGGTCTTCGCCGTCGACAACTCTTCACTTAATATGTCAGGGGATTTCTGTGTGCAGTAGTGGCATTCTAGATTGCAGCGGTGAGTGATGTAGAAGATAGCCGAAATCGGGTCGATCACCCGTGTATTTTTTCTGAATCGGACATTCCAGTTGTTCTGCATGTACTGCCCGAACACGGTTCTTAGAAAAGGCAACTTGCGCTTGAAATGATTATAGGAGGCCCGGATTCGGGCACGCCGGGTTTGTCTGTACTCGGGCATTCCTTAAACTCCACTGGGAAGCTGCTAACCTCTCCCTATTGAAATTACAGATATTATTATACCTCGCCTCCGAGCTTCAACCCAACCAAGGTGGAACAAAGCAGACCAGACTTCCATACGTACCCCCCGGAGATCACAAGGCCTGTTAGTGTAAAGGAACTGAAACAGGAGGTCGGCTTGTTGGACAATTACCACAATCTTAATCTAGGCGGGCTTCACGGGTCTAGTTAAGGAACGGCGTCTGCTGGGCTTCTCTCTGGTGCCAGTGAGAGAAGTAGCTGAGGGAGCTCCTTTACTAGTTCTGATCTGGGCATGACCCGGTCTAAACCGACCTCCTTGGCCTGCAAAAAAAGGTCTGTCTGAGTGTGTCGTAGGAAACCTACGAGCAGGGGTAGTTTTCCGGGCGGGTTTAATTTCAGAGATCGAATTACCTTAACTACGTCAAGAGAGTTACAGTTTAGGTCTAAAATTACGCCAGAGACAGTTCCGGTTGCAATCGCCTCTCGCAAAACCACTTCTTGGCATATGGCCTCAAGGGGAACGCTAACCTGGCGCGCGGTTTCCTTGATCTTGGCCACAAAAAAAATATCATCCGCTATGGCTAAGATTTTCTTGTCCATCCAAGTTCCTCCAATTTTAATACTTCACTGCGAAAAAACCTAGCAATGGAGGGTACCAAAATTGTTGACACCCTGGCAATTCCTGGGAATGAGACTGATTCCCGACTGTTATCCTTGCGGGCGCCCACGCAGACGGTCGTATATGGCTCGGGTGGAGCGGGTTCCTAGTGCCTCGTTATAAAGAGACTTGATTCCGATAAGTGACCAAACCTCCATTTCAAAGGCATGGAGAGCCCGTAATTGCTCAGCGAGAGCCGGTAAACGTTTCCCTTTGATCCACCAAAATTTCTGATAGCCTCGATCTTCTATCTTTGCAAGGCCAAGCCTTGTCCAGTAGCCTGCCGTTCCCACCGGTTTGACCTCACCAGAGGAGGTACATTCTAATAGGAGGCCACAGTTATATTTCTTAACCTCTATGTGTCGGGCCCCGGTAGCCGATTCAAGTATCTCAAAACCAGCTTTCTCAAACCTTTTTCGTGTCTGGGGAGTTAAAGCTTGGCCCTTAGCCATGACATGTAACCCTTCCTTTTGTTTATTGCCGTTGACTTAGATTGACTCTTCCGCTCTATACTACTTAAAATGGACAGTCGCTGTCGAGGTTGGTGAAACAATAACCGTGCAATCGCTTAAGAATCAGCAGAATACCAGAGCTCTAGCTTCACCTGACGTCTCCTCTTTAGTGGGGAGTACGCCGATGGTGCGTATCCGGCGGGTTGGGTCTGAGTTTCCGGGTATCGAACTCTATGCAAAACTTGAGGGTGCCAACCCAGGAGGCTCCATCAAGGACCGCCCGGCCGCGAACATTATTAGTGAGGGAGAGCGAACAGGACAGCTGACTCGCAAAAAAATCTTAATAGATGCCACTTCCGGCAATACAGGAATTGCCTATGCCATGCTGGGCGCAGCTAAGGGCTACTCAGTTAAGCTTTTCATGCCATCGAACGCCAGCCCTGAGCGTAAAAAGATCCTTAATGCTTTTGGAGTTGAACTGGAATTAACCGACCCGATGGAAGGGACTGACGGTGCTATTCGGAGGGTTAGGGAAGTTTACGCTCAGAATCCCAACCTTTACTTCTATGCCAATCAATACGATAACCCGGCCAATTGGCAGGCGCACTATAACTCGACGGCAGTTGAAATTCACGAGCAGACCAAAGGGCGAGTAACTCATTTTGTAGCCGGCTTGGGAACAAGTGGTACCTTCATGGGGACTTCCCGTAGGCTGAAAGAATTAGTGCCCAAAATTCGGTGCATCTCGCTTCAGCCGGACTCACCACTTCATGGTTTGGAAGGCATGAAGCACATGGAGACGGCTCTCGTGCCAATGATTTACGATCCCGAGCTTGCGGATGAAAACCTGGAGATTGTTACTGAAGATGCCCAACAGATGTCCTGCCGTCTAGCGAAGGAAGAAGGTTTATTAGTAGGAACTTCGTCCGGAGCAGCTATGGTGGGAGCGCTAAAGGTAGCAAAAGCCATAAAAGAAGCAAGGCCCCCTTCATTAAGTGGGAATTTAAATAGTCCACAGGCAGTAATCGTCACGGTATTTCCTGATGGTGGCGACAAGTACTTGAGCGAAAAATACTGGGACGGAGACTGAAATAATAGAGGGGAACAAGTAAGGTGGCTTTAATGATTGCAAAAGGAGCCGTGACTGTAATCCGTAAGCATGGCAGAGAATGCTATCCTAACGAGTGTTGTGGCGTCTTAGTGGGAATAACCAAGGACCAAGAAAAAAAAGCTTTGGAAGCTGTGCCGATGGAAAATTTACGCCTTAATGCTGAGGAGGCAGATCTCTTGCTCCCTAGAGAGTCACCAGATCTTGAGTCGGAGAGAAACCGTTTCTTAATCAACCCTAAGGAACAACTGCGAATAGAGCGGGAAACTCGGGCCAGGGGATGGAAGGTGCTTGGCTACTACCATTCCCACCCTGACCATCCGGCATGCCCATCGAACTACGATCGGGACCATGGTTGGCCATGGTACTCTTATGTTATTCTGAGTGTGATCCGTGGAAATCCGGAAGAGATGACGAGCTGGGTCCTGAAGGACGACCGTTCTAGTTTTAATTCGGAACCCTGGGCGGAGTTCTAGTGGAGCTTTAGGTCGGCGTCTTAACGCGACAATTCATTCAGTACGAAATTTAGGAGCGCTTGTGATGGCAGTCAAAGTTGTAATTCCGACTCCTCTGCGCCAGTTTGCAGATAAGCAGGATTGTATTGAGATCAGTGCAGGGACTGTAGGTGAGGCATTGGCAGGTGTGGTAGGAAGATATTCTGATCTCCGTCGACACCTCTTTACCGATGAAGGAAAACTGCGTAGCTTTGTGAATGTTTACGTGAATGATGAGGACATCCGCTACCTTGAAAATGACCAGACCTCTCTCAAGGAAAATGATGTCGTTTCAATTGTGCCTTCTATTGCGGGCGGCTGATCTGCTCCCCTCTTAAGGTGCCAGTCTTGGTGATAATTTGAGGTGCAGATAGGGTCAGGCCGAAGTAACTTGCAACAATGTAATCTGGACAGGTGAAAAGAAAGGCTAAGCGGAAATTTTCCTTAAGGTTTTTTACTGCAGCTTCAGGAGATAGATTCATGGGAACGGTAACTGCCCAACTTTCCAAGGAGGAGATACTTCGCTACAGCCGCCATCTCATCATGCCCGAGGTTGGGATGGAAGGACAAAACAAGCTTAAGCAGGCCAAGGTGCTGACCATCGGGGCTGGGGGTTTGGGGTCACCACTAGCTCTTTATCTGGGG
>CAZSDV010000060.1:0-10542 GCA_964605715.1 uncultured Acidobacteriota bacterium
CTCCTATGTCATGTGGAAGGTGCGCCGAACAATGAGAACGACAACCCCAACCCAGACATCTACGATGGACTGGCCTGACGCGCAAGGACGCTTTGGAAAATTTGGAGGGTGCTATGTCCCTGAAACGCTTATGCACCCAGTCGAAGAATTAACTCGGGCTTACGAGGAAGCAAGAGATGACTCTGAATTTCAGGCAGAACTTACTAGGTTTCTCCGAGAGTTTGCCGGCCGTCCCACACCACTTTTTTACGCAGAGCGCCTCAGTCACCACTTAGGAGGAGCACAAATATTCTTAAAACGAGAAGATTTACTCCATACTGGGGCACATAAAATCAACAACTGCTTGGGCCAGGGCCTATTGGTGCGACGCATGGGTAAGGGGCGTGTCATCGCGGAAACCGGTGCTGGACAACATGGGGTGGCTACTGCCACTGTAGCAAGCCTCCTCGGGCTCACATGCACCGTTTATATGGGTGAGGAAGACATGGCTCGCCAAGGGCTAAACGGTTCCCGCATGCGCCTTTTGGGCACTCAGGTTATCCCCGTGAACTCCGGCAGCCGCACATTAAAGGACGCCATAAATGAAGCCATGCGTGACTGGGTAACAAACATTCGAGACACTCACTACCTACTCGGATCTGTGCTAGGGCCGCATCCCTATCCTTTAATGGTTCGAAATTTCCAGCGCATCATAGGACAGGAAAGCCGGGAACAAATCCTCCAAACTGCCCAGCAGCTGCCTGACTGCCTCATAGCCTGTGTGGGCGGGGGAAGCAATTCCATTGGCATGTTCTATGATTTTATTCCCGACAAATCGGTCAGGATGGTTGGAGTGGAAGCCGGAGGCCAGGGACCTAATCTGGGACAACATGCAGCCCGCTTCGACGGTGGAAGCCCTGGGGTACTTCACGGAACTTATACCTACATTTTGCAGACCGTAGAAGGATTAATTAGTAGGACACATTCGGTCTCGGCAGGGCTGGACTATCCTGCCGTGGGTCCCGAACACGCTGCCCTCTATCAACAGGGGCGGGTCAAATATACCCATGCATCGGACGACGAAGCCTTAGAAGCTGCATCTCTTCTTTCTCGTCTCGAAGGCATCCTGCCAGCCCTTGAATCAGCGCACGCCTTAGCAGAAGTAATTAAAAGGGCGCCTCGCATGGGTAAAGAAAAAATTATTCTTGTTAATCTTTCCGGACGGGGAGACAAGGATCTAGGAATTTTACAGAAAACAGGAAAACTTGAACCTTGATTACTAATTCACGTACCCAGACACGCATTGAGAAAAAATTTCGTGACCTCGCAAAACACGATGCCAGTGGTCTGATTATTTACCTCACCGCTGGAGATCCAAATCTTGAAACCACAGGAGATCTGCTCCCAGCCCTTGAGCGTGCAGGTGCAGACGCAATTGAGCTAGGCGTGCCTTTCTCAGATCCTTTGGCTGACGGACCGGTGATCCAGCGTGCCTCCGAACGTGCGCTGAAAGCAGGTGCCACTCTGCCAAAAATCCTAGCCGCTTTACCCAAGTGGCGACGCCGAACAAAATTGCCATTAGTGCTTTTCAGTTACTACAATCCAATCCTTCAGTACGGACTGAAGAAGTTTGCCACAGATGCCAAGAAGGCAGGAGTTGACGGTGTGCTGGCGGTGGACCTAGCTCCAGAAGAAGCAGCACCATATGTTGAGGCAATGAGAAAAGAAAATCTGGATAGTATTTTTCTGGCATCACCTACCTCTTCCGATGAGCGCCTAGGTAAGATCGCAAAACTTTCTACAGGATTTCTCTACTTGGTATCTCGCTTGGGAGTAACAGGTGAACAGAAAGACATTTCCATTGAGCTTCAAGCATTAGTCAATCGAGTTAAGGCTGTTAGCCGTTTACCGTTAGCAGTAGGATTCGGAGTCTCAACCACCATGCAAGTCCGCACCGTTCAGCAGTACGCAGAAGCCGCCGTGGTAGGCAGTGCCATGGTGCGCTACATTGAGCAAAACTATTCCAGCCAAGGCGTCTCAGGTACCGAGAAATTTGTTAGTCAACTCAAAGGCAATGAAAATAGGTAGTCGCACAGAGGACAAGGAGCCTAATCAAATGAGTTCAGATTTTGATGGATGGCGAAAGAAAATTGATGAAATTGATCGCCGACTACTCGAGTTGCTCAATAAGCGTTCCCACTGCGCAATCAAGATTGGGGCCATCAAGAAGAGCCGCAACCTCCCAGCATTGTCCCCAAAACGCGAAGAGGATATCCTCGACCGAATGACCAAAGCTAATCGTGGACCGCTCGAAAACGCTTCCATTCAACGCCTGTTTGAAGCAATTATCAATGAGACGCGCGCCGTGGAACGGTATACCATGGAGAACGAAAGTAAAGACAAACCTACGTCGGATAAGGAGTAATTCCGTTTGTTCCAGCATATCTCAATTATCGGAGTAGGGCTAATTGGGGGCTCGCTGGGTTTAGCCTTTAAGCAGGCCGGGCTAGAAGGGCACATTGTCGGCTGTGACCGGGAAGAAATTCTTGAGAGGGCTCGCAAGTTAGGAGCCATTGACGAAGGTCTGCCTGATCTCAGCCGGGCACTCGCCGGAGCCGATTTGGTTATTTTGGCTGCACCAGCTTGTGCCATCATTGACTTACTTTACAGGATTAAAGATAAGGTAAGCTCATTGGCCCTGATAACCGATGTAGGAAGTACCAAAAAGGTTATCTGTAGCCGCGCGCAGGATGTCTTTCCGAAGGGACCCCTCTTTCTCGGTGGGCACCCGCTGGCCGGAAGTGAGCAATCCGGAATCGAGCATGCCGACGCATCCATGTTTAATGGCACCCACTATTTACTTACACCTCAATCACAAAATGATCTTTCTGACAGACGCGTGAAGGCCTTATCGGAGCTAATTAAAAAGATTGGAGCTACGCCTTTCGTGACTGACCCTAACACGCACGACCGCGCCATGGCTCTATTAAGTCATCTGCCTCAGTTGCTTTCAACGGGTCTTGCTGGCCTGATTGCCGAACGCAGCGAAGGTGATTTTTTATCACTCGAGATGACCGCAGCTGGTTTTCGTGACATGACGCGTCTGGCCAAGAGCCCTTACTCAGTCTGGCGTGATATCTGTGTGACCAACACAGAAAATCTTCACGAGGTATTGGATCTTATGATTCACAAGCTGGAGTCACTAAAGAATCACTTGAGTAATCGCGAACTCGAGCGGGATTTTACCATCGCCCAAAACCTAAAAGATAAGCTTAACCGCCCCTAGGCTATCGAAGAAAATAACTTGGATGATAACAAGGAATCCCCAAACGGTAGCTTAACCGCCTAAACGACCTGACAGCTCCCTTTCTCAGGGAGAAAACATCCCGATCACTTTATAGGAAATTTAGGCAGGTGGAATTAACTGATCTAAATTTTTGGAGATAAGAACAGAAAGATTAAGCAAAGCTTCATCTCCTTTCCACTGGCCCACCACCTGAAGACCCAACGGCAATCCATTTCTTGCAAGACCAGAAGGGAGGTTCACCACTGGCAAGCCAGCATAGGTCCAGGGGAGATTCATAATTGGATCGCCAGTGTTTGCTAGTCCCTTCGGAGCCGGACCCACGGCTGAGGGTGCAATAAAGCCAGCGATTCCATGGTCATCCATCAGGCACAGAACTTTTCTTCGTAGTTTTTCTCGGCCCTGGCGAGCCATCCTTGCCCTCTCGACCGAAACCTTTTGGCCCTTTTCGATCAACCCGGCAGTTTTCGGGTGATAAAGATTTCGAAAACGCAAAAACCAAGCATCATGTACTTCAGCCACCTCGGCAGCCATAAGATCCAAGTGGCACTCGACAATCTCATCAAAATCTTTCATCATCGGAATGGTTCGAACTTTAATTCCTGCACTTTCAAGCTTCCGGCAAGTAAGGTGAAAGTGCTCAAGTCCTTCGGTGCTTGCATGTTCAAGGTAGGGGCCTTCAGGCACACCTAGAACAAGCGGAGCGGGAGCAACGGCCCATTCTTCATCCCATCCTTCAATAAGTACAGAAGCTGCCAGTGCTGTGCTAAAAACATCAACCCCGAAAACACCAACGTGGTCAAGGGCAGAAGAAACTGGAAGGACCCCTTCGGTAGAAATTCTACCGTAAGTCGGCTTGAAACCCACCACACCGCAAAAAGCTGCGGGACGAATAACTGATCCGATTGTTTGGGAGCCAAGCGCAAGCGAACACATCCCAGTTGCTACGGCGGCGGCTGACCCGCTCGATGAACCCCCAGGCGTGTGTGTAGGGTTATAAGGATTTCGCGTGGGTCCAGCGGCAAAGTAAGCAAACTCGGTGGTCACAGTTTTGCCTAAGATTAGCGCACCAGCCCTCTTCAGGGATGCAACGCTTTCGGCCTCAGGGCCAGAGAAGAGCTCAGCAGGTAAACGACATCCCGCATGGGTAGGCATTCCTTGAACGCCGAAGATATCTTTCACTCCGATAGCGATCCCATAGAGAGGTAAAGTTGATGTTGGTTTTGGAAGTCGCGCCTTAAGCTCAGTAACCCCATGAGCAAGCTGCTCCCAACGGTCTGATTGTCCTTCGAGAAATGCGATAACACGAGGGTTCCATTTCTTAAATGTCTCACGCAAGTGATCATGGTAGTCGGCTGTTGACACTTTCCCGTTACGGAGGCCTGCTGCCAATGCGGCCAGTTTTCCAGCGCCCTTTCCTGTTAAAGAAATCATGATGGAAATGCTCCTCATTTTCGTATCAACCACTTCATTCTACCAGCCACCCGTTAATCCTCGACAAAGAAAACATTCCCTTGTCGAGTGGCATTCTTTCTGGTAAATAAGAGTTTTCCACAAGGGCCAAATTTAAAATGGCCCAGAAGGAGCGTCTCATGGGCGAGCTAGTACATACCTCACGTATTAAAATCTATCAAGACAAGAGGCCTTCACGTCGGGCCTTTATTGAAAATTTCCCGGAGCCGATCCAGTACGGAATTCACGGTGGCATAAAGCATTTCTACAAAATAGAACCGGAGAAGGAGACTGCATCCACCCTTGACCATATGATCGCCGCCGTGGGCGGTTGACTAACTGGCACCCTTGGTGGCGCGCTGGCAGCGTGCGGAATCCCCACGTATCCAAAAAAGTTGTGGTCGGAAATCGAAGGAGATATTGAAAACGAAGGTGGTGTGCTGGCTATCAAGCGAGTACGGATGGTTTATCACATCAAAATACCCAAAGGAAAGCGGCCACAAGTAGATCACGCTGTGGCCACGCATGAGCAAAAATGCCCAGCTGCAAATAGCGTCCGTGGCTGTATCAAAATTGACTGTACCGCAAAAATCACTGAGGAGTAAAAGTGTGATTAAAATTGAAAGAGCCCACCATTCATCCTTTGCTGTGGCAGACCTAGAAAAATCTAAGGATTTCTATGGGCGAGTGTTGGGGCTTGAATCGCTCGACCGCCCGAACTTTAATTTTCCAGGTGCCTGGTACGCCATCGGAACTTATCAGATTCACCTGATAGCCGCAAAAAAAGATAGGGCAAACTCTGGAATTAGCACGCTCGAGGGGCGAGCAACGCATATAGCGCTCAAGGTCAAAGACATTGAGCCAGTAAAGCAATGCCTTTTGAAAGAAGGTATTCCCTTCCGAGAAAGCGAAGTTATACTCGCCCATATGAGGCAAGTCTTTTGCCAAGACCCTGACGGTTACAGTATTGAATTCATCGCACTAAAAAATAAAAGTTAGCTTTTCTAAACTCCCCCCGCTTGCTGGGCAAATTTACCTGCCTTTTGGTTTTGTTCCACAAGGAGGAAGCTTGGGCAACCATCTAAACGGAAAGGTAGCGATTGTCACTGGTGGGGCCAGTGGATTAGGGCTAGCCTTTACAGAAATACTAGCTGGTGAGGGCGCCCAGGTGATAGTGGCAGACCTTTCGGAGGAATGCGGTAGGTCCGCTGCCGAGCAAGTTAACGATAGAGGTGGAAAATGTTTTTTCAAGCAAACCGATATTTCAAAAAGTTTGGATGTCCAGGCAATGATCAATACCACCATCGAGAAATTCTCTCGTCTTGATATTCTTATAAACAACGCTGGACTTCAACATATCGCACCAATCCATGAGTTTGAAGAGGGCAGGTGGGATCGCTTAATCAGCGTGATGTTGACAGGAACTTTCCTTTGCACAAAATATGCCCTGCCTCATATGAGGGCCTGCAAGCAGGGCCGCATCATAAATATCAGCTCTGTCCTGGGCCACGTTGGCGTTAAGTACAAGGCCGCCTATGTTACTGCAAAACACGGCATCCTTGGGTTCACAAAGGTCATGGCACTCGAAGGCGCTGCTCACAACATTACAGCAGTCGCAGTATGCCCCTCTTTTGTCCGAACCCCTTTAATGGAAAAACAGATCGCTGCTCAGGCCCAAAACCATGATATTCCTGAAGGCGAAGTAATCAATAAGATCATGCTTGAACCAGTACCCTTAAAGCGGATGCTCGAACCACGAGAAGTAGCTGAGCTAATTTTATTCCTCACCAGTGATGCTGCCCAAACCATCACTGGTTCAGCAGTGAATATTGACTGCGGTTGGACTTCCCACTAAGAATTAAGGGGTAATTAATGCCAATAGAACGGCATCTTTCTTTCAGCCTTGGTGATAATTTCAAGTAGCGCCGGTTTACCCGCTTTAACAATCTTCTGGGCACGATTAAGTGCGCTCGCAATTTGGCTTGGATGTTCTACTTTCTCCGTATAACCCCCCAATCCATCCGCTACCTTACTGTAATCCCCAGAGATATATTTAAGCTGGTAATGCTCTGCGGCAAAAGGAATAAACTTTTCGTAACCGCCTAGCTCTGAATTATTCATTAAGACAGTCAGGATTGGGATCTTCTCCCGGACCGCCGTTTCAAAATCCATCCCGCACATACCGAACCCGGCATCACCAAGAACGTTCACAACCAACTTTTCTGGCGCAGCAAGTTTTGCTCCTAATGCAAGGCCAAGAGAGTAGCCTAACTGACTAGAATGTCCCCAGCCCAGATACCCGCGTGGAGTTGTTGCCTCGTAGAACGGCGCAAGTTGATCCCTGGGGTTACCAGAATCGTGAGTGATAATCGTCTGTGCTGGGTTTAGGGACTTTATCAACTCCCAGACTACACGGAAGGGATTAATAGGTATTTCATCAGACGTGAGCTCCGGCATCCACTCTTTAAGCCAAGTTTTCTTAGTGCTCTTAATTTCCTTGACAACCGACAATGTGCCCGTGCGACCTCCAGCGCCCACCTGGTTCTTTGCCTCTTGAATCAACTGGCGCAATACCAAGGCACAGTCGCCCATCACTGCGTGGTCGACAACATAGTCCTTATTTATGTCACGCTCATCGATCGTAGATTGAATAATGATCTTGCCATCAGGTATAGGGGGGCCCATGAACCAAACCGTGAGACTGGAACCGATAGCAAAGACTAAATCAGCTTCGCGCAAGAAGTGATCGACAGCTTTTGTTCCTGTATACCCACCTACCCCGAGCGCCAGCGGGTGATTTTCCGGAAAAGCGCTTTTACCCCCCATGGTAGTCATCACCGGAATCTGAAGTAGTTCAGCAAACTCACGCAATTCATCCCAAGCTCGAGCATAAAGCACGCCCTGTCCAACCCAAAGTATTGGCCGCTTAGCGGCAAGCAGCATACGAATGGATTCTCGGATATCTTGGGGATCTCCTGCTGTTTTCGTTACCTTGGGTGGCGAATAGCGAATTTCGGATTGAGGGTAATCCTCACTGGCAACGTCTTGGGGTATTTCCAGTAACACTGGCCCAGGACGCCCACTGCGCAAGTTAGTAAAGGCTCGTCGCATAAGCTCGGGTACGCGTTCAGCAAGATTGAGGCGTTCGGCCCACTTAGTAACGCTAGCATAATTCTTAACGGCATCGAACTCTGGAGGAACACCCAGGTGCTTTCGGCCTGACTGGCCTGGGAGCGCCAAGACTGGAACGGAGTCCGCATAAGCCTGGGCAATACCAGCAAAGGCATTTTCGATTCCCGCCTGAAATTGCATGGCGCACACGCCAATAAGCTGACCGTTGTTAACACGGCTAAACCCGTCCGCGATATTCACTGCAACTCGTTCAGTACGAGCGAGAATCGGGCGGATGCCTTCCTTGGCTACGGGGTCCACAAGCGGATTATTAGGAAAACAACTAAGGAATTTCACTCCTTCGAGCTTCAGAATTTTTGCCAAGGCCCTACTGGTTTTCATGCTAGTCTTTTCCCCTCTCACCCTTGCATCAAAGAGTGGCCAGATTATCACTACATAACCGAACAGTCATTAAATTTTTACCTTCTCACCCTGGAGGATCACTTGTTCCTTTAGTTGGGACGTGCTAGCGTAAACCAGCCCCCTTAAGGAGTCTCTTTGATGAATACAATTACCTCTGTTCCTGAGTCCGCCTGGGAGGTAACAAGACGGGAATTCTTCCGCCGGCTAGGAAAAACGAGTGTGGCAGCAACCACGCTTATGGCCAGCCTTTCTCCTCTAAGGGGTTCCTCAAAGACAAACCTCTCTTCCCTTCAAAGAAGTGAGCGTTTCTGGAATCTGGTGAAACAACAGTTTATTCTCCGTGATGGCTTAATCTTAATGAATGCTGCAAATCTTTGCCCCTCGCCGATCTCAGTTATGGAAACGGTTTTTGGTTACCTCCGTGACGAAGATCGGGATGCTTCCCACCAGAACCGAGCTAAATTCAAGGAGCTACTAGAAAAATCCCGTGCTGATCTAGCCGCTTTAGTTGGTGCCTCAAAGGATGAGATTGCAATTGTCCGAAATACGAGCGAAGGTAACAGCCTTGCGGTAAATTCCTTCGATCTCAAGGAGGGAGACGAGGTGCTCCTGTGGGATCAAAATCACCCTACTAATAACGTTGCCTGGCGAGTTCGAGCGGCTCGACACGGGTTCGCAATCAAATACGTCAGCCTTCCCTCAGAGCCTCCAGCTAGCATCGAGCAAATCCGGAGGGCATTTTACAAAGGATTCACACGACGAACAAAAGTTTTATCATTCTCTGATGTTTCTAATGTCAGCGGAACAGCCACGCCCGCCGCCGAATTATGCCAGATGGCTCATGAACAGGACATTACGGTTCACATTGATGGCGCACAAACTTTTGGGGTAAAAAAAATTAATCTCCATAAGATCAATTGTGACACCTATGCCGGAAGTGCCCATAAGTGGTTCATGGGACCCAAAGAGGCAGGCCTCTTTTACATCAGAAAAGAGAGGGTTCCAGACGCATGGCCCACGGTGGTGGGGTCGGGATGGGGCAATGAGATTGCACCGGAGCCAGTGGGTGCTCGCAAATTTGAAACCCTAGGACAACGTAACGATGCCACCCTAGCCGCTATAGCTAAAGCTTGCGAACTGCACAACACCTTGGAAGAGGCTTCGATTGAGATGCGGACTCGGGAATTAGCCACGGCACTTAAAGAGGGAATCGATAAGATTCCCGGTGCCAAACTCTATACTTCTCTCAACCCAGACCTTAGCCTAGGGGTTGTGGTTTTCAACTTAGGAGAAAGAGTAGATCACAAAAAAGCATACGCTCGCCTATACGATGAACATGGGGTGGGTGGGGCCTATTTTCCTGGTCCAGAACCCAAGCTCCGCCTTTGCCCCCATATCTACAACACGATGGCAGAAGTGGAAAGGGTAATTGCGGTCCTTCACTCCCTTTCTAGGCAAAATATCTGAAGGTGCCAAAGATGCCCAGTCCTATCTATCACCTTGGGCACTAACTGCTAAATTCAAGAAAAAACACCAACAGGAATCATTTTTTACCTTTTTGGAGTGCTAACAACACTCAGAACTCTTGTTATCAATCTGCAAGTGTTGTATATTAAGGGTTTAGCAGCTTATAGGAAGCTAGCTGGAGGTAAAGGCTAGTGGGCAAATCTTCTGAACCTAAGATCTTCGTAAGCGTTGCTGAGCGAACACTCCAGGATGTGGAGGAGGCGGTCAGCAACATCAATAACAGCTCACTCGGTTTGGAGCTTCGTCTTGACTACCTGGATGATATCCATGAGTTAGATAAGTCATTCAAGGAATTTATCAACCGATTCCGCTTTACCAGGGTCCTTGCAACATGCCGTCGTACTAGTGCGGGTGGAAAATTTACAGGAACCATTGAAGAACAATTTGAGGTGCTGAAAAAGGCAGTCCAGGCTGGCTGCCAAATCATAGATGTAGAAGTCGAATCTACTAAGAAAAGAAAAGTACAAGACTTACAGCGCCTCTTTCACCCTGCTAATCTAATTATCTCCTATCACAACTTTCGCAGGTGCCCCCCTTTAGAAACTATTTACCGTCGATTAATCAATTCCGGGGCCAAAACTATTAAAATTGCTACGGCAGCAAAAAATCTTCAGGACAACTTAAAAATCTTTCAGCTTCTGCATGCACATCGCCGTCAATCGACTCGGGTAATTGCATTGGCCATGGGACCTGCGGGGATCCCCTCACGAATCCTAGGGCTACAAAAAGGATCTTATTTAACTTAC
>CAZSDV010000060.1:10552-12180 GCA_964605715.1 uncultured Acidobacteriota bacterium
GTGACGCTCACGTGGTGGAGTCACGATCAGGGTGGGATGGTTGCTGCCGATATCATGCGAACCTCCTACCAGGTGGAGCAACTAACCGATAAAACCCAACTGTACGGTATCGTTGGCTCTCATGTTTCCGTATCTCTGTCACCCATAATGCACAATGCCGCTCTCCACGCAAAACGCATCAATGCCGTCTACGTGCCCTTCGAAACACAGCGCCTGACAGATTTTATAAAACTAGTAAAACACCTTAAAATACAAGGATTCAGCGTAACCATGCCCTTCAAAAAAGAGATTTTCAAGCATCTCGACTGGGTAGACCCGCTTGCGGAGCGGATTGGAGCAGTAAACACTGTCGCGGTCCGTCGCGGGAAATGGTTCGGCTGGAACACTGATGCAGCAGCAGTAACGGAAGTCCTCTCCAAGCGGATTCGTCTCTCTGGCAGTAGGGTGCTGGTACTGGGTGCCGGAGGCGCAGCACGAGCTGCAGCATATGCACTACAAGCTGAAGGTGCCAGTGTATATATTTCGGCCCGTAGACATTCTGCAGCGGTACGCTTGGCAAGGGCTATTCGCGCCCAAGCTTTACAATGGGAGACTCCGGACTGGCTTGAAGCAGATTCAGTAATCAACGCTACTCCAGTTGGCATGCCACCTCTCGAGAACTTCGCCCCCACTGACTTGAGCCGTCTGAGAACGCGTGTTGTTTTTGACATGATCTATCACCCGATAGAGACTCGACTTATGGCAGAGGCTCGAAGGCGTGGCCTGGGGGCGATTTCAGGGCTTGAGATGCTGGTAGCACAGGGCGCACGGCAGTTTGAAATTTGGACATCCGCGACTGCTCCCAGGGCTCTCATGGAACAGGCAGCACGGCAAGGGCTCACACACTAACGCTCCTCTTAAAGAACTTCGGAGGTAACTTTGGCTCAAGGTTGCCAAGCACTTCTACCAACCCTTGGCCTTACATCTGCCCATGGAAACTATTCAACCCACATTCTCTGAGTTCCGGCGCCTGGCAAAACAAGGGAATGTTATCCCTGTGTTCAAGTCAGTTATGGCCGACACCCTGACACCAGTATCTGCCTACCTTCGCATGGCTGAAGGGCAGCCCTACAGCTTCATACTGGAGAGTGTTGAAGGAGGGGAAACTCTTGGGCGGTACACCTTCCTAGGCGTAAATCCCTTTATGGTCGTCCATAGCCAAGGAAGCCATATCACCATCGAACGCGGGCGGAAAAAGGCCAAAACGACAGGTAATATTTTTGAGGTGTTTCGCGACCTGGCCCAACCCTACCGGCCCGTGCCGGTACCCGGCATTCCCCCTTTTTCCGCCGGAGCTGTAGGGTACTTATCTTACGAAACAGTCCGTCAACTAGAAAAGCTTCCTGAGAATACGCGTGGAGATGTGAAGCTGGATGATGCACAGTTAATGTACTTCACAGATCTTCTTGCCGTAGATCACGCTCGACATCAGATTATGATCATCGCTAACGTGCTCACTGAAGAAGGCTCGGGCTCCCTGGAACAGAAATATAGGGCAGCCGTACGGCGGATAAAGAAGATGGAACGCGGACTCAAGCAACCAGTCCGTTCAGAACAACCTCGGCGAGCCCGGCAAGGCGAGCGTCTCC
>CAZSDV010000061.1:0-11810 GCA_964605715.1 uncultured Acidobacteriota bacterium
CATCCTCAGCTCCCCCAGGATATAGGGGGAGCTACACTCAATTTTTTTAGCGACCGCGGCGGTCGTTTTTGATGCGGGTTTGGCGTAACTTTCTTTTCTTTCGTTTGGGCTTCGAGATGGCAAAGGTTCCGCTTCCTACTCGCCGAGACTGCCAAAGATTAGGTTTTTCATTGGTGTTGGCCATTTCTACTCCTTTCCCCCTATGTTCCTTGATGTGAACCTCAGCATCGAAGGGCCAATGCTTATTAGTTTCCGGGTCACTTGAGTGAATAAATACACATAAGTTTTCTGAGGACTGCTGGATCCCGTGAGCCAGAAGCTCACCTATTTTTCATTGTCGGGCACGATATCGTAAACTCGAACAGCTCTCCTTTTCTTGTTCCACCTACCCGTGATTACCACTTTGCCACCTGCCAGTTCTTCAGGTATGGTTTTTCCGAATATGTCATAGACCATGCCTTTATTTTTGTTTGCCAATACGTAGCGACTTCCACCCCGAATGCAGTTTATTGTGCAATGTCTGGCATCCTGCATCAATTTAGGATGGTTGAGTCCACAGAGCTGATCGCTAAGCTCCCCCCGGTATTGCTTGTTTTTTGGGGTGGCCCAAAGGGCAGCTGAAGCGGCCAAAGCCAATACTACAAGCCATAGGTTGTTTTTCAAGGCGATCTCCTTGATTCCCCAAAATTTCAATGGGAGGCAAAGCTATCCAACGGTGGGGGATTTTACCATAAACGAGCCTATTTTGGGTTTGGGATAACTTCTTCTACGCCAAGATGTCAGCCCCTTCTATTGTGGTAGAGTCGCCATTTATGCTATATTGCGTGAGGTTTGGAGGATTGGAACCTTGGTAAGCCATCAGGTTCCCACCTTTAAGGGAGGCTTCGGGCAACCGTATGTAGGGGGAGAGATCTCTGACCTGCGGCGGAGTTTTCGGAAATAAATTAACTAAGGAGAGTGGTCATGAAGAAAGCGCTACTATGTAGTGTATTTATGTTGGCCTGCTCGCTGCTTGCCTTCGGAGCCGATTCCCATGGGGCAAAGAGCACTCTGTCGGGTTGGTTTGCTGATAGTGGTTGTGCAGGTAATGCCGCCAAGGCGATGAATGCAGGGCACAAGGGTTGTGCTCTGAACTGTGTAAAAAACGGAGGGAAGTGGTTTTTTGTTGATTCGAGTAGCAAAAAGGCCCTAAAAGTTCGCAATCAAGATGCCGTGACTGAAGCTCATGTAGGGAAAGAGGTCAAGGTTAAAGGTAGCCTAATGGGTACAGATGAGATCCATATTGCAAGCATTATGTAAGGGGCTGGAAGAGCTGAATATATCGAAAATCAGGAAGGCACGTTCCATTCGGACGTGCCTTCTTTTTGTTAAGTTTAATGGAACTGCCACTAAGGGTTGCAGGGATTCCGTTGAGTTTGCTTCCCTTGGAGTTTCTGATGGATGAAAGGAAGTTTTTTAAGGAGTCTCAGTCGAGCAAGCCAGTCAACCTGGTGTGCCCTATCTGCGGGCAGTCGGACACTTATCAGGTAAGGTGGATTGTGCGTACCAAGAAGGAAGGGATAGAGAAGTCGCTACAAGACGAAGACCGAAGGAAGTTTCTCCAACTACGGTCGTACATGGTGCGGTTAGATGATTTGGTCAGCTGCAAGAATCCTCGTTGCCGAAAGAGGATTGAGATTACATCCCTTCAGTCCATTGCCTTTCTCTAAAGAGAAGGCAAGTTGGGGCCGTTATGGAACGACGAGTCTCTCAACTGGACTTGCGGAGCTTAAAACGTTTAAGTAACATCCCGCCTTATCTTACTCTTCCAAACATACAAGGATGTAAAAGGTACTTCCGGTCGGTTTCGTGAATTTGCTTTGAATCTCCCATTGAAGGCCATCCATTTCATATGTTCGGGAGTAGGATTCATATTTTCCGGCAAACTTCAATTGTTCAAGGGCAGCTTCGGAAAGCTCTCGTGTATCGCCGGGCTTCCCCGTGTTTAGAATGTTGAAATTAGCAGTTGAGTCGCTCATAAATTAACCAAAATCTGAGAAACATCTTTGGATCTCAGTCTCTATCCAAGTTGCTCCCGGATAATTTTTACTAATTCATGAGAGACCTCATGAGCCATTTTTTCTTCTGTCGCTTCCACCATGATACGGAGCAGTGGTTCAGTTCCTGAATACCGCACAAGAATTCGGCCTTGGTCCCGAAGTTTTTCTTCCGACCGTATCAGCGCTTGCTGGATTGACGCGACTGACTCAAGGGGTGGCTGGATATCAACCTTCACGTTTTGAATTACCTGTGGGAATAGTTTTGGTTCTCCCAGTAGACCTTCCAGCGATTGTCCGGAGTCAACCATGATCCGTAGAATCATGAGTAGGCTAAGTAGCCCGTCGCCAGTTGTTGAAAGGTTTGAGAATATGATGTGTCCGGAAGGTTCTCCACCCAAGCTTGCACCCATACGAAGCATTTCCTTCAACACGTACTTATCCCCTACTGGAGTTCGGACGAGTTGAATATCTTCTTTCTTAAGTGCTAGCTCGAGTCCGTAGTTTGTCATTACGGTTCCCACAACATGGTTTCCTGGTAATTTGCCCTGACTTTTCAGGAATCGTGCCGCCACCCATAGAATTCCATCCCCATCCATAATCTGACCTTTGCCCGTGGAGAAGATGGCGCGGTCACCATCTCCATCGAGGGCCACGCCGAGGTCAGCCCCTTGCTCCAAGACTTCTTGAGCCATCCCTTCAGGATGAAGTGAGCCGCAGTTCTGATTGATGTTTTTTCCTGTAGGATTTTCATTAAGAAAGATGCAGTTAAGGCCAAGCCGTTTCGTTACTAGTGGAGTTAGGTGTGATGCCGCACCATTGGCACAGTCAGCAACCAGGCTAAGGTTGGACATATTCATTCCAGGAGGCATTGAACGGGTTAGGTAATCCACGTAATTCACGACAAGTTCTGTGTTGGGGAGGAGCGCAGGTGATGAAGTTTTTAAAGAATCTGTTTTTCGATTTGCTATTCTCTCTTCAATTTCTTCTTCCATGAGGTCCGGTATCTTAATTCCTTGAGAGGAAAAAATCTTAAGCCCATTGTCGTGGTATGGATTGTGTGAAGCGGAGATCATGATGCCAGCCTGAAAATTTCCATGGCGAGTTAGGTGAGCAATTCCAGGGGTGGTGATAACGCCGGTGTAGATTACCTGTGCACCTGTCCCTTGAAGCCCAGAGGCAACTTGTGCGGCGATCCTTGGGCTTGATTCACGCGTATCTCCACCGAGCAATATTCTTGGACGAATGCCACTACCGATTGTGGTAGAAAGTATCCCACCTAGGACCTGGCCGAGACAGATCAGAGTTTTTGAGTCCAATGGGAATTTTCCGGCGTGCCCACGGATGCCATCGGTACCAAATAATTTAGGTTGGGAATGTTGAATCATGGGAATTCTCCAAGAATTCAAAGTTCCAGGAAGAGCCAAATGTTAGTTAGGGGAGGAGATTGGCGCTTTCCTTATCTCTAATAGCGAAGACTAAAATGCAATCCTTGAAAGTAGAATGGAGAGCACGGCCCTCTTCAAGGTAGGGCATGTCGCTCAAAAAATCAAACCACTGAAGAGAAAAGTGTACTTCGCGTAGGGTTGGAAGAATGTAATATGGCATCGGCGATTTGCAGCGCGGGTAGAATCTCTTTTACGTCATGGACTCGAGCGATGTGGGCTCCACCCAGGACGGCAGCCACCACGGTCCCTGCGGTTCCAGCAATTAACTCAGGTGAAGATTTGACAAATGGGATCCGTCGGTGGCTAATGGCTGGGCCTGGGGTTTGTCTGGATTTTGTAACGACGTGCTGAATGAACGATTTTCGCGAACTACCCACGAGCAAGGGTAAATGAAAATTCCGAAGTCTATACCATCTAGCTAGCAGCTCATAGTTCTGCGCAATTGATTTCCCAAAACCCAATCCCGGATCAAGGATTAACTGGTTGCGCCGTAGGCCAGCTGTGAGCGCTCTCTGGACCGATCTTTGTAAGCCGTCACGAACTGATCGCCAGAGGTTTTTCGTGAAGGGCCGACTTTGCATAGTTTTTGGAACTCCTCGAATGTGCATTAGGATTAAGGGGCAATGGAACTTCTTTACTACCTGAGCCAATTTTGGGTCAAAACGTAATCCGCTGATGTCGTTGACCATGTTTGCCCCAGCCCGCAATGATTGTTCAGCCACCTCTGATTTGGTAGTGTCAATCGAAATCCAAGCATCAGTCTTGCGCCGTAGGCCGCGAATAACAGGCAAAACGCGACTAAGCTCCTCTTCAGGGTTGATCGGAATTGAACCAGGGCGAGTTGACTCGCCTCCCACGTCAATCCAATCAGCACCTTCCTGTATCATTTTCAGGCCTCTTTGGATAGCTTTTCCGGATTCTAGAAAGCGCCCTCCGTCTGAAAAAGAGTCTGGCGTAACATTTAAAACACCCATGATGAGAGTCTTCCGGCCTAGGCGGACAGATTTATTCTTGTTTCGAAGAGTGAGGTATTCACGGAAGGGCGTGTTCATTTTTAGGTAGAGGTGAACTTCCTTTTGGGAATGCCGAAGGTTCAGGCAGCATAGAAGGATTCCTCAAGCTGGCTGAGGCCGTTCGCTTTGCCGGGGAGTTTTTGCGTTTGTTGGCTTCAGGACTTCCGGAACTGGCTTAGTCTCGTTCGGCAGTGGGGGGGGATCCTCACGGACTAAGGCTGGCAGTTCTTTCCCTTCGATTAAGAGGTTAACTTCTTTGGCATCCAGCACTTCACGTTCAAGCAATGTTTCGGCAATTCGGATTAGTGTTTTCCGTCGCGAATCCAGTACTTCACGGGCTCGTTCATAGGCCCTGGTAAGGATTTTCTTCACTTCCTTATCGATATTGATAGCTGTGTCTTCACTGAAATCTCGTGGTGCGGCCAAATCGCGGCCTAGGAATACTTGATCTTGATTTTTTTTATAGCAAAGCGGACCCAATTCTGACATTCCGTATTCGCAGACCATTCGGCGGCCAAGTGCAGTAGCCTGTTCCAAGTCATTGCCTGCTCCGGTCGTGATGTGGTTTAAGAACATTTCCTCTGCAACCCGACCTCCCATCATAATGGCGATTTGGTCCTCGAGAAAATCTTTGGTGTAGGTGTGTTTGTCGTCGACGGGCAAGGTTACTGTAACTCCTAAGGCCATTCCTCGCGGGATAATGGTAACTTTGTGCAGAGGATCAGCATGAGGCATTGTTTGCGCTACCAGTGCGTGGCCTGCTTCATGGAAGGCCGTATTTCTCTTTTCCTCTTCGCTGAGCACGAGTGATCTCCGCTCAGCTCCCATCAGGACTTTGTCTTTGGAATTTTCGAAATCAGCCATAGCCACGTGTTTTCGATTGAGGCGGGCTGCGAGTAAGGCTGATTCGTTAACTAGATTAGCTAAGTCAGCTCCCGAAAATCCAGGCGTGCCACGGGCAATGATCGAAATCTTGACATCTTTGGAGAGAGGTATTTTCTTGGTGTGAACTTTTAGGATTCCTTCGCGTCCACCCACATCAGGTCGACTTACAACCACGCGACGGTCAAAACGTCCGGGCCGAAGTAGGGCTGGGTCGAGGACATCTGGGCGGTTGGTAGCTGAGATAAGGATGACGCCATCATTTGATTCAAACCCGTCCATTTCCACAAGAAGTTGATTAAGTGTCTGTTCACGCTCATCATGACCACCACCAAGTCCTGCTCCCCGATGTCTCCCTACTGCATCAATTTCGTCAATGAAGATGATGCAGGGAGCATTTTTCTTGCCTTGTTCGAAGAGGTCGCGCACGCGGGACGCGCCCACCCCGACAAACATTTCAACGAAATCTGAACCAGAGATTGAGAAGAAGGGAACACTTGCCTCACCTGCAATGGCTCGGGCCATTAAGGTTTTTCCAGTTCCTGGAGGCCCAACTAGCAGAACACCTTTTGGAATGCGCCCACCTAGTTTCTGGAATTTCTGTGGTTCCCGCAAAAACTCGATGATTTCTTGCAGCTCTTCTTTGGCTTCTTCAACCCCAGCTATGTCGTTAAAGGTAACTTTCTTTTGCTGTTTGGAGAGAAGTCGGGCACGACTCTTGCCGAAGGAGAGGGCTTTGTTTCCGCCGCTTTGCATCTGGCGCATGAAGAAAATCCAAAGACCCAAAAGCAGGATCATGGGAAGGCCATTTGCAATCCAAGTTACCCAGGAGCTACCGGAGCTCTCCTTCACTGTTATGCTGACGCCTTTCTCGCGGAGAGTTTTGACTAGCTCAGGATAATTTGCCGGAACGGTTGTTCGAAACCGGGCATTTTCCTTATTGTAGGTTCCTTGAACGTTTACCCCTATCAGGGTCACTTCGCGGACATTGCCGCCTTCTACCGACTCCATGAACTGGGTGAAACTTGGCTGGTCTACACGGCCACTTCGACGAGAGGTTACCACTGCCCAGAGTAACAAGGCTGTAGCGATCATGACCACCCAGAAGATAATGTTTTTAGTTGCTGAATTCACTCAACTATCTCTCTATTCGACCGACGGATCCGGACTTGCCACGAAAACCTTCAGCTTAAAAGTTTTCGCCAAGTTTTTTCTCAACTGTTATTCATCTTTCGTTTTCTTTTCCCTGATCAAAAGAATCTGCCGGGTTTCAGGCGTTACCGCAACATTTTTCCCCACCGAAAGATTCTTTACCCAAATAACCTTTCCATTTGCTGTTACAACGGGCCAGAGTCTCTTGCGCGAAGCAGATATCTTATGCCGACAGAGCAACCTTTTCAGTTTTACTGGTTCTTGGCGCCCTGTAGGTTGAAAGCGATCCCCCGCCTCCCAGTTCCGAACCACCAAGGGAGTGGCAATCTTATGCCAATCGACACCAGCCTTTAACCTTACACCATTATACTTTCCTCGCATTGTTCGCGTATCAATAATTTTAAATTGGAGGACTAATCCTAAGCTAGGAATTTCTTGTTCGCCCGGAGCTTTGATTGAATATCGATAGGTTCTGGGTGGGACTTCCTGTTTTGTCAGGACCAGATTTCCGAATTCTTTATGAATTATTAAGTTACAAGGAAGAGGAATTTTCCCACTTCCTGACCGGTCTGCAGTGAACCTCCGCAAAGCTTCTATCTGGTTATGTGTCAGAGAAGCGGATCCACTGCTGAAGTCTCGGATTGCTGACCTTAGAACCTTTCTTTCGAGAGCGGGAGGTAGTTGACGTAGTGCGCTGAGAGGGATGGAATGCCTCCCTCTCGTATTCGTGGTTGACTTTTTCAGCCAGTATTCAGCTGCTCTTTTTAAGTAGTCTTCCTCATCACGAGACCGTTCAGCGAGCTCTGAGAGCAATTTGGTAATTTGTGGATTAAACTCCTGTTCAAGCTTAGGCAACAAGTCAGCCCGAACACGGTTACGCAGGAATCGCTTGTCAAAGTTACTCTGATCAACACGGAAAGGCAGACACTTTTCTTTTAGGAATTCAAGTATCTCCTGGCGCGCAATTCCTAATAAGGGACGCACAATTTTTCCTTCTAAGTTTGGATAGATTCCTGCCAGACCTTCAGTGCCGCTGCCGCGCAGCAATCGGAGCAGGACAGTTTCAGCCTGATCATTGGCCGTGTGCCCAGTGGCAATTTTATCCAGGTGACCATCTCTTATCAGTGACTGAAAAAATTCATATCGCAAGCGCCGGGCCGTGGCTTCTAAGTTGGCTCCCTTGCGATTCGCCTCACCGGCAACATCGATTTCTTGGCAGAAAATAGGGAGGTTGTGCAAAAGGGCCAGCTCCTTTACGAATAATTCATCTTCATCGGAATCAGCACCACGGAGTTTGTGGTTCAAGTGCACTAAGGCAAGCTGTAGGCCTTTGGGGAGAGCCACCTGTTTGAGCAAATGAAAAAGGCCCACCGAATCCCCTCCACTCGAGATGGCGACGCCAACGCGATCACCGGCGCCGAAGAACCTCTTTTCCTCGAGAGAAAAATTGAATTTTCGCTGTACCTTGTTAATTTTCAATTCAGTAAATTTTCCGTTTCCGCTGCGTTATTGATTTTGCTGCCATTCAGGCTCTAGGTCGCAGCCCATCGCACTCACAACCCTATTAATGTAGTTGAAGTAGGCGATTACTTGGATAGCGTCGTGAATCTCAGTATCTGAAAAACCTGCGGCTCGCAGATTTTCAATATCCTTGCGTGTACATGATGCAGGTTTTTCTGTTAACTTCTCTGCGTATTCAAGTAGTTTCTGTGTTTTTTCATCTAGATTTAACTTTCTCCAATCATTCTGGATCCGTTCAGTCAGTTTTGCATCCTTAGTTACCATACGCAGATCCTCTGCGTGAGCTAAAATTCAATAGTGACATTGGTTTGCGGAGGACACTACCACAGCTAACATTTCTCTTACAGCTCGAGGAAGCTGGGAGCGGTGGTGCATGAGCGCCTTGTAAAATTCCATCGAGGTGTGGAGCATTGCAGGGTTCAGGCTCATGATCTTCAGGACGTTGTACACTTTACCAGTACGCTTTAGTGCAGCTTCATACTCTTGCTTAAGTTTTCCTTTTGCTTCCTGTTCGGAGATTGTTTGAATCCAGGCCATAATGATCCTCATGTCCTCTTGCTATATACATCCTAGCTCGGGTAAAGGTGCATGCCAAGTCGACAAGGGTTATAATCTTTTTGTTGTGACGAACCCCCCACTTTCCATTACCGGGAAAGGCTTACCTGGGAATCCTTTCCCACGCTATACAGATCTTGGTAATAGATGCCCGAAGGTGCTTCGTCTGGGGTTGGCAACACGAGGGAACACTCACCTGCCCGCAGCTTCGGTAAAGTACGCAGTTGAACGAGGTGTCAACTATCTGAATTGGTCGGGACATGATGATGGCATCCGACGGGCTATGCCGGACCTTGACCGGACCCGCGTGGTACTTGCCACCCAATTATATGCCCATCAGGGCCCGAAGGTGCTCCGCGAACTGGAAAAGGTCCTGAAAGACCTGAAAACAGACTGGATAGATGTCGTAACTTTTTATTATACGGAAAGTAATTCCGAATGGAGAGAGATTTCCGGCTTAGGTGGAGCTCTAGAAGCTTTGCGTGGGGCGCAACAACAAGGAAAGGTGCGCTTTATTGGCCTTACGACGCACCAGCGAGGTTTAGGGGCTATGGTGACTGAGACGGGCGCGGTGGACCTATTGATGATTCGATACAATGCTGCGCATCGAGGAGCTGAGCAAGATGTTTTTCCTGTAACTCGGAGGATGAATATACCAGTTGTATGTTACACGGCACTTCGTTGGGGTGAGCTGTTGAAGCCTACTCATGATGATCCCTCCGCGTTTAAACTCCTGCCTGCACCTGAATGGTATCGTTTTGTGCTGGCGAATCCAGCTGCAAATATTGTTTTGACTGCTCCCAATGACCACAAAGAGCTGGAACAAGACCTGGGACTACTCAATGATTGGCGTCCTCCCGGGAAATGGGAATTTGAGCGGATGGCTGCCCATGGCAATCGGGTCCGAAAAAATGCGGGTAGTTTTTGGTAGGAAGTGGAGGCTTGGTTTCCGTATACCATAACGGTTTTTTTCAGTTTGAATTATAGAGCTCACACACATTACCTGAGACATCAGTGAGGAGGAAATCTCGTCTTACTAAACCAATAAACAGATTGCTGCAATTGAACAAGGGTGATACGTCTATTTTTAGGTCAAGGGCTATACAGGTTAGGTAGCGTGTTAGAAACTCGGGAGATTACAAAAGACTTCGGTGGAACGCGTGCCTTGGATCGCGTTTCTTTCTCCGCTAGGGCTGGCGAAGTGCACGCCCTGGTGGGCAAGAATGGGGCCGGTAAATCAACCCTCATGAAGATTATCTCCGGTGCCCTTAAGCCAGACTCCGGCGCAGTTTGTATGCGCGGTCATGTCGTTCGTGTTGATAATCCTCAACAAGCACTGCGATCGGGAATTTCCATTGTTCATCAACATTCAAGCTTGGTTCCCGACCTGACGGTCGCGGAGAATATCTTCCTTGGACGAATGCCCAAAAACAGGCTAGGTCTAGTCCGTTGGAAACAACTTTACAGTGATGCAATTGGCCTGCTAGAGCATTTGGGTTTCAGTTTGGACGAGCACCGTCGTGCTGGAGATTTGGATGTTGCCAGCCAACAAGTTACCGAAATTGCTCGGGCTTTATCAGTTTCTGCGCAGGTTCTTATCATGGATGAACCTTCCGCAGTTCTAGGTCCGAGCGAACTGGGTAAGTTGTTTAGGATTATTCGTAAACTTAAATCACAAGGAAAAACAGTTATTTATGTATCACATCGCTTGGAGGAGATCTTTCAAATTTCTGATCGGGTGACAGTTCTCAGGGATGGAAAAATTGTTGGGACTTATTCTCTAGATAATCAGGTCCACCCCTCTTTTTTTATCCGGAAGATGGTTGGTAAAGATTGGGTGGAAAGGTCCCTGAAATTACCGAAAGCAACTGGCAGTGAATTATTGCGCATCCAGAACTTAACTAGAGAGGGTGCTTTCGAAAATATAAGTTTCAAGGTTCATGCAGGGGAGATTTTGGGTTTTGCTGGATTGATAGGGTCGGGTCGAACAGAACTCTGTAAGGCGATCTTTGGTGCCAGGACTTACGATAAAGGAAGGATTTACGTTGATGGTAACCCTGTCCAAATTCACTCTCCTGATGATGCCTTGAAACAAAAGATTGCCTACCTATCTAAGGATCGACACAAAGAAAGCTTGATCCTGTGCCAACCTATCGGTGAAAATATCACCATGTCAATTCTCGACCGGTTTACTTCTCGTGGAATTCTTAAACTCAAGAAAGAAAGCCAATTTATTGATGAAGTAATCGGTAAGATGGGTATACGCCCGAGAGGGAGGAGACAACTGGCAGGTACCCTCAGTGGCGGCAACCAACAGAAGGTTGCGCTGGCTAAGTGGCTGAGCACCCAGGCAAAAATTTTCCTTCTGGACGAGCCAACTGCCGGGGTGGATGTAGGTGCCAAAAGTCAAATTCATCAGCTTGTAGTGGATCTGGCGAAAAGAGGATCGGCCATCTTATTGGTTTCTTCCGATATTCCGGAGATTCTTTCCCTCTGCAACCGTATTATCGTCATGAGCAAGGGCCGAGTTACGGGGCATCTCCAATCCAAGGTGGTCAAGGAAGAGGATGTTTTACAGCTTGCCATGTAGAAAGGGATGATCTCGTTGCTGCTGAACAGACCTAATATTGTTACAACGAGGAGCTTGACGGTCTGAGAGAAGCTGTGTTTTGCCATTAATATCTTGGATATAAGTATGAGTGTCCGGTGTGGAATCGATACGGGTGGGACCTTTACTGACTTCGTTGCCCTAGATGAGGCAACTGGTGAGTTGGTTGCTTCCAAGCGACCTTCGTCGCATGATAATCCTGTAAAGGCTATCGTGGGTGTGGTTAGGGAATCAGAACTACCCCCGGAGAGCATTGACTTTTTAATTTTAGGAACTACAGTTGCCACGAACGCGCTACTCCAGCGCAGAGGTGCGCACGTAATTTATGTCACCACTGAGGGCTTTGAAGATGTCCTCTACATTCAACGTATAAACCGCCAACACCACTATTCCCTCGAGTGGACTAAGCCATTTCCTTTTGTTGAAATGCGCAATTGTCTGGGAGTTAAGGAGCGTACTGATGCTAGGGGAGAGGTCGTGATACCCCTAGAACAAGATCAGATGGAGCAATTGGCACAAAAAATTGAAAAGCGCCTGAAGGGTAACGAAGGCAAAGATTCAGCCATTGCAGTGTCTTTACTTTTTTCTTACCTTA
>CAZSDV010000062.1:0-11655 GCA_964605715.1 uncultured Acidobacteriota bacterium
CAGGTGTTAGTGGGGTGTATGCCCTCGCTAGGGAGATCTTCTTTCAAGGTGCGTTTCCATATGATTTCTCCTGTATCTCGATCCAGAGCACAGAGGGCGAACTTGTTTATCCTTGTTGGCTGTATGATTCCCATTCCAAAACTATCTGTTTTTTCCGGCTTAATTTTCGCACCGGTTGGTATAGCCATGGTAACGAAAATTCGGTTGCCCCACACAATTGGAGTGGATGAGCCTTGTCCCGGAATTTTAACCTTCCATTTCACATTTTTGTTTTCAGCCCATTTCAAAGGTGGATTTCCATGGGGAGCTACACCACTTGCATGGGGTCCTCTCCATTGAGGCCAATTCCTTTCTTGTTCTGGGGTAAATTCCCCTAATAATGCCACGGCAAGAGCTGATGCGATGAAGATGGATGATAAAGGGACAGCAACTTTTTTCATTGATTTCCCCTAACTATTTGAAAGTTTGTAGATTCTTTCTGTAAGAATAACATCTTAACTCACCGTCTCTATGTGGGTAAATGGCATCATTAAAAAAATAGAGGGTGAAATTCTTATTTGGTTTTCAGTTTTAGTAAATTGCCTTGCGGTATTGACGGACTTTCAATGGCAAAAGTAAGTTTTCTTGTAAGGGATGCTATTTGCTGCTGGAAGAACTGGACAGCAATGGGCGAGTAGCCTATGATTCCAATTAAAGCCGAAAAAAGAATATAGTTTTTGATCTGGAAAAGGAGACAACGATGGCAACTTATGAAGCACAAGAGCTTGGAATTCCAAAAGGATTAGGAAAGAAGTTAGTTATAGTTGTAATTGTTTTGGTTGCCTTGATGGTGATCGGGGGAAGCGTAGGGACGGTGGGCGCAGGCCAACAAGGTGTTCTATTGAGATTTGGGGCTGTGACGGGTGAGGTTAAGGGTGAGGGACTCTATTTCAAGGTTCCATTCATGCATCAGGTAGTTCTGATGTCTACCCAGATCCAGAAATACACTGCTCCTGCAACTTCTTCGAGTAAGGACTTGCAGGTGGTGTCCACGGAAGTCACCTTGAATTTTCAATTGGCGGCTGCTGATGTGGGAGAAATTTATCGTACCATGCGCCGGCAGTACGAAACCCGGATCATCCAGCCTTACATTCAAGAGGCAGTCAAATCAGTGACGGCAAATTACAATGCTGAAGAGTTAATTACTCAGCGGCCAGCGGTGAAAAGCGAACTTCAATCTTTAATGGCGGAACGATTAACTCCATTGGGGATGAATGTTGTACAGCTCTCGATTACTGATTTTCAGTTTTCATCTGCATTTCAGCAAGCCATTGAGGCGAAGGTTACCGCTGTCCAGCAGGCATTAGAAGCGGAGAATGCATTGGCGAGGGTGGATTTTGAGGCGCAGCAGGAAATTGTCCGAGCCCAAGCGGAAGCCAGAGGATTGGAACTTCAAAAGGCTCAGGTGACGCCGCAATTGATCCGTTTGCGACAAATCGAGGTTCAGAGGACTGCCGTTGAGAAATGGAATGGGATTATGCCTCAGGTGGTTACTAGTGGTGGCCCAGTCCCCATGCTTGATGTTTTCAATATAAAGCGCTAGAAGAACGAAAGGGATTTTATCAAACGGAAGGTCTTATATTTCCGATAAGTGCTCAAGTTGACCGTTGCTGTCGCCGAGCGTTTCCGGACGAACTCCGACACGGTCGAGAAGTGAGAGGTACAGGTTGGTCATAGGTGTCTCTTGAGGGAAGCGGATATGGTGCCCTGTTCTAAGCGTCCCGCACCCACCTCCTGCCATCAGGACTGGGAGATCATGATGGGTGTGACGATTGCCATCTGCTAAGCCACTCCCGTAAACAACCATGGAGTGGTCGAGTAGGGTACCGTCGCCGTCTGGAGTCGATTGGAGTTTCCCAATAAAGTAGGCGAATTGCTCCATGTGGTATCGGTTAATCTTGCTAACGTCGGCTATTTTCTTCGCGTCACCTAGATGGTGGGTTAGCCCATGGTGAGCTTCAGGAACTCCAATTTCTCGATAGGGACGGTTGCTGCCCTCGCGGCCCAACATGAAGGTCGTGATTCGAGTTAAGTCGGTCTGAAAGGCCAGGACCTGTAAGTCAAACATTAACCGTAAGTGCTCCGCGTAGTCCATCGGGATCCCACCAGGTTGGCTGATGGAGGGTATCTTTTTCTCTGTGTCGCGTTCGGCAGTTTCAATCCGCCTCTCGACTTCGCGGATAGCGAAGAGAAACTCGTCACGCTTGCGCCGGGCAGTCGGTCCCAACTCTACCTTTAGGCTTTGCGTATCTTCCTGGACAAAATCAAGAATACTCTTTTCGTAACGCATTCGTTTCGCACGAGTTGTTGGGTCGTTATTTGCTCCTGTTATGCCGAACAACCTTTCAAAGACCAGGCGAGGGTTTACTTCGGGAGGCATGGGGCTAGTTTCCGATCGCCAGGAAATGCTGTTGCTGTAGGCGCAGCTGTAGCCTGAATCACAATTTCCCACTTGTCTGCCATGCTCTGTACCCAGTTCGATTGAACGGAAGCGTGTCGTTCCTCCAATAGCTTCTGCAGCTACCTGGTCTACAGATATTCCATTCCTGATATCTGCACCGTTGGTTTTTCGAGGGTGTACGCCGGTGAGATATGAACCGGCAGCACGAGCGTGATCACCTGCACCATCACCAAGCGCCCGCCCGTTATTGTGGGTCAATCCCGAAAGCAGCATCCAATTTTTTCGATATGGCGACAAAGGTTCAAGGGTGCTGGGAATTTCAAAGTTGGCTCCTTCTGCTGTCGGAGTCCAGCTCTTCATAATGATTCCGTTTGGAACATAGGCGAAGGCCAATCTACAAGGGGCGTTGGTTTGCAAGTCAAGCTTTGAGGCGAAAGCTGGTGTCATGGCATCTAGCATTGGCAGTGATATTGCTGTACCCAAACCCCTTAAGAAGGTACGTCTTGGTACGCGATTACGAATCATTGAGTCCACCCCTTATTTCTTCGCATCCGGAAAGGCATACTATTTACAATCTCATGCACCAACCGCGAAAAACGATATTCGTGAGCTTCGATGCGCCGCACAATCGTCTCGACGGCACCTCTGTCATAGCTTTCAAGGCCACGCCCCAGGGCAAAGGTTAACATTTTTTCAGTGAGGCACCGAGTGAAATCCTTTTTTTTATTAGTGAGAATGGCTCGGAGTTCGCTAGGTCCGGAGAATACCTCTCCTCCCGGCAACATACCGGAGGCATCGATGGGATACTTCCCATCGTGTGTGCGCCAGGCACCGGTAGCGTCGTAGTTTTCAAATCCAAATCCAAGTGGATCAATCTTTGCATGGCATACAGCACAGGCAGGATTTGACCTGTGTTGCTCCAGCTGGGTGCGTAGGGTCCCATTAATTCCTACTTTATTGTCATCGAGTGGCGGCACCCCTGGAGGAGGTTCCAGGTGTGGAGCTCCAAGAATGTTTTCAAGCAGCCACTTTCCTCGGATTACCGGTGAAGTACGTGTGGGGTAGGAGGACACAGTTAATATGCTGGCTTGAGTTAGTAGGCCGCCGCGCTGGCTGTTCTCTATAGGAACAAGGCGAAAGTTTTTCCCCATTACTCCCTTGATTCCGTAGTGGCGGGCCAGGCGTTCGTTCAGGAAGGTAAATGGAGGATCTAGGAAGTCGATAATGCTGCGGTCCTCGTGCAGGATAGCCTCAAAGAGCAATTCTGTTTCGCGTCGCATCGCCATACGTAATTCTTCGTCAAATTTAGGAAATCGGATTGGATCAGGTGAGACGCTCTCCAGGTTTCGTAACTGCAACCACTGTCCTGCAAAATTTTGGACCAGGGCTTTGGATTTCAGATCTCCAAGCATTCTACGAATTTGCCTTTTGAGCACTTTTGGATTTCTAAGATTGCCATCTTTAGCCGCCAGAAATAGCTCCTTATCTGGCATACTGCTCCATAGGAAATAAGAAAGCCGAGTGGCTAGCTCGTACTGGTTAATTTCATGTGAATTATCGGGATTCCCGGGGCTATGATCTTTCTCGACGCGAAACAGAAAATGCGGTGAAACCAGAATAGCTCTGAGGGCAAGCTGGATCCCCTGGGCAAAAGTATCCCCTTCTTCGTTAGCAAGCTTAACTAAGTTCAGCAGGGAATCGACCTCTCCATCACGGAGAGGTCGACGGTATGCCCGGTGTGCAAGATTAGCCAGAATTATTTTTGCACACTCTGCTTGATAGGTTCCTTCTGGCTGGCCGCAGATCATGATTTTTTTGTGACTTTCAGTCAAGGCTGGCTGCTTCACATTTCTAGGCCCAAGAATGGTAAAACTATCAACGAACAGCTTTCGTTCAGCTTCTTTGCCCCCTTCTTTTACGTCAGAAGCAAAATAAGCTGACAGCTGATACTCCCTTACGTCAGAACTAAACTTAGCTGATATCCGTTGTTCGCCTGCTGGAATTTGTAGCTGAAAATGATAATTAGGCTGTTCGTATTTGTCTGCTGCCACATTAAAAACTTTTACCTGTTGCCCGTTAAGTGAGGCGGTCATCTGGGCAGGCGCAGGAAGAGGTAAGCCTTTTTCTTGTTCCGACTTCCGGTATCGGCGATCGACAACTTTGATTTGAAATTCATATTCTCCCTCTGCAGGAAACCTGTGCTTAATGTTGAGTGAGCCGTCTGAGTTGACGGTTACCTGGCCACCAACTTCTCTCGGTGCCAAGAATTTCTCAAGTATAGGTTTGATACGCAAGGGAGTGACGATGGCTGCCTGCGCAATCTTATTTGCAGCTGCCATATATTTTTCCATCAAGACCGGGGAAACCGACAGGACGTCGCCGATGTTGTCAAATCCGTAGCCTTCATCATCAACTGGAAAATCATCTGCCAGTCGGAGATCTACTTCTAGTAGGTCGCGGATTGTATTGTTATATTCAGACCGGTTTAGTCGCCTTGCTGTTACTCGTCCAGGGTCAGGTTTTTGGGACTGAAGTCCGCGGTTAGGATTTGAATCAATCCACCTGATGATTGTATTTACCGTTTTAAAGTCAGGGCGTGGCTGTCCTTTGGGTGGCATCTCTCCACGATGGAGCTTTTCTCGGATCTTATTCCAAATTTCCTCATTTTCAAGTCCTGTTTGAAGTGTACGAATATCTTCAAGTTGCAAGTCAGCTGTCCTCAGTGTTTTGTTGTGGCAGAAAACACAGTTACTGTTCAAGAAAGGGAGAACTGTTTTTTTGAAGGCTTCTTCATATTGCTCATGGGAGTCTGCAGGGAATAAAGATTTGGGTGTAATGGCCGATGCCCCTGCTATTAATAGCAAGAACATTGTTTGCAGGGCAGTTAAAAAAAATTTCATTTTCAGTGACCTCTGAAATTATAAACGAAAGGATACGCATTTTCAAAACGAGAAGGAAGAACTGCTCTTGTACTACCTAAAAATAGCAACACACGTTATCATCTCACTCTGGCAAGCCTCAGCCTAGGAAGCTTATGCGAATTGGTGCAGATACAGGTGGGACATTTACAGATTGCGTGGTCATGGTTGGATCACGGCTTAAGATCCTCAAGGTATTTTCAACACCTGACGATCACGCTAAAACCATTGTTCAGGCGGCATTGGATTTGGCTAGTCGGAAATCAAAGAGAGTTCTTACGCTTATTCATGGTACGACAGTTGGGACTAACAGCGTACTGGAACGCAGTGGTGCTCGCGTGGCCCTTCTTACAACAGCGGGCTTTGAGGATCTGGTCGAAATCGGTCGCCAGAACAGACCTGAGCTTTACAATCTAGATGTCCAGCGTGATCCACCGCTGGTTGTTCCACGGCTGCGGTGGGGGGTCAGGGAACGAACCAAATCAGACGGGAAAATCCTTACTCATCCGACGCCGGCCGGGGTTCGTCGTCTGCGGCAGCAGGTAAGGGATTCCGGGGCTGAATCAGTTGCCATTTGCTTCTTGTTTTCATTCCAAAACCCTAAAAATGAAAGAGTAGTTGCACGTGCGCTAAAGAAACTTAATCTACCAGTTTCGGTATCGCACGAAATTCTTCCAGAATTTCGAGAATACGAGCGACTCTCTACGGTAGTGATCAATGCTTACTTAGCTCCTCGGCTTGGCCGCTATCTATTTCGACTGGAACAAGAAGCAAAGCGTTATTTCCCCGTGGGGAAGGCCATCTCCAAAAAAAGAAAAAACAAAAATGCAGGTACACAAGTGTATGTCATGCAGTCAAATGGAGGTATCACGACCGCAGCTCGGGCAGCACAGGAACCCGTGCGCACCATCCTTTCAGGTCCTGCAGGAGGAGTTGTGGCTACAGCATGGCTAGCTAAGCATGTAGGTATCCGGCGGGCAATCAGCTTTGATATGGGTGGAACCTCGACCGACGTCTGCTTGCTTGACGGGCCCCCGCGCACAACCCATGAGACCATGCTAGGCAATCTACCAGTTGCCGTCCCTGTACTCGACGTTCACTCAGTAGGTGCAGGAGGAGGATCGCTGGCACGGTTGGACGTGGGCGGTGCCCTTCGAGTAGGACCTGAGAGTGCCGGGTCGGACCCTGGCCCGATCTGTTATGGCAAGGGAGGTGTAACGCCTGCCGTAACAGATGCCCACTTGCTCCTTGGCCACCTGGATTCAAAGTGCTTCCTAGGTGGAAAATTTGATCTTGATAAAAAAGCAACGAAAAAATCTTTTGAAAACTTCCTTGGGCAAAGAAAAAGGAGAGGGAGTGATAAAAGAGGAAGTTTTAGGGCATCACGTGGCCTTGCGCGTGGAATCATCGCCGTCTCGAATGCCACCATGGAGAAGGCGTTGCGGGTAATTTCAATCGAACGCGGGTACGATCCAAGAGATTTTTCACTGATTGCATTTGGTGGAGCTGGTGGATTACATGCTGCCGACCTAGCTAAGTCGCTTGGCCTCAGAAAGGTAATTGTGCCGCAGAATCCTGGCGTTTTTTCCGCCTTGGGAATTTTGCTTTCTGACATTGTCATGGATGTTTCCCGGTCTCTGTTCCTGGCGGTTCCATCTCAGTCAGTGAATTGTCACGTTCGTGCGACACAGAAGTTTCTGCAAAGTCTTGAGCATGGCTTTTCTGAGCTTGAACAGTCTGCGCTCAGACAACTTAGAAGAGATCAGCTTCTTTCTTCTACGGTCCACGTTAAGCGCCAGCTTGGGATTCGATATGTGGGTCAAAGTTATGAGCTGGATATTCCTTTTACAAGGGGGTTTAGAGGAGATTTTCATCGTGAACATGAGAAAACCTACGGCTATGCTGATCCAGGGAGATCACTGGAAGTTGTGAATCTCAGGGTCCGTCAGGTTGTACGCACCCCGAAGCCATCCCTTCAGGCGGTACGACCAAAACAAACAGTTCACTATCAGGATGCCTTTATAGGGAACAAGAAGGCTTGGTTTGACCAGCATTTTTACCTGACACCATTTTTTGATCGTGACCACCTTCAATCCGGATCATGCCTTAAGGGGCCGGCTGTCGTGGTTGAGTACAGCTCGACAACTGTTATTCCACCTGGTTTCATTTGCCGCGTGGACGAGTATCTTAATTTGGTGCTAAGCTCCAATGCCTAATAGATCCATTAGTTCCTCTGAATTAGAAATCTTTAAGAACCTGTTTCATTCAGTTGCTGAGGAAATGGGGGCAGCTCTTCGGCGTTCTGCTTTTTCACCCAACATTAAAGAGCGAAGGGATTATTCCTGTGCGGTTTTTGACGGCATGGGACGAGTGGTGGCCATGGGTGATCATATGCCCGTGCATTTGGGATCGATGCCATTCTCAGTTGCAACTGCGATCGAGTCCTTGAATCTTGAGCCGGGAGATATTGCAATGCTAAATGATCCCTACGGAGGTGGCACGCATCTTCCAGATATAACACTTGTTGCCCCGATCAAGGTTGGTGGATTACGCAAGCCACTGTTTTATGTGGCCAGCCGAGCCCATCACTCTGATATTGGTGGTGCACAACCCGCCTCTATGGGATTAAGCGAGGAAATCTACCAGGAGGGGTTGAGAATTCCTCCAGTGCATTTGATTCGGAAAGGAGAGATTAGCCCCACCACGATGACCCTACTTCTGGCTAACGTCCGCACACCCAGAGAGCGGGAAGGAGATTTGATGGCCCAGGTAGCCGCCTGTCGACTTGGGGAAAGGCGCCTGAGAGAATTGGCAGGGAAGTACGGCATATCCAAGACAAGATTCTACCTTGATGCACTTCAAGATTACTCTGCTCGTTTGATGAGGAAAGCCCTTGCGCGCATTCCTGATGGAAGATATGAGGCTGAGGATTTTCTCGACGACGATGGGTTCAGTACTAGCCCCATACGCTTGTTCGTGACCTTATCTGTTAGGGGTAGTAAAGTAAGGGTAGATTTTACTGGTTCTGCCCCTTCGAGTCGCGGTCCCGTGAATGCAGTGCTAGCCATAACCATGTCTGCTGTTTATTATGTTTTTCGTTGTTTGCTAGGAGAAGATGTTCCTGCTTGTGCAGGCCTGATGGACCCAATTGAGGTGTTCACTCCTAAAGACAGCGTGGTGGATGCGAAACTTCCTGCTGCGGTTGCTGCAGGAAACGTGGAGACATCACAGCGCATTGTTGATGTATTACTAAGAGCCCTTTCCGTTGCTTTGCCTGATATTATTCCGGCAGCAAGCTCGGGAACAATGAATAACCTTTCCTTTGGAGGAGTGAGTCCTTTCACCCGGAAGCCATTTGCTTATTACGAGACTATTGCAGGTGGGATGGGTGCCCGTCCCACTTCAGACGGATTAAAAGGGATTCATACCCACATGACCAACTCGCTTAACACGCCTATAGAGGTTCTCGAATCTGCCTATCCCATCCGTGTGCGCCAATATGGGCTTCGTAGAGGTTCAGGGGGAGCTGGATATTATTGTGGTGGTGAAGGTATTATTCGTGAAATTGAATTTCTGGGGGATGTGCGTGGAACAATTCTTTCTGAACGCCGCCGGATACCTCCTTATGGGCTCTCGGGTGGAAAGCCTGGCAGAAGGGGAAAAAGTTTTCTGATTCGTCATCACAAAAGCTCCGAATTGCCCTCGAAGGCCATTTTTTCAGCCAGCGATGGAGATGTCCTGCGTATTGAGACTCCTGGAGGTGGGGGCTGGGGTAGTCCTCGCAAGTCGTTGGACTGCAGGACTGGAAAAACCTCCAAATTTTAAAGGACTTTCCAGGTTTGAGTGACTCTGTGGTATCAAATTTAGAGCTAACTGAAGACATCTCTTGAAAAGTAAGGGATCACGCAGGATTAAGGGATGTGTTTTGCAGCTTTTGGCAGCCATGTTTGGATTACCCACAGTGGTTGGTAGGATTTCCCCTTTAGTTCTATTGAGCGACCGTCACTCCTTTAATAATCACATCTTTTTCCGGAACGTCGTCATAGCCAGGTATTGAGGTGACAGGAACTTTTCGAATGCTGTCGACTACGTCCATACCTTCGCTGACCATTCCGAATACACAGTAACCCCAGCCGCCAGGAGTTGGTGCACTGTAATTCAAGCTGAGGTTGTCAGCAACGTTAATAAAGAACTGTGCGGAAGCAGAATGAGGATCACCGGTACGGGCCATGGCAATAGTTCCCATGGCATTGCTGACGCCATTATTTGCTTCATTTTTTATCGGTTCGTGGGTTGATTTCTCCTCCATCCCTGGCTTCATGCCGCCACCCTGAATCATAAAATAACTTATGACGCGATGGAACAGAGTGTTGTCGTAGTGGCCTTCTTGGCAGTAGCGCAGGAAATTCTTTACTGTCAGAGGTGCTTTTTCGGGAAATAGGGTGATGATGATGTCACCATAGTTGGTATGTAGAGTAACCATTTTAGTTTTTTGATTTCCTTCCTCATTTGCTTTAGCTGTAAGGAGAGGAAGAAAAGAAAGTAACGCTACCGATACCCACAGGAACGGGGCCAAGAATAAAAAAGTTCGGAAGTTTCTCACGTTGATTCTCCGGCTCAGCGATTAGATTTATCTAATAATGTGGTGGAAAAGGTCCAAGTGTCAACAATCAGCTTTGGCAGCAGCAATTTTTCTTACCCGGAGTGATTGATTGCCCATTTATTGTTTAGATATCTTTTGGTGGATGACATCGTAAAGTCTAGTGTCTATGATTGTAATCGTTTTTAGTTTTGATTGTTTTCTTTGTTAATTATTTTTCTTGGTTTGGTAACTATAGCTCGGCGGTCAGAGTTCTGGAACATCAGGATTAGGGGCATGGCCTGGATTACAAAAACGACAAGGAAGTGCATTTCAAAACAGATCGAATGTCCTCGTCAATTTTCATTGGGAGGTGAGCTTGGAATGAACAACCAAAAGAGTAAATGTAGAATTTCTAAGGAAATATCCCGGCGGAGATTTCTGAAAAGTTCAGCTATTATGGCAGGAGGTGCAATTGCAACTCAGGTGGAGTTTTCGCCTGCAGCTTCTGCTGTTATTACATCGTTTCCGGCCTCAGTTTCAGCATTGCGTGCATCTAGGCCTGGAATGAAGAAGGCTTTGAAGTACGGTATGATCCAGATGGAGGGAAATGTTCTCGACAAGTTCAAGCTTATCAAAGAATTGGGCTTTGATGGGGTAGAGCCCAATAGTCCTAGTGCGCTGGATAGGAGCGAAGTTCTGCAGGCGCGAGATGCGACTGGAATTGAAATTCCTGGTGTAGTTGACTCAGTTCACTGGCGTCAAACGCTGAGTGATCCTGACCCGGAAGTGCGTGATGCGGGCCGAAGAGGCTTGGAGACGGCAATTCGCGACTGTAAATTTTACGGAGGGACAAGTGTCTTGCTTGTTCCCGCAGTGGTCAAAAAGGGTGTTTCTTATGATGATGCCTATCGGCGCTCACAAGAAGAAATTCGCAAAATACTTCCTCTGGCTGAGGATCTAGGTATTCAGATTGCTTTTGAGAATGTCTGGAACCAGTTCCTCCTGAGTCCACTAGAAGCCGCTCAATATGTTGACGAATTTGAGAGCCCAATGGTTGGGTGGCATTTTGATGTTGGTAACATCGTTAATTCTGGCTGGCCTGAGCACTGGATTAAAATTCTAAACAAGCGCATCATCAAACTCGACATCAAGGAATTCAGTCGCGAGAAGATGAAGCAGGAGGGGTTATGGACTGGGTTTCAAGTTCCACTATTGGAAGGTGATTGCGACTGGCCAATTGTCATGAAAACGTTGGACGAAATTGGGTACCGTGGTTGGGGTGCTGCAGAGGTACGTGGCGGCGACCGCGAAAGGTTACTTGATATCTCGTTACGGATGGACAAGATTTACGCAAGCTAGTCCTTTAGTGGCGACCAGGAGACCGCCGATTTTAAACTTGTTAGAACATTATTTAGGTGGTTGGTGTGCTGATTTACACTTGAACCTTGGGAGTGAAGGGAAACCGGTTGACAAAGATTTACTCCTCAAGTAAAAGTAGATAGTTCCGCAAATTTCTAAGCGGGATGGGTGTGAGATGGATACCTATTTTCCAAGCGGGAAAAATAGCAAGATTACATGGAAGCTTGTAGATGGCGAGGGTTGGGTGCTGGGGCGGCTAGCAAGCCGCGTAGTGCGAGTGCTGATTGGAAAAGACTGCCCAACGTACACGCCCTTCTTGATTCAAGGGAGTGGTGTGGTGGAAAGGGTGCATTATG
>CAZSDV010000063.1:0-11591 GCA_964605715.1 uncultured Acidobacteriota bacterium
CCGGAAAACAATAGGGGCTGAGCCTTTAAAAACAATTACCGTTTATGGCTCCACTCCACCATACGGGTTACTTGCCCGCTACAATCTAAGGCCTACTTATATTAGTTTTTCTTTACAGCTAAACCCTAATTGTGCCCAATGGGGGTTTTTGGGGGTCAATCGGGGAATTTGGAAATCTAACGGTAACTGCCTAATTTCAGTGAAAATTAAATATTTCCAGGGATTTTGAGAGATCTGCAGCGTGCATAATTTAGGGTAAGGAATGATAACTACAACCTCCCTCGTAAAACTTAACCACTCCACTAAGAAACTCCGTGTTATGGTGTGGGCGGAACGCCTCCACTTGAACCGCAAATGTTAACCAGCCTACTCGTTAAGAAAAAAACTCTCGAGGCCGGATTTGATCTGGTTGGGATTTCCCCAGCTAATATGTTTAATGCCAACCAAAAAGGTGGTCATGGTGATCTGCAGTTTGCGCGGGAGTGGTGGAAAAAGGGGTTCGGCGGTAAGATGAACTACTTAGCAAACCCTAAGCGGGAAGACCCGCGCCGGGTATTGCCTGATGTACGTTCAGTGATCTGCGTTGGGCTAGTTTACAACACTCCTTTTCCCCGCTCGGGCGATGTGAATTCTAGTGAAGTACCCCGAGGGTGGATTTCTCGTTATGCCTGGGGCGAAGATTACCACCGAATTCTCAAGCGCAAGCTCGATTCGCTTTGTCGAGTGCTGCGGGAAACAGCCCCTAAAGTCAACCTGATTCCTTGTATCGATACTGGGCCCATAGTTGAACGCGCCTTTGGTCGCTTTAGCGGTATTGGCTGGATGGGAAAGAATACCTGCCTTATAGATACCAAAAAGGGATCATGGTTTTTCTTGGGGGTGATTTTGACTGACCTCGATCTCACACCGGACACTCCTGCGCCTGACCGTTGCGGAAGCTGCACAAAATGCCTGGAGGCGTGTCCCACCGGGGCATTTGTTGCCCCGTACGTGATGGATTCCTCTCGTTGCATATCTTACTTTACTATCGAGCTCCGTGGGACAATCCCTGAATCTTTTCGGGAATCAATGACCAACCATATCTTCGGGTGCGACATCTGCCAAGACGTATGTCCGTGGAACAGGAAGGTGGACACTACCAGGGAAGACGCATTTTTACCCCTTCCCTTAACCAGCAATACTAAATTTCCCGGAGAACATGAAACTCTATTCCATCCGCGCCTCGAAACACTAGCGTCTTTGAGTGAGCTAGAGTTTAAAAAGCTGTTCCGCCTATCTCCCTTGAAACGAACAAAATATCTCGGTTGGCTGCGAAACCTAACAATTGCCATGGGGAATTCGGCCGATGCAAAATTTATACCGTGGCTTGAAGAACAGGCAGAAAAAACTAACAAGAATGTAATTTTACGTGAACACGCTCAATGGGCAGTCAGTAAGCTGCGAAAAGTCTTCCCAAAAACCTAGGTTGGGCCGTTAATTTTTGGGTGACACCCGCCTTCCCAAGTGTTAGATTTCAGCGTCGCTAATCCAATGGGTCAAGAAGAGAAGCTTGAAAGCCCGAGAACCGATAGAGGTCAGATGCCTGCCTGGCAGGTGGATGAGCTCCCAGAACCCCCGCCGGTAAAATTTCGTAATATCCGACGTATGGTTGGGCCAGGTGCAATCTTGCTAGCCGCAAGCATCGGTGGTGGCGAATGGCTTGCTGGACCCGCAGCTGTCGTGCAGTACGGGCCATCTATTTTGGGCGTGGTAACTATCGCAATCGTCCTCCAGGTGATCCTCAACCTTGAGGCCATCCGTTACACGCTCTACACAGGCGAGCCCATCTATGGCGGCTTCCTCCGGCTCTGGCCAGGACCTCGGCTCTGGGCACCCGTATATGCACTGCTCGCCTTCGTGCAGCTTGCTTGGCCGGCGCTTGCTGCATCAGCTGCGGTAACCCTGATTGCGGGCTTCATTGGCAGGCTACCGACTGAAGCCAACGAAACTACAATGCACTGGTTGGGAACGATTCTCATGTTGCTTGTGGTGGCAATTCTTTCCTTAGGGGGAACCATTGAACGGATGCTTGAGTTTGTCTCCATAATCATGGTTGGCATGGTGATCTTGTTCTTATTGGTGGTGAATATCTTCTTTATCCCCTGGGAGGGATGGGTAAGAACCTTTGTGGGTTTCTTCCAGCTTTCCGGTTTCCAAGGAAACTTAAATTGGCCCCTAATGGGAACTCTCGCTGCTACGGCTGCCTGCGGTGGGGTTGGCAATTTAACCATTACAAATTGGATGCGAGATAAGGGCTATGGAATGGGAGCACGGACCGGAGCTATTCCCTCTGCTATCGCAGGGCGTAAGGTGGAGTTCTCGCACTCCGGAAAAATTTTTGAGGTAACGCCCATGAGCCTTAGCCACTGGAAGACTTGGTGGCGCTATGTTCACATTGATCAGATTTGGCTATGGGGGGTTGGTGCCTTTGTGGGGATGTTTCTGAATGTGAATCTAGCAGGGGCAGTGATCCCACAAGGGACAGAGTTAAAGGGAATGGGGATCGGAGTATACCAAGCACAATTCCTGGCCGATAAAATTTGGCCTGGATTTTGGATTCTGACATTGGTAAATGGGTTCTGGATCGTCTTCTCAACACAGCTAGGGAATACCGATATCTTGGTGCGCAGCGTAACTGACGTGTTGTGGATGGGTAGCAAACGAGTGCGCGATTGGAGTAAGGGAAGGGTCCAGGCAGTCTACTACACAATTTTAATGGTCTACACTTTTCTTGCGCTGTTCGCCATACGGATTGGAAACCCCTTGGACCAATTTAAAATTGTGGCAAATGTCGCTGGATTCGTCCTTGTTATAAGCGGTATTCAGATTTTTCTCGTCAACCGAAAATACCTACCTCGTCCACTTCAGGGATCCTGGTGGAGGCAGGTAGGGCTACTTTCTTGCGCCTTGTTCTACGCTTTATTTTTTATCCGCGTCATGTTTTCAATTATCTTTAAGTAGATGGATGGGGTTAGGGCTGGTAAGCTGTTGGTAGGTTGTTGGATCGTGGGCTATTAATTATACATCCAGGTTCCTTACATCTAATGCGTTTTCTTCAATAAACCTCCGCCGAGGTTCAACCACATCACCCATAAGAGTGGTAAAAATCTCATTGGTTTCGACCGCATCCTCCACACGAACCTGCAGCAGCGCACGTGCTTCGGCATCCATTGTGGTTTTCCATAACTGATCAGGGTTCATCTCACCTAAACCTTTAAATCGCTGCACGGTGAGGGCTTTCTTGCCGGAAATAACAAGATGCTCTAAAAGCTCCACTCGGTCCTCAATTCTTATTTTCGTGCCGTTCATCTCAATCACGAAGGGAGGGCGATCGTGCTTGCTAACCCGCTGATGTAAAACTATAAGGCGCTTGAAATCAGCCGAAGAGATCAGTTTCCAGTCGACCTTTCCTTTGTGTGCGCTTGCCGTCTGTAGGGTGTACATGTACTTAGCGCTTTCCTTGCCCTTATCAGTCTCAACTAGTCCCTTTACCCCTGCAACCTTCAACTGTTTTGCTAGTTGCTGGAGACGGGCAGGATTGTCAAATTCTGCCTTCTTTTCTAGTCCAATTTTCAGCAGGGCGTCTACAACGCGAGCATCTCCCACCCTCCTTCCTACCTTTGACAGCATCTCAGTATATTCCGTCAGTGCCATCAGAAAATTTGTTAAATCGCCACCTTGAAGGCGTACTCTTTTTTTCTTGTCGCCAACCTCTAAGGTGTGGTCTTCGGTAGCTCGCCGCATGAGCTCTCGACGAAACTCCTTCTCGTCTCGGATATAGCGACTTGCTCGGCCCTTTCGGATCAAAAAAAGTGGTGGCTGGGCAATGTATATATGACCACGCTCAACCAGCTCCGGCATTTGGCGATAGAAAAAAGTCAATAGCAGGGTCCGGATATGGGAACCATCCACATCCGCATCAGTCATAATGATTACCTTGCTATAGCGGAGCCTCGCAACATCAAAATCATCTTTTCCGATCCCTGTGCCGAGGGCGGTGATTAAGGCACGGATCTCCTCGTGCCCAAGCATTTTGTCGAAACGTGCTTTCTCAACATTGAGTATTTTCCCCTTCAAGGGGAGAATGGCCTGGTAGCGGCGATCCCGCCCCTGTTTGGCAGAACCTCCGGCAGACTCTCCTTCGACTAAAAATAGCTCGCAGCGCTCAGGATCTCTTTCTTGGCAATCAGCTAGTTTGCCAGGCAACCCCCCTGAATCAAGCGCCCCTTTGCGTCGGGTAAGTTCGCGGGCCTTCCGGGCTGCCTCACGTGCGCGGGCAGCCTCTATAGCCTTTGAGCAAATATGTTTTCCAAGTGCGGGCGTTTTTTCGAAAGAAGACATTAGTCGCTCGTAAACAAAACTTGCGACTGCGCTTTGAATATCGCTGTTCAGTTTTCCTTTGGTCTGGCCCTCAAACTGCGGCTGTGGAAGCTTCACGCTAATTACAGCCACTAACCCTTCCCTAACGTCTTCCCCTGTTAGGTTTTCCTTGAGGTTTTTGAATAGGTTTTCGCGCTGACCGAAATTATTAATGGCACGGGTTAGGGCTGACCGGAAGCCAGAAAGGTGGGTGCCCCCATCCACTGTGTTGATGTTGTTTGCAAATGTGAAAAATGTCTCTGCATACCCGTCATTGTACTGAAGGGAAAACTCCACAGTAAGATTCTCTCGCGACACCTCTGCATAGACAGGCTTTGAATGTAGAACCGACTTGTTTTTGTTTAAGTGTTTGACGAATTCCGAAATGCCACCTTTATACTGAAACTCATGAGATTTTCCAGTACGCTCATCCTGTATAGTGATCTTAAGGCCTTTGTTTAAAAAAGAGAGCTCGCGGAGGCGTTGGGAAAGGGTGTCAAAGTGAAAATCGATTTTTTCAAAAATCTCTGGGTCAGGCCGAAAACTTACCCGCGTTCCTTGTTTTTTGGTTGCCTTCCCTCGCTTTAAGGGCAAGAGAGGGACCCCCCGCTTGTATTGTTGATGGTAAATAAACCCTTCCCGCCATATCTCTAGGGTTAGCCACTCAGAGAGCGCGTTTACAACCGAAACCCCCACCCCATGAAGGCCACCAGAGATTTTGTAGCTGTCAGTGTCAAACTTTCCTCCGGCATGTAGCACGGTCATCACGACCTCAGCCGCCGACCGCCCCTCCTCCTTGTGCCTGTCCACAGGTATGCCGCGCCCGTTATCCTGCACCACAATTGAGGAATCGGGTTTAATTGCCACGGAAACAGTGTCACAGAAACCAGCCAGGGCCTCGTCCACTGAGTTGTCCACAACCTCGTAAACCAGGTGGTGTAACCCCTGTTCACCAGTCGACCCAATGTACATGGCAGGCCGCTTGCGCACGGCCTCGAGGTCTCCCAGCACCTTAATGCTTTCCGCGCCATAGGCATTTTTTCTTGAACTCTTCTTTTTTATTTTTTTATCCAACCTGGATCCACCCTCTCATCCAAAACAAGCCTTTTCCACTTTAGCCTTTGTGCTCACATCCCACTCACTCACATTCGCATGGGCATCACAACATACCGATACCGGTATGGGAGATCGCCGATGGGCCGAAGCTGCCCTGCGCTATTTTCATCTTTAAGCTCCAGAGCAACGGTTCCTTCGTTGTCAAGTGACCCAAAAAAGTCCAACAAATACTGAAAATTAAATCCAATCTCAATGGGTTCTTTCTTATATTTTATTTCAAGCATCTCTTTTGCTTCTCCATAATCTCCACTCGAAGAAGAAATCTCAAGGCGTCCCTCGCTCACCTGAAAACGAATGCCGTGAGATCTCTCGTCAGCCAACAGCGCAACCCTCCTAACGGCTGCCCAGATTAAACCAGAGTTCAGCTCTAGCACCTTGTCGTTTCCTGATGGCAACACGGCCTCATAATTTGGAAACTGTCCGGTCGACATTCTGGAAGTTAACAGCCTCTCTCCCACGCGGAAAAAAATATGATTTTCTTCGCGGAAAAATTCCACCGGTAAATCTTTATCTGCCTCATTAAGCATCCGCTGCAGCTCTCCCATTGCTTTTTTCGGAACCAATATGCGCATCTCGTGGTCCAGCCCTTTAATGGAAGCTTGGTGTTCCAGGTGGGTTAGTCTGTGTCCATCAGTGGCTACCATAGTAACCGCATCAGGCTTAAGTATCATCAGGGCTCCATTTAGTGTGTATCGGGACTCTTCGGTTGAAATCGCATAGATGGTTTTGTCAATCGTCTTTAGCAGTACACCTGCAGGAAGAGTTGCTGATGTTTCTGGAAGCTTCGGGAGTGCTGGGAAGTTTTCCCGCTCCATCCCTGCCAACTTAAACGTAGACCTCTCGCATGTTAGCTGGACCCAGTTATTTTTTATCGACTTGATCTTAATCTCAGCATCCGGAAGCGCGCGGATAATCTCCCAAAGCCTCTTTGCCGGAACAGTGCAAGAGCCTTCCTTGGTTACCTTGGCTTTACAGTGTAAGAGAACCCCCAGTTCTAAGTTTGTCGCGCTTACGTCAACGTATTCTTTGTGGGATTCTAAAAGGAGGTTGGCTAGAATGGGGACAGTTGTTTTTTTCTCGACAACCCCTTGAGTCAGACTTAGTTCGCGAAGAAATTCACTTTTTTTTACGGAAAACTCCATATATGTTACCTACTCTTTCTAAGTAATATTATTAACTAGTAGTAACAGTAGTAGCCAATAAGCTTTGGAAGGTTAATTAACTGTCTTCCTTTGTTAGGGAAGCGGCGCAACCTTAATGTGCATATCTTGCCGTCCGCTGAGTAATGCTGTGCAAAACATAACCCAACTACACCTTTCATACCAGGCGATAATAGGTGCTCTGTGGAAAAGATTGCAAGCTTATGATAATGAGTCGTTTATCTTGTTAATAATATTGTTCAATTCCTTGTCAGCTTGTCTTAGCGCCGCCACCTTGTTAATTGAGTGAAGCACTGTGGTGTGGTGTTTACCACCAAATTCGCGGCCGATATACGGAAGCGAGGAGGGTGTCATTTCCTTTGACAGGAACATTGCAATTTGTCTTGGAAGGGCGACAGCTCGGCGGTGACTTTTCCCCTTTAGTTCTGCCAAGGTTATACCGAACTCCTGACAGGTAGCTCTTTGGACCTGCTCAATAGTGATGCGCCGCTCCTCTAAGTCTATAATATTCTTTAAAACTTGCTGACACATAGGTAGCGTGATTGGGGTGCCAGTGAGCGAGGAATAGGCAATTAGACGGGTAAGCGCCCCTTCTAGATCGCGAACGCTAGACCGGATCTTGCTGGCAGTAAACAATGCCACTTCACCCGGCAGGCTGACTTTGTGGTCGTCGGCCTTCTTCATTAGGATGGCAACTTTGGTTTCGAGGTCCGGGGGTTGAATGTCAGCAGCCAAGCCCCATGCGAACCGAGACCTTAGTCGTTCCGCCAACCCTTCAATTGCTTTCGGGGGGCAGTCGCTTGAAATTACAATTTGCTTCTGAGCCTCATAAAGGGCGTTAAAGGTATGGAAGAATTCTTCTTGCGTCCGCTCCTTTCCTCCGAGAAATTGAATGTCGTCTATTAGCAGTGTGTCAACCGTTCGGTACTTGTCACGGAATGAGACCATCCGATCAAACCGCAGCGAGTTAATGACCTCGTTGGTAAACTTCTCTGAACTAACGTAGGCTAGGCAGGACTCTTTCCTGCGCCTCTTGATCATGTGACCCACGGCCTGCATTAGGTGGGTTTTCCCCAACCCTACGCCCCCATAAAGATACAAAGGGTTGTAAGCTTTGGATGGTGACTCTGCTACAGCCTGAGCAGCAGCGTGGGCGAACTGGTTTGACCCACCCACAACAAAGGTGTCAAATGTGTATCTCGGGTTCAGTGCGTGGTCGATCGAGCTGAAGTCAAGTTTTCCCTGCTGCATTTTCGAGGCTCTACCTTTCTGGGGGTTGTGGGGTGGCGCGGCAATAAAACGGATTTCCATCTTGCCAAGTTTAAGTTCCTGGGCGGCCTCAAGAAGTAGATTGCCGTATTCTTCTTGTAGCCATCGCTCAAACTCACCGTTCGGAACTTGAACGTAGATAACACCCTCCTCTTCCCGCAGGAATGTGGTGGGGCGAAACCAGGTTTGATAGCTCTGAGGATTGACTCGAGTCCGGAGGTAGCTTCGGATGCCTTGCCAGGAATTCATAGGACTAAAAAGTGATTTCTTGCGCTGCATTCAACGGTGCAGAAGCAGGAAGAATCTACAAGCTTTCTATTCGGAATGGTTTTGGTTTTTTCGCCCCAAGAGGACGGCGAAGGAGACTATAGCACCAAGCGTCACTCTTGCCAAGTAACGTGATGAAAATATTTTTCTTTTTTATAAAAAATTTGCTTCAGATGAAATTAGCTTGAGGAATTATGGGTCCAAATCAGGACTACTCCCAGGAGCTAATTGGTAAATACTTGTTTGCATATGACATGGTCTGTGCCCTGGTTTGAACCCTTAGGCTAACCGGGAAGTGGGTTTGGAGCTTGACATATGGTTTAGGATGGGCTTGTCTTTAGTGGAATGGAATTAGGTGGGTTTTAGGAATGAATGAACTGTCAGTTAAGACAATGGAGCCTAAGGGTTTCCTCCCGAGAGCACAGCTAGAGGCCGCATTCTTTTATGGCCTTTTTATTCGGGGCTATCCATTACAGAAATTACGGGAAGACATTGATGTTTCTCCAAGAGTGGTTGAGAAGTGGTCTCGGCTAGCGGCGCGAGACCCTCACTATGGGCAGTTAGCCAGCCAGCTATTCACCTACCGCAAGCGCGTTCTTGCCATCTTCGACACACTAATTTTTAACGAGATGCAGCCTACCAGTAAAACCCAGTAAATTGTCTAGCCTAAACCCTCTTCAAATCTTTCCTTTAAATTTAACTATACTCCCCTTGTTTCAAGCAAAATATCCGCTGCCCAAAAGGCGAAGAAAAGCACACTAATAAGCCCATTTACGAGGAAAAAAGCTGCATTTACACGCGATAAATTGCCGGGCTGCACAAGGGAGTGTTCGTAAGCCAGCAAGAGTCCAACGGCGACCAAACCTCCTATGCTCAACCAACCGAGCTGCTCCAGCCAAACAACCACACCTAAAACCGCAAGCATGAAAATATGCAGGACACCGGACGCCCACAATGAAGCGCGTATCCCAAAACTCTTAGGAAAAGAGTGAAGCTTTGCCTCGCGGTCGAAGTCCACATCTTGGCAAGCGTAAATTAAATCGAACCCTGCTACCCAAAGCATGACTGCCACACCCAAGAGCACTACTCCGCCTGTTACCGTACCCAGTAGGGCTAATTGAGCACCCACTGGCCCCATTCCCAGACAGAATCCCAGAACCAGGTGGGAGCAGTTCGTGAATCGTTTTGTGTAAGAGTAGATAAAAAGGATTACTAAGACAATCGGCGATAATCTAAAAGCCAATGGGTGAAGTTGTGAAGCTGCAAACAGAAGAATGCCTGAGGCAATAGTGGTGAAAATAATCACAAATCGCACACTGATCTTTTTTTGTGGTAGGGCCCGATTTGCGGTGCGGGGGTTTAGTGCGTCCAGCTGTTGATCTGCAATACGGTTAAACGCCATGGCAGCGCTACGCGCGGCTACCATTGCCAGAATAATCCAACCTAACTCTCGGGTATTTGGCCATCCCTGTAAAGCTAACATAGCACCGGTCAGTGTAAAGGGTAAGGCAAATATCGAGTGCTCAAACTTGATCATCTCAAACGAAATTTGGACATTTCTAAGTATGTGGTACATTGTTCATCCCTTAGTTCACTGGACATTAGGACATTATTAGAACCATAAGAACAAGAATGGCGGTGTTTACTCCGTGCGCCAAGTAACAAAGTTGACAGCTCATGTGGAGTCGCACACGCAAAACGTAAATCAGATAAGTCCCAATAAGAAACGCGAGCCCACCAGCGAAAAGAAGAGCCACGCTCAGAAATCCGCCATTCTTTAAAAAGGGAAAAGCTCCTATGACTCCCACGTAAAAACCAATGCCAAGCACTGAGTTTGGCAACCCAAAAATTCGTGAATAGGGAGTTAAGATCACGCCAAGGCAATCACTTTTTTTTGCACGGCAGAGCAGACCAGAGACCTGCCTGGGTTCCTTAAGCCACCCATAAAAAAGCAAGGTAAAGTAGCTTGTATTTATTAGTCCAACTAGACCAAGAAGAATATATCCTAGCTCCATCCGTGCCCCAATGAACTCTATTATAACTTTTTTACACCCCTGGACTAGCAGACATCCGAATGAGGCTCACTGTGAGTGCTTGGGGGGTGAAAGTAAGCCCCTGGTTCACCCTTAGTAAAACTAATTGATTCAAGTTCGGCCAGAATTCACCCCTTCTGGGTATTTATTGGTTCACCTTTCCATTGGTACTGACCTGTTTGTGCAAGACTTAGGTGACCGAGTACCCGGCGGCAATACTGCGTTACCATCCCGTCCAAGGTACTTGGGTTGTCATAAAACGATGGAACGATAGGAAAGATTGTCGCCCCAGATTGATGAGCTCTCAACATGTTTTCCATATGAACGCGATTGAATGGAGAGTCTCTTAGGCTGAGCACCAGGGGCCGCCTTTCTTTCAGGGTCACATCGGCAGCACGTTCTATCAGTGAGGAGGAGAGTCCGTTGGCAATACGCCCAAGCGTCCCCATGCTACAAGGAGCAACCAGCATCCAGTCAGCAGGATAGGAGCCGCTGGCAATCAATGCACCGATATCGTCCTCAGGAAGACAGACGGTTTTTCTCGTGCGACTTCCTTTATAAAACTTAGCTAAATCTTCCAGGTTGTTTGTCCTAATCCCCAACTCATGCTGCGCGACACGGAGTGCGCTTTTGGAGGCCACCAGATGGATCTTGGTCACGCGTACGTCAGCCTCGAGCATCTGGAGAAAGCACCGTGCGACAATTGCCCCACTTGCTCCGGTGACACCGAGAATGACACTCTTCGTTTGGCTGGAATCTCTGCTTGGCATGGAACCCGATGGCGATATTAGTCCTCCAAGAGCATTTAAGTCAACTGGTGCAAAAGGAGTCAATTCATCTGTCCTAAACTAGATAACAAATCGAAGGGTTGGAGCAACCTCAATTCCATTGGCCCGCAGGTTAATTTTTTAAATTGGAAAATAAAACAGCAGATTGTTATTTTCCTTTATTAGGTAATCGTAGAGCTTCCCAAGGTTTCCGGGCCGTTTAATTAAGTCCTGGATAACAGCAGACCTCTTGACAAAAGGAGTTGAGGCAGCGTAGGATCGGTAGCTGCCCCCAAGGGATAATGCTCTTTAGGGGTTTCCTCCGAATATGGGGGGTCGCGCTGTTTGCGATTTCCGTTCTTTGACAATTGAGATGAACGTACCACGTCGATAAATTTGAGCGACAACGTCCGGCCCGTTGGGTCGGGCAAAACTTTCCCTGCTGACAGAGGGGGAAAGCTAAAAGCTTCGAGGCGCAGTTGCCGATATTTGGCAGCGAGCGGGCGAAGCGAGCTAAGTTTCAAACGAGAGTTTGATCCTGGCTCAGAATCAACGCTGGCGGCGTGCCTAACACATGCAAG
>CAZSDV010000064.1:0-10068 GCA_964605715.1 uncultured Acidobacteriota bacterium
ACCATCGATTTTTCAGAAGAGGAGGGTAGGTTCACAGCAATTTATCTCTCACGCTTAGTGAGTGTTCGTGAAAATCAAATACTAAGATACCTAGAATAAGAATGAACAAGGCATTCTACTTAAAACGTAGCCGGTGTTATAGGCCCAAGGCATCACCATCGAAACCAGATACGGTTGTGCTAACTAAGATCTTTGCGAAATCCAGATTCCAAGCGCCAATTAGCTCAAGTCACCCTTAACTTAAAATATCGTCTAGATGGAGAGGATCACGCACGCAGCTTACTTCCGGCAAACCGGAACTCGAATGGGAAACTTCCACCTTTTCAATAGACTCCCTGTTGTCCCACTGGACCCGAGGAGCGATTTCTGTTATGAATCTTAAGGGAGGGGGGGCGATTAACTCAGCGGCAGAGTGCTGTCTTCACAAGGCAGAAGTCGTAGGTTCAAATCCTACATCGCCCACCAACCTCACGGGTGGAAACATACCCATTCTACTGAATCTAAGAGGTCTGGCCAAGAAAATCTCTATTTTAGATTGCTGGAAAGACGATAGCAGGTCATTTGTGGTTTACGATTAAGATTCTTTCTTCTCTGGCCACTCAGACGACGAGGTCTTCCATTCAGCTTCCATTTGGAATCTTATGCGAAAGATTGGCATTATTGGGCTCCCGCAGGCAGGAAAAAGCTCACTTTTCCAAGTTCTTACCCATCAAAGAGTTGCTCGTGCCAGAACAGCCCGCCCAGAGGCTCATCTGGGTGTAGTTGAAGTACCAGACCCACGGCTAACTCGCCTAGCAGCTATTTACAACTCCGAACGGACTGTTCCAGCACAAATGGAATTTACTGACATTCACGGAAATATATTAGAAGTAGCCCGGGGCGGACAACAGCTTAAACTGCTTCGAGAAGTAGGCGGCTTGGCTCACGTAGTTCGGGCTTTCGATAATGAAGGTATTTCTCACGCTGCCGGAGGAATTGATCCACTACGAGATATTGAAAACGTGGAGTTGGAGCTGATGCTTTCCGATCTTGAATTAATCGAAAAACGATTGGAACGAGTGGAACTTGAACAAAAAAAGACACGCTCAGAAGGTCTAAAAAAAGAACAGCAGGTTCTTAAGTACCTGCAAAAGGCTCTCGAAAAACAAATACCGCTTCGGGAAATAGAACTGGATAAGTCATCTGAGCTAATCACTAGAGGTTTCATGTTGTTAAGCGCTAAACCTATACTTTTCGTCATCAACCTGGGAGATGGCGACACTTTTTCCATCGATGAGGCTGAGACCCGTTACGGATTAGATAAGATGAGACATTACACCCATTCCAAGGTTACAGCTTTCTGCGGTAAAATTGAGTCGGAGATCGCAGAGCTTAAAGAGGCAGAAGCCGCTGAATTTCTTGCCGACTTCGGCCTAAAAGAATCTGGTATTATTCGGATAATACGTGCCAGTTACAAGCTGATGGGGCTAATATCCTTTCTAACCGCCGGAAAAAAAGAAGTTCGTGCTTGGAGCATTCCTGGTGGAACCCTAGCTGCAAAAGCTGCTGGGGTAATTCACACTGACATTGAAAAGGGATTTATCAAGGCTGAAATTGTCCAATATGAAGACTTGATTACTGCGGGTAATATGGCGGGAGCCCGATCAAGGGGAACCGTAAAACTTGAAGGAAAAAATTACATCGTCCAAGATGGTGACATAATAGATTTCCGTCACAACCGCTAGAACTCTTTACGACAAAGGGGAGGATCGTCAAATTGAACGACGATCTTTAATTCATAATGTCAATTCTGAGCATCACGCTTATCCTGGGCATCGTTGCGGCGCTGGCCAATATTTTTGGTGGCCTAATCGTCACCGCACGGCCTTGGAGCCGGGCGTTTCTCGCTTACTTCATCGCTCTGGGTTCAGGATTCATGCTGGCTACAGCTACCCTTGAGATGATACCTAAGAGCTTTCAGCTTGCGCCGAAAACAGCTCCCATGTTGATTTTACTCGGTTACTTCATCGTGCACTTCTTTGAACACTCTTGGCCCGCCCACTTCCACTTCGGCGAGGAAACTCATCACGAAGCATTCCTCGATGCAAGTGTAGTCTACCCAGCAGTGGTGGGTTTGCTCGTCCACACATTTTTTGAGGGAGTCGCCATAGCCTCCGGATTTCTTGTCTCAGATTGGCTAGGCTGGATGGTGTTCGGAACAGCAATCGTTCACAATATTCCAGAAGGATTTACCGTAGCTTCAATAATGGTGGCAGCTCGGAAAAATTGGAAAGCAGGCATATGGGCTGCAGCTGCCCTTGGTGGATCCCGAATTCTTGGTATCCTGGTGATGGGCTATATTCATCAATTTGTAGAATATGGACTAGCGCTTGCGGCAGGAGTGACGCTTTATGTAGCTGCTTCAGACCTGATTCCAGAAGTCAACAAAATGGCAGGAATGAAGATTCCTATCACCGTTGGCCTAGGTGTATCAATCGTTCTCATGCTTCGAATCTTATTTACCTAGCCAATCAAAAAATTTTCCATGTATAACTCTACCATACTGAACCACTTTGAAAAGCCGCGTAACGCGGGGGAGATATCAGATGCAACCGCCGTAGCTGAAGTCACCAACCCCGCTTGTGGTGACATCCTGAAACTCTGGGTTCGAATAGAAAATGGAAAAGTATCCGAGGCAAAATTCAAGGCATCAGGATGTGTCCCATCGGTCGCCTGCGGATCTGCACTAACAGAGATGATCAAGGGTGTTTTGATAGCAAACCTTGCCGAAGTTGGACCTTCAGAAATTGAGCGCGCAGTGAACGGGCTACCATCAGCGTCTCGACATGCGAGCAGACTGGCAAGCGACGTCCTAAAAGCTATCCTAGCGCAGGTGTAGAGGGGCTTTGCCTATTTTCCTTCTGGGGTAAGGGCTTCATAATCAGCGGGCGTATCAACGTCTTTCAAAATACCATTCTCATGCACTTCAACAAATAGAGTCTCGTTGTGATGCCGACGCGATACAAGATTTGCTCCTTCTCCAGAAGCTAGGTCCCGGAACTCACCAAACAGGGCACGGGAAAATACTACCGGATGACCAGACTTACCCTGATAGGTGGGGATAGCTAGCAGCGGCTCCTTAGCACGGAACTCATCTTGCAGTCTTCGCACCACCTTCACAGAAATCAGTGGGTGATCAACTAGGCAAAGAAGAATCCCTTCAAGTTTAGTTGATTCCACTGCCTCCAATCCAACGAGAAGTGAACTAGTCTGCCCTTTCTGATAATTAGAATTGACCGCCATCTCGGCATTATGAAAACTGACTGAGGAGCAAATTTGAGGGGCATTGTGTCCAAGCACAACCACAACCCTTTGAACGGGAACCTTTTCGAGAGTAAAAAGGATCTCCTCAAGAAAGGAAGAGTTGCGGAATGGAAGCAGAGCTTTATCCTGCCCCATACGGGAGGATTTCCCAGCAGCAAGAACGACGGCGGCAATCATCTGTGAGTTTCGAATCCTTGCTTCTCTGTACTTGGGTTTTCAGGAATGTTGAATATTTGGCTTAAACCCTGACTTATGAGCCGAAGGAACGGTGTTACGCCGTACGGCAATCATCTGTCCAACTATTGAGACCGCAATCTCTTCCGGCGTAATGGCCCCCAAATCTAGTCCAATGGGAGCATGGACGTGTTTAAGTTTTTGTGTCGACATACCCTCTTTTTCCAGCTCCTTGAAGGTGGAAATTACCTTCCGCTTGCTACCAATCATTCCGATGTAACGCGCTGGGGTTTCAAGGGCCCACCGAAGACATTCCAGGTCCCCTTTGTGACCGCGAGTAACGATAACGACATAAGAAAAGTCATTGACCTTAAGTTTTGAGAAGGCCTCTTTCCATGGCCCAGCATGAGTTTCAGAGGCCTCGGGGAAGCGTTCAGGGTTGGCGAACGCTTCCCGGTCGTCAATAACCTTTGTGTCAAACCCAGCCAGATCTGCTACTTTCGACAAGGAAAGTGAAATGTGCCCGCCCCCAAAAATATAGGCCGTAGGAGTAGCAAGAATCGGTTCGATAAAGATGTCAAGTGATCCGCCACAAATAAGCCCTTCGTCATATCTTGGGTTATTGTTCAAATCAAAATGCAGGCGGCGTGGGCGTTCTTCACGCATTACATCCTTTGCTGCAGACCAGACGTCAGCTTCAACACAGCCACCACCGACAGTGCCCACAATAGAGCCATCATCTCGGACCAAGATCTTCGAGCTTTCGTAGCTCGGAATTGATCCTTGAACCTGAATGATGGTGGCTAAGGCTCCTTTGCGTCCCTCTTTCCGCAATCTGGCCACCTCCGCAAAGATTTCCATAAATACCCCCCTAACAGGTTATGCCCCGACCAAGTTACTGTCAACCATCCAACTTAGGACGCGAAAAAGCGGAGGCTAATAATCACTACTTTACCCACTATAATGGTTTAGCTATAGTATTGTGCGAACATCCCCCAGAGGATAATTAGGAATCGACCATGAAAGCTGTAAGGTACCACGAGCACGGCGAGGTTGACGTTCTTAAGTTTGAGAATGCGCCTGATCCAAAGATTAATGCTGATGAGGTTTTGGTCCAAATCCAGGCTTGTGCGTTGAATCATATAGATTTATGGCTACGGAAGGGGCTAAGTGGTTATAAACACGCAATGCCTCACATCACAGGCAGCGATATCGCTGGCAATGTTGCTGAAGTTGGCTCCCTGGTAACACATGTCAAAGTTGGTGAACGAGTGCTCTTATCCCCCGGCATTGGTTGCGGAAATTGCCATCCTTGCTGTTGCGGGCTTGAAAGCACTTGCCGGGAATACACCTTGTTTGGCGCAGGGATAAACGGTGGATACGCTGAGTATGTAAAATCACCGAGATACAATATCATACCAATTCCCTCGCAGATTAGCTGGGTCGAAGCGGCAGCAGTACCCCTAGTTTTCCTTACTGCTTGGCACATGCTTGTTGGTCGAGTGAGGCTTCAGCAAGGTGAAAATATCCTAATTATTGGTGCAGGAAGTGGAGTAGGTAGCGCGGCTATTCAGATTGCGAAGCTCCTCGGAGCACGGGTAATCGCCACTGCAGGCAATACACAAAAGCTAGCTAAGGCAGAGGCTTTAGGTGCAGATGATCTGATCGACCACTATCACCAGAACATCTCCGAGGAAGTTCGTCGCCTCACTGACAAACGGGGAGCTGATGTCGTATTCGAGCACGTCGGAGCAGAGGTCTGGAAAGCTTGCATGGATTCTCTGGCAACCAACGGCCGGCTAGTCACCTGCGGAGCCACAACTGGAGCAGATGTTAAAATTGACCTAAGAGCACTCTTTGCCCGTCACAGGAGCATATTTGGCTCCTACATGGGAAGCAAAGCAGAGCTTCTCGAAGTGTTGAAATTAATATTTTCGGGCAAACTCCACCCGGTCATCGACTCTACTTTTCCTCTCCAAGAAGCTGCGGCGGCGCAAAAGCGGATGGAGGGACGGGAGCAATTTGGAAAAATCATTCTACAACCCTAGCCGCAAAGATAGTCGACGAAAATTGATACCGAACGAACATTAGGTTTTACAAGAAATACAACCTCAAACCTTAAACAGTTAATGCAGCCACTTTCACCAAACAAACCCTTGATCTTAGTTCTAAACAAGGTCGTTTCAGTGCAGGGCAGTATCTGATGTGGTACGATTCTGGGTCTGGGCGATCTCCAGCCAAGCTCTTTGCCCTTCTAAAAGGCTGCTCCAAGAGGCTCACTCTCCCCAGAGAAAATCCCACTGCATCTGGGCAGGTTTGTCGGCTGAGTTGTAATCCGGATGGAATCGCACCGTCGTGCTTTCCAGCCTCAAAAATAACAAGCGTGAGGAGTTTTACATGGTAAAAAAGCAAAAGGAAAAGGTCAGCACACCGCCGTCCTCCATGAGCATGATTGAGCCTCGATTTCGGGATATATATAAAAATTTCTATAAACAGACCTATTACGCTCCAACTGCTCTCGACTCCCGAACTAAAGAACTAGTCGCCATTGGAGTTTCGCTTGCGCTGCAGTGTGAAGGCTGTGCTGAAGGCCACATCAAGAAGGCTCTTGAGCTAGGTGTATCAAAAGAAGAGATCAGCGATTCAATCGTTATTGCGGTAGGGATTGCCGCTGCCAGCGTAATGGACAAAAGTGACAGAGCGGCTGCTAATCTTAAACTGAATCTCTTCTCTTGATTACGGGCTAAGATAGAGAGGTGTTAAGCTCGGAAATACACCTCGGCGAGGCAGATGAACTACCTCACCATTACATGTCTGTTCTGGTTGTTTTTTTTAGGCGTTGCGGACAATCAGGCAACACTTGTCTTGCTACCTTCATTGGGAAAATCTTTCGATATTGGTACCCTTGGACGAGGAACTCTTGTGGCCGGCTATGCGCTAGGGGCTGGGCTGGCTTCTCTAGGTAGTGGCATCCTGTCTGACCAATTTGGTCGTAAGAAGTTTCTGCAAGGGGCTATCCTTGCTTTCGGTGTTTTTTCCTGGTGCACATCACAAACGTCCACCCTACCGCAAATTTTTTTGTCCCGACTTGGAACTGGATTTGCCAGCGGAATTCTTTCTACCTGCGCAATCGCATTTGCAGGTGATTGGTTTCCTTATGCTGTCCGGGGCCGTGCACTAGGAATCATCTCCAGCGCCTATTTCGCTGCACCCATTCTAGGAGTCCCACTAGCCACCCAGTTAGCTAACTACGTCGGATGGCAAAATGCCTATCTAGCATTTGCAGGTTTAGCTATCATTGGCTTTATCTTCACTTTACAGCTTCCTAGCGAAAATCGTACACAAAAACTTCCCCCTGCCCATGATATGTTCCTCCAAGCAAAACATACGTTTAGTACGCTCGCTTCACGAAGGGACACCCTCGCCCTAATATTAATTGCCTTCCTGTTCTCCGGAGGGCTTGTAGCGTTCCTAGCCTACATCAGCCAATGGTTGGAAGAAGAACTAGGTCTTACGACGATTTCTGTTAGTGGGGTTTGGGTACTGGGGGGGCTCGTGGCTCTAGTCGGAGCTCCTCTAGGTGGGATCCTTGCTGACCGTTGGGGGAAAAAGCTGGTGGCCCTGGCTGGAAACGGGCTTTTGGCGGTTACTATTATTTGTATCCCATGGGCAAAATGGGGTGTTCCTCTGTTGATTTTTTTTGGACTTTTCAGCTTGGCTACAGCGATCCGCCAGGGACCTTTAGTTGCACTCGCAACCGAGCTGGTAAAGCGAGAGCAGCGAGGAGCACTAGTTGCCTTACGCAATATAGCCTCACAGCTCGGGATTGCCACCAGTACCCTTGTCGGTGGTTTTCTCTACCAACAATGGCAGTACCCAGCCTTAGCCTTATTTTGCTCCATATTAATTCTAGCAGCTTTGTTTTTGCTTGCCACACAGGTACACGAACCGGGAGAAACAGCGCAGAAAAAAGGGGAGCCTGATGCCTAATAAAAAGTAAAGTATCCATCTAAGCTGTCTTCCCGAGGACCCTATTGTAAAGATTCTCGTAACACGTAACGATTCCAGAAGCACAGAATCGATCAAGAGCTCTGGCACGGCCAGCCCGTCCCATGGAAACCTGAAGCTGGGCGTCAGTAAGGATCTTGAGGGCCCCCTCCGCCATAGAATCAATATCCCGAGGGGGGGCAAGAAAACCTTCAATTCCATTCCGGACGACATCCGGAAGACCGCCCGTATGTGAGCATACGACCGGAACCTCGCAGGCCATTGCTTCCAGTGCCGCCAGACCAAATGATTCCATATCACTGGGCAAGAGCATCAAGTCAGCACAAGAGAGCAATTTGTGTACTTGGTCCTGTTTCCCCAAAAACCGTACCTGAGAGGTCAAACCCTTCTCGCGGACCAATCGTTCTGCATTGCTTCGATCTGGCCCATCGCCAATTAGGACGAGAATTGATGGGACTTTCTCTGTCACTCGTGAAAATATTTCCACTACATCCACCACGCGCTTCACGGGTCGGAAATTAGAAAGATGCATGAGTATTTTGTGGTTTTCAGGTGCCAAGGTACTGCGCCGCTGAGAACAATCTCCTGGCTGGAAAAGATTACAATTTACGAAGTTAGGGATAACCTCTACCTCGCAACAGGGTTCAAATTGCTCTAAGGTCTTCGACCGTAGGTGGGCTGAAACAGCTGTCACGGCATCACTCTGCTCAATAGAAAACCGTGTGATGGGAAGGTAGGAGCGGTCAATTCCAACCAACGTGATATCAGTCCCATGAAGTGTTGTCACAAAAGGAATCGGACGAGGGGCCGTCATAGCACGTGCTAGATAGGCACTCACCGAATGCGGGATTGCGTAGTGAACGTGTATTAGGTCCAACTTTTCATTAATCCCCACCTCGTACATTTTTGTCGCAAGGGCAAGCGTATAGGGAATATGATCAAAGAGAGGGTAATTCATCACTTCGACCTCGTGAAACTGAATCCGCTCGGCAGCCTCAGTGATTCGGACCGGCATTAGATAGCTGATGAAATGAATCTCATGCCCACGTGCCGCAAGTTCCAGGCCAAGTTCCGTCGCTACCACCCCGCTTCCGCCATAGGTGGGATAACAGGTGATTCCAATTTTCATAGGAGGAATTTTAGGGCTATGACTTGGGCGAGTCAGGAACCGTTTCTTTCTTTGCTGACCCAGTCTTCAGGACAAGTACATCTTTGACACTACGCCGGCCCCTCTTTGAACTGTAATAAACAACAACCATCATTCCAGGCTTAAGAGATTTAAATTTTATTTTCTTTCCGGCAACCGTCCGAATACCAGGACCATTCTTGCAGGAAAAAATCTCGGTGGCATTTCCCTCATCAGTTTCTAGGGTAATCATCTTTCCTTTGGATCGAACCGAAGTCAGGGTTCCAGTAAAGGCTTCAAGACTTTTAGGGGTAGACATGGTTTTATTGCTCAATGGAGCAAGAGTCGGCGCAAATTCACCGGTATCGCGTTGGCCAGCCAAAGGAACCTGACTTGTAACAATAAGGGCAACAAAAAAAGAACTCAAAAAACACACACGCGTAAGTCGTTGTCTAATAAAGTAAAACACAAAGGTTACCTCAACTTTTTTGACTGACCCATCATAGGTCCCAGGTACATCCTGAGTCAAGTTGCAGAAAGTGGGAAAACCGAGCAAGCCAATTACCATGGTGGGAAATAGCTATCAGGGCAGAAAAAATAGAAAGTGGGATTGATAAAAGCTCCATCAATCATCCATTGAAGCAGAAATAACCTCAGACGCCAGAGCATCCAAGCCAAGCTGTTGGTTCATATTGCGGATCTGCTGACGATGGGCCTGATCTAGCCCTTGGCTAACCTTAGATATCCAGGTGATATCAACATGCTTTCCCCAACTGAGGAGGTGGGGGGCCAAATCCCGATTTAAGATTTTGTTCTCATTGCCGGTCTCCTGAAGAACCAGGAGATCACGCAGTAAGGAGTATGCGATGCTCAGATTAGCTTCAAAATTTTCCTTATCCTTTGCCAAAAACTCCGTCGTGCGAAAAAGCAAACTCCAATCTTTGGAGGAGAGACAAAATTCAAAGAAGGAAAGCCAGCTTTTGCGGCACCGTTGATAGTCATCTAAATCAAAATTGAATGCCCTCCCTATGCTTCCGCTAGAAAGATGGGCCGCCAGACGTCGCTCCGTTGGCTTCAGTTCCGTTTTTAGTTTTAGAAACTCCTCGATCTCCTTGTCTTCGAGAGCGCGAAAAGTTACCCGTGTACACCTCGAACGAATGGTTGCCCGAAGTGCAGATGCATTAGGGCACACGAGAATGAAAAAAGTTGTCGTGGGAGGCTCTTCCAAAATCTTAAGCAATCGGTCCACACCTGACCAATGGATTCGGTGCGCGTCATTCAAAATAAAAATGCGCCGAGATAGCTCAAAGGGCTTCGCATAAGCTTCAGAGATTATCTTTTCAATTTGCGCGGAAAGGATAAATTTTCCTACTGGTTCCACTATTTGTAGATCAAAGTAAACTAAATTTTCAACTTTACCGGCACTATCCTTTTTCGCTCTTCGTCGTTCATGGACT
>CAZSDV010000064.1:10078-11277 GCA_964605715.1 uncultured Acidobacteriota bacterium
CATTCCTGACAGCTGCCGCAAAAATCATTCTCCTCCTGCTTGCAATGGATTGCATGGGCTAACATTTTTGCGAAGGTAAGCTTACCTACGCCCTCAGGTCCAGCAAAAAGAAGCGCTGAAGGCAAGCGATCTTGGGCAAGCATTTTATGAACTGTATTAACAGCTTCCCGATTTCCAATTAGATCTCCGAAACTCAACGCTTCCCTTACCTGCCTTCTGCTAATCTGGCACACTGGATCATCACATCCACATGGCCGCGCAATACATCTTGAACCTGGCTAATAGTTCCGTTCGCCTTGATTAATTTCACTCGTCGTGGTTCACGACGTGCAATCGCACGATAGCCCGCCTGCACCCGTCGATGAAATGATACCGTCTCTGCTTCAAATCTATCTCGTGTAGAGTTCCGTCGTACCTCTCTTGTGCGTACCCGTTTAAAGCTCTCTGACGGATCCACCAACAACACAAGCGTCAAATCCGGCTTTAGGTCCTTACATACAGCGTTTTCAAATACATCGACCATCTTCTGGCCCAGCTTTCGACCATAGCCCTGATAGGCCATTGAGGCATCACTAAACCGGTCGCTAAGTACCCATTGCCCCGCGGCCAAGGCTGGCTCGATTACCTCCCTGATATGTTGTGCACGCGCAGCATAAAATAAACCCAGCTCAGCAATGGGATCAATTGTCACAGTTTTTACACTTAAGAGAATATGTCGAATTCGATTCCCAACCCTCGTCCCACCAGGCTCACAGGTTACTTTTAACCTCACGCCACGCTTTTTAAGGTAGCCCACTAGCTGCGGAAGTTGCGTGCTCTTACCACTGCCGTCAATGCCTTCTAATGTGATGAACTTTCCGCGGCGTCTCAAGGAGGAACCTATGATCTATCGTGATAATGTGAATGGGGTGGGCCAACCTCTAATCTACTTCGGTATGTAGCTTTTAGGCAAGCCCGACCTCATAAGGCAAACAAAGGAGCAACAGAAAGAAGATTAATATCTCCTTCCTCTAGATCAAGAGGGGGACACCTAAAAGCACCACCACCGGCTGCTTGCCAAATGGGAGGGCACACACCGAAAAAACTTAAGAAGTGCTGTTGTTACCAGACAGGAACCGATGGACACCTTTCTGGTAAATTAGGGCTCCAACCAAGGCTCCAACGATCGGGGCAATTATATAGAGCCACCACTCATTCCC
>CAZSDV010000065.1:0-10622 GCA_964605715.1 uncultured Acidobacteriota bacterium
ACGGGGTATCCAGGCGGCGTTAAGGAGGTCCGGGCGGAACAACTTAAGGTCGAGCATCCGGAACGGCTGATAAGGGAGGCAGTTCTGGGCATGTTGCCCAAGACCAAGCTAGGGAAACAGATGGCTCGAAGACTGAGGATTTATCGAGGGCCCGTGCACCCACATACCGGCCAAAAACCTGAGGTTGCTGCGCTCGGTAAGTGACCCTTAACAGTGTTGTTAGATGGATTAGGGCGGTGAAATCTAAGTTTGTTAGGGAGTTGTTTTGGTTGAACTAAATCGGTACATGGGGACAGGACGACGTAAGGCAGCTGTGGCTCGGGTGGTCATGCGACCAGGAGAAGGAAGGGTTGTTGTTAATGGACGGCGCTTTGAGGATTATTTCCCGCAGGAGGGATTACGAGTAGCGGTTCGTAAACCCTTGGTGGCAACCGAAAATGCCGACAAATTCAACATTCGCGTTAACGTCTATGGGGGAGGCCTCAACGGTCAAGCGGATGCTGCGAAGCTCGGAATTGCACGAGCATTGCTCGTTTATGACGCTGAGTTGCGTCCTCAACTACGCAAGGACGGTTTTCTTACCCGTGATCCCCGAGCTAAGGAACGAAAGAAGTATGGCCAGAAGGGAGCCCGCAAGCGGTTCCAATTTTCGAAGCGGTAGACTGGATTGCATCTGGATTCTCTCAGTTTTTCCTTTGGCAACTTCTCTAAACAACAAATCCTGCCAAGGACGAAAAGACCATGGGCAGGGTTAAGGAGGTTGGTTGGTAAACATCAGCATGAAAGATTTTTTGGAGGCAGGTGTTCATTTTGGACACCAGACCTCCAGATGGAATCCCAAGATGAAGGAATATATCTATGGGGAACGGAATGGCATCTATATCATTGATCTCCAGAAGACTCTCCGGCAGTTCCGAGCAGTGATTCAGTACATTTCGCAGATCAGCAGTGAAGGAAAAAAATTGCTTATGGTTGGAACTAAACGCCAGGCTCAGGAAGCAGTTGCAGAAGAGGCTCAGCGTTGCGGAATGTTCTACATCAACCACCGCTGGCTAGGTGGATTACTAACTAACTTCACTACAATTCGGAAGTCTATACTGCGCCTGAAAGAGTTGGACGAGATGAGTCAGGACGGCCGCTACGAGCTACAAACCAAGAAAGAGGTCTTGCGTTTGGAGCGGGAACGGAAGCATCTGGAAGCGAATCTGGCAGGCATCAAGGATATGAATGGACTACCGGACGTTCTCTTTGTCATTGATTCCCAGAAGGAGGATATTGCGGTCCGAGAGGCTCGTCGGTTGGGTATACCCGTAGTCGGAGTTGTGGATACGAATTGTGATCCTGATAAGGTAGATCATATTATTCCGGGTAACGATGATGCCCTCCGTGCCATTCGCCTTTTTTCTTCTCGGATTGCGGACGCAGTTTTGGAGGGGAAGCAGGTCGCTCTCGACAAACAGCTGGAAGCGGAAAAACTGGCTGCCGAACAGGCTGCTGATGAACTTGAAGCAGCGCGTGATGCTGGAGCACTCCCCTCGGCTGAGAGTAACGCTCCAGTTGTTTCTGACGGAGAGACTGGAGCCTTGGAAGAAGTGGTAGCAACTGAGGTGTCCGTGGAAGACGTGTCCCAATCCCCCCAAACAGAGCCTAGCTTAGGGGAAGCAGAGAATCCTGAAGGGGAGCAGAAGTGAGGTATCTTCGGAGTTGTGAGAACTAGATCTTGGGACATAAGGTTCTAGGTGGACGATTCCCTCGAAACGGCAAACCTTTTCAAATCCTTCAGCTTTTCTTCATAATAATATTCATTTTTTGGCAAGGGAATATTTTGGATTTTTTTGGGAAGGAGATTTGGCAGGAGAAAGGAATCTCACCCCCTCATGTTTATTAAGAGGAGGTGAACCTAACAATGAAGATTACCGCAGAGCAGGTCAAGAAACTCAGGGAGCAGACCGGAGCGCCGATGATGGAGTGTAAACGGGCCCTTGAGGAAGCAAAAGGGAATACAGACGAAGCGTATACGGTTTTGCGCAAACGCGGACAGGCGGCGGCGGCAAAACGTGCTGATCGTGCAACCAAGGAGGGCTTGGTTGGGTCATACGTTCACGCGGGAGGTAAGATTGGTGTAATTGCAGAGGTTAATTGTGAATCAGACTTTGTGGCACGGAATGGCGAGTTTCAGGAGTTGGTGCATGACATAGCTATGCATATTGCCGCCACAGCGCCCCGTTTCATTCGCAAGGAAGAAATTTCTGATGAGGTTATGGCTAAAGAACAAGATGTATTCAGGGCTCAAGCAGAGAAGAGCGATAAACCTTCTGCCGTAGTGGAGCGCATGGTTGAAGGTAGGCTGGGAAAATTTTATGAAGAGAGCTGTCTTTACGAACAGCGCTTTGTTCGGGACCCAGGGCAAACTATTGCAGAATTGATCGCTTCCAAAGTAGCCAAGTTTGGTGAAAACATTAATGTTAGTCGCTTCTCTCGATTTAAGATAGGTGAGTAAGGGATTGCGTTCCCTTGTGATGTTAAGATCACCATAAGAATTTACAGATAGCCTCATAGTTTTAGTGTTATTTTTGGCGGATCCCTGGCAATGTATTTCACTGTCATTTCCAACGTGAAAATATAGACAGACCACGATTGATCTCTTCATGAGCAACTTAGCCTATCAACGAATCCTTCTGAAGCTGAGTGGTGAGGCCTTGGCAGGTGAACAGGGTCATGGAATGGATCCTGAGGTTGCCTTGAGGATTGCGCAAGAGATCAAGGAGGTCCATGAACTGGGTGTCCAGGTGGGAATCGTTATCGGAGGAGGGAATTATATACGGGGCATCTCAACCAGTGCTCATGGCCTAGATCGTGTAATAGGGGATCATATGGGCATGCTTGCGACGATCATTAATTCGCTTGCATTGCAGGCAACGTTAGAGAAAATTGAGGTGCAAACTCGCGTGATGACCGCCATTGAAGTTCGTCAAATCGCCGAGCCGTTTATTCGTCGTCGAGCGGTTCGCCATCTTGAGAAGAACCGCGTGGTGATCTTTGCTGCTGGAACTGGTAATCCTTATTTTTCTACCGATACTGCTGCTGCCTTACGGGCGATGGAGATCAATGCAGAAGTGATCCTCAAGGCTACCAAGGTAGATGGCATTTACGATGCTGACCCGGTGAAGGTGAAGAATGCAAAAATGTTTCCCAAGATTGCCTATCGAGACCTTCTCTCCAAGGGTCTTTCGATAATGGACACAACAGCTGTTTCTCTCTGCATGGACAATCAATTGCCAATCATTGTTTTTAATCTGAATGTTTCAGGTAATATCAAGCGTGTAATAAACGGCGAAAAAGTGGGATCGTTGGTTGCATCCTGAGATTCAGTGCGGAGGGAAGATATGACCAAACCCGTTGTAGACCAGTCCCGAGTTCGAATGGAGAAAGCGGTGGAGGATTTCCGACGGGAGATTGCCACCATACGCACTGGAAGAGCTTCTGTGTCGACTTTGGATTCAATTCGAGTGGAGTATTATGGTACCTTGACTCCAGTAAGCCAAGTTGCAACCCTTCGAGTTCCTGAGCCTCAGCTGATTACTGTCCAGCCATGGGACCCAACCCTTCTTCCGGTTCTGGAGAAAGCAATTCTCTCGTCTGACCTGGGTTTTAATCCGGCAAGTGATGGCAATATAATTCGTATTCCAATCCCTCCTTTGACTGAAGAGAGACGCAAGGCGTTAGTTAGGCAACTTCATACAGTGCTTGAAGCCCATCGCATGTCAATTCGAAATATTCGGCGCAGCGCTAATGGTGCTACCAAGAAAATGCTGAAAGATAAGAAGATTTCTGAAGATGAAGATAGGCATGCTCATGATCAAATCCAGAAGCTTACTGATCAAGAGATTGAAAAACTAGACCATACATCAAAAGCGAAGGAAAAAGAGATTATGGAGCTTTAGTCTTCTCTTTTCAGTTTGCACCCGCCCTTACTTACGTATAATCCTGTGATTTTCTTCCAAGGTTTTGTCTTTTTGGTAGGAAGTTTTCTTTGGTTTCTGTGCGTGAATCTTTTGATTTTGTTTGCCAAGCTGGTTTCTATTCACAAGTTGCTTATAGGAGGTGCATTCAGGAATTCCCTTTACATTGCTTGAATTGAGCAAAAGTATTCCCTAGAATCGACTTTAGGCTTATGAGAGGTTTGGCACAGATAGAAAAAATTGTTGCTTCCACCCGACCAGGCGAAGATTGTGAAATTCTGCGCAAAGCATATGGATTTTCTGTTGCTGAGCATGGAGAGCAGTCCCGCCTTTCGGGCGAGCCCTTCCATTCCCACCCGCTAGCCGTAGCCCGTATTTTGGCTGAAATGAAGCTGGACGTTACATGTATCGTGGCAGGAATGCTGCACGACGTCGTGGAAGATACACCTACGACAGCTGAAAGAATCACACAGGAGTTTGGGGAGGAGGTAGCCCAGATTGTGGAGGGTGTTACCAAAATTGGTCGCATCCAGTTCCACAGTCGCGAGGAACACCAAGCTGAGAATTACCGCAAGATGGTGCTCGCAATGGTAGATGACATTCGGGTTATTTTGGTAAAGCTGGCTGATCGGCTTCACAATATGCGCACCCTAAATTTCCTTCCTCAAGAAAGACAGGAGCGTACTGCACGTGAAACGATGGAGATTTATGCCCCTATCGCCCATCGGCTCGGCATGGGTAAGGTTCGTGGGGAGCTGGAAGATCTGGCATTTCGTTATCTTGAATCAGAAGCTTTCGTGCAGCTACAGAAAGACGTAGAGACTCGACGTAAGTCAAGGCAGGGATTTCTCTCTCAGGTTCAGTCTTTAGTGAAAAAAAGAATGAAGGAGAACAAGATCCCAGTTCGAGTTGAAGGGCGCATCAAGCGGACCTACAGCCTCTACCAGAAGCTTAAGCGCCAGCGGATCCCCATTGGGCAAGTATACGATCTTCTTGCGGTTCGCATTATTACTGACAAGGCAAAGAACTGTTATGCTGCTTTGGGGATCGTTCACAATACATGGAGGCCAGTCCCAGGCCGAATCAAGGATTTTATCGCGATTCCTCGTCCCAATATGTATCAATCCTTGCATACTTCTCTAATCGGGCCAAACGGTCAACCTTTCGAGATCCAGATTCGCACTGAAGAGATGCACCTTTTAGCCGAAGAGGGAATTGCAGCCCACTGGAAGTACAAGGGTACGGACTCCATGGCTGAACAGGAAGCTGCAAGATTTGCTTGGTTGCGCCATCTTGTAGAATGGCAGCGGGATATGCGCGATCCAGGAGAGTTCCTTTCCACCCTCAAGGTCGACCTCTATCCTGAGGAGGTTTATGCTTTTACGCCCCAAGGAAAAGTAATTATCCTTCCACGAGAAGCGACTCCCATTGACTTTGCGTATTCGATTCACACAGAGGTTGGTCACTCCTGCATTGGGGCCAAAGTGAATGGTAGACCTGTTCCATTGAAGTCTAAGCTCCGAAATGGAAATATTGTTGAAATTCTTACTCGGACTGGCCACATGCCAAGTAGAGATTGGCTAACAATGGTTAAGACTTCTCGTGCTCGCAACAAGATCAAACATTGGATAAGTGTGACCGAGCGCGAACGAGCAGTAGAAATCGGGAAGAAGCTTTTAGAGCGAGAGGCCATAAAATGTAATTTGTTGCTGGCAGAGGTTACTGACCAGCAGCTTGCAATTGCAGCGCAGGACTATGGGTGCACCTCAAGTGAAGCCCTTTACGCTGGAATTGGCTATGGTAGATTTGGGGCTCGGCTGGTATTGAGGAAATTGGCACCCACGGTTTCAGTTGGTGCGGGGATTCAGCGTGCTTCGATACGCGGAAAGAAGGTGTCTGCGGTCGACATTGGCCCAGCTATCCAGATCCATGGTCACGGGGACCTTATGGTTTATCGGTCCAAGTGTTGTGGCCCCATTCGCGGGGAAGAGATTGTTGGCTATATAACTCGAGGTAAAGGGATTGCAGTTCACTTCAGTAGTTGTCCCAATGTAAAGAACTTGATTTACGAGAGTGACCGGCGTATCGACGTGGAGTGGGTTGGAAAGACATACGAGCCTTATACGGTTAAGCTGACCCTCCATACCGAGGATCGTCAAGGGTTGTTAGCCGAGGTTACCTCAGCCATTTCTGGCATTCAGTCGAATATCCAGAATATTGAAGCTCGAACAGCTGGCCACGACGCTGTTATCGATGTGACACTTGACATCATGGACCGTTCACACCTCGACAAAGTTGTTACTTCTCTTCAAAGAGTGAATGGGGTGTTCGATGTGGAGCGGGTGATGCAGGCCTAATGAAATATTGAGGCCAGTTCCGGGTTCATGGATGTTGCAGGGGATTAAGGGTGGGTTTGAAAACGGAGCAGGAATCAGCGAGCTATCTTGGATAGATGTATTAGCTGGAAAGGAGAATTGCAGAATTAGCTTACCCTACCCCACTCTTTCCCCCGGGGAGGGGCCCCTAGTTTTAATATCTTAAGGTGGCAAAGTTTATGCGGGTTTCACCACTTTGCCAGAGCGCAAGCAGGAGGTACATACGCGAATTCTTTTTCTAGATCCATTCACAAGGGCGTGAACTGACTGCAGGTTTGGATTCCAACGCCGACGGGTGATGTTATGAGCGCGACTCACATTGTTGCCAAAGCGAGGACCTTTTCCACAGATGTCACAAGATGATGCCACGAAGCACTACTCCAGAAAATAGAAAAACATTGATCTGAGAAAGACAGTATAACCGAACTGGCCAAAATCATCAAAGATCCCTTTGCTTAGGAAAATTGAAAGGGGTGCCGGTGTGGTTATATTTCGCACTCCTCAATACGTTGAATCTTAAGCGCACGCCCTGTTTCAGGGTCCACCTTAATTAACACGCCACATAATCGCACGTTCTTCTCGGCAGGCTCAAAACGGGTGTGCATCTGATTTAGAAACCGCTTAATGATAGCCTGCTTCTCAACTCCAATAACAGAATCGTAAGGGCCCGTCATTCCGAGATCAGTGATGTAGGCTGTTCCTCCGGGAAGGATTCTCTCATCAGCAGTAGGAACGTGCGTGTGGGTGCCAAGGACAGCCGTGACTTGCCCGTCTAGATACCAACCCATCGCTTGTTTTTCACTGGTGGTCTCAGCATGAAAATCTGTAATGATAACCTTTGTTTCTGGGGGTATGGTCTCAAGTAGCGCGTCTGCTGTACGAAAAGGACAATCTATGTTGGCCATGAAGACCCGCCCTTGAAGGTTCGTTAGTGCGTAAAGGACCCCCCCGTTTGTTTCTCCTAGATATAGGCCTTTACCTGGCGTTCCAGGTGGATAATTGGCCGGGCGAACTAGCCTTGCAGACACATTTTGATTTTCTAGGAAGGGGATTATTTCTTTTCTGTCCCAGATGTGATTACCGGAGCTCAAAGCGTTGATTCCCATCTCAAGAAATTCTTCTACCAAAGAAGGTGTGATGCCGAATCCCCCGGCGGCATTTTCTCCGTTTGCCAATACCAAATCAATCTGGTACTCCTCGATAAGCTTAGGGAGCTTTTTCTTGAGGATCTTTCGACCCGGACGACCAAAGATATCTCCAACAAACAGAATATTCATGACTTGTGGTTCGAGAATTTAACGTTTATGGGGAAATTGAAATCAGAATCCATCTCATCAGCCTGCAGCTTTAAGAACGCGGTCAAGAGCACGATTGTATTCGTTTGCCTTTCTTTGAATTAGTCGTGTTTGGTTCTCGTATCGTGCCTGTAGCTGGTTTAGTTCATCAGCTACATTGAGAGAGGCTAAAACTGCTACCTGAAGGGAGTCGACCACCTGACTGCGATTAGCTACCGAGCGCATCTTGGCATCGATGAACTTAGCTAACTCTTGAATATAGCTCGGGTCGAGGTTCCCCCGCATGGTGTAGTCCTGATCGTAGATTTTCACGCGGACTCCTTGTTGATTCTTACCCATTCAGACTCTAGCTCCTTATTCTTTGGCTTTATTTAAGTAGGTTTAACAATGCCGATTACGATCTCCATTATGGGGGTTATTTTCTCTTTGTCAATAAATCGAAGGATCAGATACGGCACAGTGGAATTGACTATTAGAATCGGGAAGAATAGTTAAGTACCCTAGCGCTTGCCTTTCGTAAGGTTAGATACTCGCTTCAGGAGAGTTTCTACACGGGCACGAACCTCATCGCGCTGGCGACGCAAGACCTTCAATTCCTGTTGAGTTTTCTTGGTTTGTTTGGCCTGCTGGAGCAAATCTTGTTTGGTTGCTGCTAGCTCCTTTTCTAGACGCTTATAGGCCAGCTGGTTCTGTTTAAATAAATCCAATGCGCGATAGAGCTTCTCTTCCAATTTTTGAATATCGGCAGTTGTTTCATTCATTGTGCTAGGGTAGTTCTCATGTGCGGTGTCTTTAGTTAGTTACTACGAATTCGAACTGATATTCTTTCCAGTGCCCCCAGAATTTTTTTACTAAATTGAGCTACCTCGTTACTAGTAAATGTGCGCTCTTGGTTCTGAAAAATCACTCGGATAAGTAGGCTGTATGTTTCCTTCTCCTCTCCACCGGAAAATTGGTCTAGGGGTTGAATAGAAAGAATATCGCTGATTTTAGTTTGTTTGATAGCTTTAGTGATTTCTCCATAACTTTTCCCATTGGGGACTGTTAGTGAAAAATCTCGCTCCACTGCAGGGAAGCGTGAAAATTCCTTGAAGCATTGTGGGGCGAGACCTAGAGCGATCAGGCGTCCCAGATTAATTTCGGCAACTTGCACGGAAGATCGAAACTTGTATCGGTCTTGAACCGCTTTGTTCAGTTTTCCGCAATTCACTAATGTCTCGTTTCCAGCAACTAAACAGGCTGATTGCCCTTGGTCATAATACGAAGGGGTTGTACCTTGCCACTCGGAGTCAGGTAGTGAGAAAATTTTTACAAGTGATTCAATGTCGCCCTTAAGGTCAAAAAAGTCTATTTCCCGCGGCCCTTCGTGCACTGAGAGACTGGGCCGTTCTCCAGTCAACCCTAAGGTCAGGACCCAATTTTCATTGGGCAATCCTTCATGATTAATCCGTGCTACATAGGTTTTTCCTTTCTCGAAAAACTGCAGATTCCTCTGGTCCCGGTCCAGGTTCCGTTTCAGGGCATGGAGCATGCCAGGAATGGCGGTGGAGCGCATTACTGATGCCTCCTGACTTAGTGGGTTCTCAAGAGGAACTGGAGGCTGATTGGCGCCTACGAAGCGGGCATTTTCTTCCGGATCAACCATTGGGTAGTTGATAATTTCACTATACCCTAGGCCAGTTAGCCTTTCATAGAGTCGCAGGTCGAGCTCGCGGGTAACATCCCGGACCGGGCGTGGCGGAACAAGACGCAAATTTGAGGGAAGCTTGTCATAACCAATGTGCCTTGCTACCTCCTCAATTAAGTCTATCGTTCCATGGATGTCAGGTCTAAAACTGGGTGGTGTAACTTGCCAGCTTGTAGCAGACTGGGCTACCAGCTGGAATCCAAGTCCACGAAGAATTCGTTCGATTTCTTTTCTTTCTGGTTGAATCCCCAAAACTCGAAGGATTTCCTTCTCCGTAAGAGGGATCCGCATCCGCTGTTGCTTAGTGGGATAGATATCAAGAATTCCCTCGAGAATTTCTCCCCCAGCTAGTTTTGTGATCAATGTTGCCGCGCGATCGATGGCCTTGGGGGCCATGTTGATATCGGCGCCGCGCTCGAAGCGAAAAGAAGCTTCAGAACGTAATCCTTGTTGTTTGGTAGTAGATCGAATGGAGACGGGATCAAACCAAGCGCTTTCAAGTAGAATTGATTTTGTTTCATCAGATATACCTGTATGCTCACCTCCCATGATTCCAGCTAGCGCTACAGGCTGCAAGGCATCAGCTATGACCAAAGAATCCCTGGTAAGTCTTTTCTCCTGGCCATCAAGGGTGCGCAGAGATTCTCCATTATGTGCCCGGCGCACAATTATTTTCTTTTCTGTTAGTCGGTTTATATCAAAGGCATGAAGGGGGTGACCAAGTTCCATCAAGACGTAGTTGGTAACGTCAGTAACATTATTGATGGCTCGCACTCCAATCGACTCAAGACGTCTTGCCAGCCATTTTGGCGAGGGCCCGATACGGACATTTTGAATAACTCTTCCGCAGTATCGGTGGCAAAGATCGGGGTCAGCAATTTTAATGGAAATTGCATCACAGGCTGAGGTGTTAGCCTCATCTAGACTTATTTTCAATGGGTTCAGGCAGCTACGCTGGGTGACAGCAAACTCTCGGGCTACGCCATAGTGATTTAAGCAGTCCGGCCGATTAGTGGTGATTTCAATGTCCAGGATTATGTCGTCAGCACCTAAGCTAACGGATTCAACATTGAGACCAACGCTTCTCAGCTCTTCTGCCAGTTTTTCCGGTGGGACGGAAACATCAACAAATTCTTTTAGCCACTTGAGGGATATTTGCATAGGTCAACCGAAAGTTAAAGTGGAGCATCCAGTATTATGGAAATTGCTCCAAAAATCGCCTGTCGCCTTGATAAAAAAGTTGAATATCGCTGATGCCGTACCTGAGCATTGCATAGCGGTCAACGCCCAAGCCAAATGCCCA
>CAZSDV010000066.1:0-5033 GCA_964605715.1 uncultured Acidobacteriota bacterium
ATAATATTGGGCCCTTTCGGGTTGTTGCACGGCGCGTTTCTTTCTCTCACGGGCTTCACGCCACCTTCATGCCCAAGCCCATATTTGGAAAAGAAGGGTCAGGCATGCACCTCCATCTATACCTAAAACAACAAGGAATGAACGCCTTTGCGGTTTCCGAGGGAAATGTAGGATTGAGCCAGCTGGGATTGTATTTTGTGGGAGGATTATTACGTCATGCACAGGGTTTTACGCTTGTAACCAACCCTCTTATCAATTCCTACAAGCGGTTGATTCCCGGATTTGAAGCCCCAACACATTCGGTATGGTCCGAACAGAATGTCAACCCTCTAGTGCGGGTTCCCCCTGGGCATACCACGTTGGCTCATTGCGAAGTTCGAAGTCCCGATCCTTCCTGTAACCCTTATCTCGCCCTAGCCGCAATCCTTAAGGCTGGCCTTGTTGGAATAAAAAATCAAATTGACCCAGGTCCACCTGTTAACAAAGATATCTATGGGATGAGCGCACGGGAAAAAGGTCGCCTTAGTGTTGACCCACTCCCGGGTGACCTCCATGAAGCAACACGGGCATTCCAGAAGGATAAATTACTAGAGGAGGCCCTAGGAAAGGAAATTTATCGGCATTTACTTGATGTCCATAGCTCTTTTTGGGCTGAATACTCAAAGCAGGTACATCCCTGGGAACTGGAAAAGTATCTTACCACCTGATTTAATTGTTTTTGATTTTTTTAAATTCACTTCATTGTTTTTTCTTAAGTGGACTCACAAGCTAATTTTTGGGTAATTTTCAGATATTAGTACCCCCAAACACTGACACTTTTAGATATTTTGTTCAGAAACAGGACCACAGAGTTTTAATTTTTTAAATTCTCATGAACAACGTTACGACATTTCCATTTAAAATTCTAATGGCTGCCTTGATGGCAATTACCACCATAGCAGCTTTGACATCTGCTAAATCTGAACCCAGTTTTTCAGATTCTTTGGCAGGATTGACCTCGCCTAAATTAAAAGATCGATCTGCGGCCATTGACCTCCTGCTTAAATCTAAAGATGAACGCCTTCCCAGTATTATTAATTCCCTGCTAAGTAACCAATTGTTTTACAGAAAATCAGATAGTCTCATCGCATTTTTTAGAAAGGAAGAGAAAGGGACTTCTGCGCTAGCAGTTTTATCAAATAAAAAATATACCGGTATTACACTTCGAGAATGGAAAAAAATAATAATTAATAATCGTCTGCGGACAAAATTACGTTCAGCATTAGCAATAATCGATATAAATAACCCTTCTCCCTTAGCTCGAAAAAGGGCAATTCGGCAAATTTTAAAACAAATTGATGTAAAGCAATTACCTGAACTATCAAAAAGATTAAACAGTGAAACAGATGAGGAAATAAAAGATTTACTGGAATTAACAATATTCACCTTCAGGCTAAAAGGTGGCGATGGGGATAAACTTGAATCAATTGAGAAAATCAAGGGAAGCATGCACCCTAGCGTGCGGCAGGTTTTGCTTGAAACATTTCAAAATGAAGATGAACCTGAATCTAAAATTGCTGCCCAAATAGCACTCCAAGAAATTGATAGAAAGCTTGACCGCTACAACAAAATTGAAACCTTGTTTTTTGGATTGAGTCTGGGATCAGTGCTCGTTCTAGCTGCAATTGGCTTGGCCATCACGTTCGGGGTAATGGGTGTTATCAATATGGCTCATGGCGAGTTAATTATGCTAGGGGCCTATTCGACCTATGTTGTCCAAATTTGTTTCCCAACATTAATAGAATATTCGGTAATCATCTCAATTCCTGTAGCTTTCGTCATCTCATCACTGGCTGGAATTCTTATTGAACGTGGTGTAATTCGCTTCTTGTACGGTCGGCCATTAGAGACATTGCTCGCTACGTTTGGAATCAGCTTAATTCTACAACAATCAGTACGGTCTATATTCGGACCTTTAAATCGAGCGGTAAAAACTCCTTCGTGGATGAGTGGGGTTTGGGAAATTAACGAAGCTCTAGCCATCACCTGGAACCGACTGTACATTATTTTATTCAGCCTGTTGGTTTTCGCATTGCTGTTTTTGGTCCTGAAAAAAACACGCTTAGGGCTAATGGTAAGGGCAGTATCACAAAACCGATCAATGGCAAGGGCTATGGGGTTAAAAGCAAATTGGGTTGACGCGATGACCTTCGGCCTAGGTTCGGGTATTGCAGGTATTGCAGGTGTGGCTTTAAGTCAATTAACCAACGTCGGCTCTAACCTTGGCCAAGCCTACATTATTGATTCATTTATGGTGGTGGTCTTTGGGGGCGTTGGTAATTTATGGGGAACATTAGTTGCAGGTTTTGGACTAGGAATCACTAATAAATTTCTAGAACCTTGGTCTGGTGCCGTGTTAGCAAAAATTATCGTACTTTTGTTCATTATTTTATTTATTCAAAAAAGCCCTCGAGGACTTTTCCCGCAAAAGGGTCGTGCAGCGGAAAATTAAATTACCCAATTAATTAAAAGATTTTGCAAGGATCACAGATTTGCGCAGAACTAAACTGTTAAAAAATGATTTCGGCGGCCAGATTTTTCTTGCTGTTTTATTTGTAGCTAGTGTGATTGTTCCGCTGGCCAATCTACTTATTCCGGAAAATAGCTTTTTCCATGTCAGCTCCTACACCGTAACCGTATTGGGTAAATACTTATGCTTTGCCCTACTAGCACTGGCTGTTGATCTTGTTTGGGGAATACTTGGGATCTTAAGTTTAGGCCACGGTGCTTTTTTTGGTTTGGGTGGTTATGCCATAGGGATGTATCTGATGCGCCAGATTGGTAGCCGTGGGGTTTACGGGGATCCAATCTTGCCTGACTTTATGGTATTCCTTAACTGGACAAAATTACCTTGGTTTTGGTATGGGTTTGATCAATTCTGGTTTGCTGCCATTATGGTCGTACTTGCTCCTGGTTTTTTGGCTTTTGTGTTCGGGTGGCTGACCTTTCGTTCTCGAGTTACTGGAGTCTATTTATCAATCATCACACAAGCACTCACCTATGCCTTGATGCTAGCTTTCTTCCGTAATGAAATGGGCTTTGGCGGAAATAATGGCTTAACCGACTTTAAAGATCTTTTGGGTTTTTCTTTGCAAAGTGACCTGACGCGTGTCGTCCTTTTCCTCGCTTCTGCCTCAGCACTTTCTCTAGGTTATCTCGCTTGTCGTGCCATTGTGCAATCAAAGCTAGGCCGGATTGCCGTTGCCGTAAGAGATGCAGAAAGCAGACTCCGTTTTATTGGCTACCGAGTTGATAGAGTTAAATTGTGGATGTTTACTTTCTCGGCAGCCATCGCTGGCGTCGCAGGTGCCTTGTATGTACCACAGGTTGGGATAATTAACCCGGGTGAATTTTATCCTATACGCTCAATTGAGATTGTCATTTGGGTTGCAATTGGCGGGCGCTCAACGCTTTATGGGGCAATTGTTGGTGCCATCTTGGTTAATCTTTCAAAGACCTATTTCACTGGAGCCCTTCCTGAAATCTGGCTATACGCTCTTGGTGGAATGTTTGTTTGTGCCACTTTATACTTGCCGCAAGGGATTGCAGGTCTCTTTAATCGACGCCTAACGGTCAATAAGGAAGCTCGGACATGATTGACTCGGAAAAAATCCGGAGGACGGCCCACAGTAGTCCTGCAACTAATCTCACGGCTCCGAAGTCAACTCCTAATCTTGATGTTGGACATCAGATAATCTTGTATATGGAAGATGTGTCTGTGAGTTTTGATGGTTTCAAGGCGATCGACCACCTAAATTTGTATATAAATCACGGTGAATTACGATGCATTATCGGCCCAAACGGAGCCGGTAAAACAACTGTTATGGATATTATTACTGGTAAAACACGTCCAGACAGTGGAACGGTTTACTTTGGACAATCAATTAACTTATTGAAAATGGATGAAATAGAAATTGCAAACGCTGGTATAGGTAGAAAATTTCAGAGACCAACAGTTTTTGAAAACCATACAGTCTTTGAAAATCTAGAGCTGGCCATGAACGGCGATAAAGGTGTTTGGGCTAGTTTCGTTGCTCATTTAACCGCAGACCAGCGAGATGCCATTGAACAGGTACTGTTAGAGATCGGCCTCCAAGAACATGCGGAACAATCCGCTAATACTCTATCGCATGGGCAAAAACAATGGCTCGAAATTGGAATACTGTTAATGCAGCGACCTAAATTACTTTTAGTTGATGAACCCGTCTCGGGAATGACACATCAGGAAATGGATAAAACAGGAGAACTCCTAACTTCATTAAGCGGAGATCGGTCAGTAGTCGTAGTTGAGCATGACATGGATTTCGTGCGTTCAATCGCTCAAGAAGTCACAGTATTGCATCAGGGATCCGTTCTTTCTGAAGGTCCCATGGAAAACATCCAAAATGATCCAAGAGTTATTGAAGTTTACCTTGGTGGTTAGCAATGTTAAAAATTAAAAATTTGAATCAATTCTACGGACAGAGTCATACACTATGGAATCTGGTGTTTAACGTCGTATCGGGTAAATGCACTTGCCTAATGGGCAGAAACGGGGTAGGTAAAACCACCCTAGTACAAACCATCATGGGTTTATTGCCAAGCCAATCAGGCAGCTTACTATTCGAAGGTAAAGAGATTTCGTCTTTGCTGGCAGAACGACGAGCAGAAATGGGTATCGGTTATGTGCCACAAGGGCGACAAATATTCCCTTTACTAACCGTCGAAGAAAACCTAAAAACAGGTTTGCCAGCAAGGCGCGACAAAAGAAGATCTATCCCTGATTTTATTTATGATTTATTTCCTGTGTTAAAAGATATGTCAAGTCGTCGTGGCGGTGATTTATCTGGCGGACAACAACAACAATTGGCAATAGGTCGAGCACTGGTGCTTAATCCAAAGATGCTAATCTTAGATGAACCAACTGAGGGTATTCAGCCTAATATTGTGCAAGAAATTGGTGACGTCATTACTCAATTAATTAATGAAATTGGATTGACTGTTCTATTAGTAGA
>CAZSDV010000066.1:5043-10595 GCA_964605715.1 uncultured Acidobacteriota bacterium
AAGCTTCCCATTGCCAAAAGAGTGGCTGATTATTTTGTGATTATGGAACGAGGTAGCACTGTTGCAAGCGGTACAATCGATGAATTAAGTAAGTCACTGGTGGAGCAATATTTAACAGTATGAATTCAAAAAATTGTTTTTTAACTAAACATCAAAAAGGCTGGTTAGCACAACTTAATCTTGAATTTTCATATCGTCGAAACAAAACGATATTATCAAATAAGCATCAACGTGGTCCCTTGGTAGTTCAACGAGCGTTTTATCCGGAAGGGGATCTTTGCCATGTCTATATTGTTCATCCACCTGGTGGCGTGGTTGGTGGTGACCGCTTGGCAATTAATGCAAATGTTCACGAAAAAGCAAGTACCTTATTAACCACACCGGGGGCGAGTAAATTTTATCGCAGCCAAGGTGAGATCGCATCCCAACAGCAATGTCTGGAGATTTCTGAACAAGCTTCATTAGAGTATCTTCCCCAGGAAAATATCTATTTTCCTGGGGCTCAGGTGCACATGCAAACGCGAATTAACCTTTCCAAAAATGCCAAATTTATTGCTTGGGAAATCCATTGCTTAGGGTTACCCGCAAATAACAAACGCTTCTCTACTGGCCAATTAGATCTGGAATTTTCTATTACCCGTGTGCAAAAACCCTTATTAATGGAGCGGCTACACGCTAACGCGGAGCGATTAGATTCTCCAACTGGTTTCCGTGCTTTTCCTATTACAGCAACGCTTGTTGCTGGCCCTGCCAACAAGGACATCTTGGGCAGAGCTCGTGAAGAACTTAAGGATGATGTAAACAATAAGCAGCAATTAGTTTCTGCAACATTAATTGAAGATTGCTTATCATTGCGTTACCTGGGAAACACAAGTGAACAATGTCGAAATTTATTTGTTCGCGTATGGAAGGTATTGAGACCCTTGATTCTACAAAGGCCAGGCTTGTCCCCGCGAATATGGGCAACCTAATATAATTTTGGTGAAAATATGAATTTAACTCCAAGAGAAAAAGATAAGTTGCTCATTTTTACAGCAGGGTTGGTCGCAGAACGCCGTAAGGAACGTGGACTCAAATTAAATTATCCTGAAACTGTTGCCTATATCAGTGCGGCTATTTTAGAAGGAGCACGGGATGGTAAAAGCGTTGCTGAATTGATGGATCTTGGCCGGACCCTATTAGGTGTGGATGATGTAATGACTGGGGTGCCAGAAATGATCCACGATGTCCAAGTAGAAGCAACTTTCCCGGATGGGACAAAGCTTGTCACTGTCCATGAACCCATTATCTAGTTTTGCATTATAGGAGATACAACTATGATCCCTGGAGAAATAAAGGTTGCTGACGGTGATATCACACTGAACGAAGGTCGTGATACTGTCATCGTAAATATTGCAAATACCGGAGACCGCCCCATTCAAGTAGGTTCGCATTACCATATATTTGAGACAAATCCAGCCTTGGAATTTGATCGAAATAAAACTTATGGCTTCAGACTCAATATTTCCGCAGGAACGGCAGTACGATTTGAGCCGGGGCAAACACGTGAAGTAGAGTTAGTCGCTTACAGTGGCGAACGCAAGGTTTACGGTTTTAATGCGAAAGTAATGGGAAAATTAAAGGACTAAATATGGCAAAAATCAGCAAACAAGCTTATATGGAAATGTTTGGTCCAACGACAGGAGATCGTGTTCGCTTAGGCGATACTGAACTTTGGATCAAAGTTGAAGATGATCGGACGACTTACGGTGATGAAGTAAAGTTTGGTGGTGGCAAGGTAATCCGCGATGGCATGGGGCAATGTCAACGTCGAAGCGAAGAGGTTGTGGATGTGGTTATCACCAACGCCTTGATTCTTGATCATTGGGGAATTATTAAAGCTGATGTTGGAATTAAAAATGGTCGTATCTCGGGTATTGGAAAAGCTGGCAATCCTGATGTGCAAAAAGGGGTGGGCATTCTAATTGGACCAGGAACTGAAGTTATTGCTGGCGAAGGTCAAATCCTAACAGCGGGTGGCATTGATGCGCACATTCATTTTATTTGTCCTCAGCAGATTGATGAAGCACTGATGTCTGGTATCACAACCATGCTTGGAGGAGGAACAGGGCCTGCGACTGGCACGAATGCTACAACTTGTACTCCTGGCCCATGGAATATTCACCGGATGCTACAAGCCGCAGAAGATTTACCAATGAATTTAGGATTTTTGGCAAAGGGGAATTCCAGCTTACCAGAAGCACTTGAAGAGCAAGTGATGGCTGGAACAATCGGATTAAAACTGCATGAGGATTGGGGAACCACACCCGCATCGATTGATAACTGCTTATCAGTTGCAGAGGAGATGGATGTTCAAGTGGCAATTCATACCGATACGTTAAATGAATCAGGGTTTGTCGAGGATACGCTCGCCGCCATGAAGGGGCGAACTATCCATACCTACCATACTGAAGGTGCTGGTGGTGGGCACGCGCCAGACATCATCAAGGCATGCAGTAAGAGTTTTGTTCTTCCTTCGTCGACCAATCCCACCCGCCCGTATACAGTTAACACGGTGGATGAGCACTTGGATATGCTAATGGTCTGTCATCATCTCGATCCAAATATCGCCGAAGACGTGGCATTTGCAGAGTCAAGGATTCGACGCGAAACCATCGCAGCAGAAGACATCCTGCATGATCTCGGTGCGTTTTCAATGGTGGCCTCGGATTCACAGGCAATGGGCCGCGTTGGAGAGGTAATCACACGAACATGGCAGACCGCACATAAAATGAAAGTGCAACGTGGCAGCTTAGCCGGAGATAAACAGGACGTAGACAATCTAAGAGCACGGCGATATATCGCGAAATACAGCATAAACCCAGCCATTGCTCATGGCATCTCGCATGAGGTTGGTTCTATTGAAATAGGTAAACTAGCGGACCTAGTCCTCTGGTCTCCAGCATTTTTTGCCGCGAAGCCAAGCCTCATCGTAAAAGGAGGCATGATTGTGGCAGCGCCAATGGGCGATCCAAATGCCTCAATTCCAACACCTCAACCAGTGCATTATCGCCCTATGTTTGGAAGTCTCGGTGGTGCAAGGCATGCAACTAGAATGACTTTTATTTCGCAAGCCGCGTCAGATGCAGAAATTCCTAAACAGTTAAATTTATCCAGCATGATAGGGACAGTTAAAAACTGTCGAAAAATTAGCAAGGCCAACATGATCCTTAATAACTATCAACCCGATATTCGAGTAGACCCTCAAACATATCAAGTGTTTGCTGACGGAAAGTTATTAACCTGTGAACCAGCGAATAAACTACCCCTAGCACAGCGATATTTTTTATTCTGAATATGATCCACCTGACAAAAACAATAAGCTGCGAAGACTCCCCTCAGGCTACCCTTACCTTGCCATTTGCAAATAGGACAAAAAGCCGATTGCGAACTTCATTGGATGATGGTCGGGCAGCGGGCCTATTTCTAGAACGAGGACAAGTGCTGGAGCAAGGCGATCTACTGAGTAGCGAAGACGGCATGATCGTTGAAGTAATCGCTGCCCAAGAAAAAGTCTCCGTTGTAAGGTGTGATAACCCCTTACTCATGGCAAAAGCATGTTATCACTTAGGAAATCGACATGTTCCATTACAAATAAATGCTGGCAGGCTTCAATATTTGCATGATCATGTACTAGATAATATGTTAGTTGGCCTTGGCTTAACCGTTCAGGTTGAAATGGTACCCTTTCAACCTGGATCTGGCGCCTACAGCAACCATGGTCATCGGCATCATTAAACTTAATAAATCCAACGAAAAACATTAGGATTCATCATAATGACGGTCATGCAAGACTTGCTAATAACACATAAAAAACGTGCTCAAGCTCTATTCCAAGGATGTAAGCAAGCGCCCCTCCTCAACACAACATATCTGGTGGGTTTTCATCACCATCATTACCCTTGGACCGTAAAATATAAAGATGTAGGCTGCAAATCATGAAAGATGTCAGTTTAATTAGGCTAATGCAATTATGCAGTAGTGGGCTGCCCATTGGTAATTTCACCTATTCACAAGGGTTGGAATGGGCGGTTGAATGTCAATGGATAAAAACAGAACAAGACCTACGTGAGTGGTTATGTGACCTCATCCACAACAATCTCGCCTTGCTTGAAATCCCGATATTACTCAGAATGTTAAATGCTTGCCAGGCAAAAGACGAACTTGCGTTAGGGCGATGGACCGATCTGTTGCTCGCTCATCGCGAAACAAGTGAATTGCGGTTTGAAGAAAATAATCGTGGCCGTGCAATGCACAAATTGCTACTTGAGTTAAATATTGGCATGGCTAACCTGTGGAAACCTATACTAATAAAGTCGCAAAGTGCGGGGTTTGCTCTCGCGGCTGAACACTGGAAGATTTCATTACCGTACACAGCACAGGGCTTTGGATGGTCCTGGCTAGAAAATATGGTTCTCTCTGGTATTAAACTTATCCCACTTGGGCAAATGGCGGGGCAGCGAATTTTACGGGATCTTTCTGAAGAACTTTATGCTGCTACGGAAAAAGGGCTTAACATTAATGATGATAGTATAGGCAGTTCCGCACCAGCGTTGGCACACGCGAGTGCATGCCACGAAACACAGTACACAAGATTATTTAGATCTTAATGAAGAGAGTTATTATGAGTACCAAAAAAACGCCCTTAAGAATTGGTGTCGGTGGGCCGGTTGGCTCAGGGAAAACAGCCTTACTGGAAGCACTCTGTAAGGCCATGCGCGAAACCCATCAGCTAGCGGTTGTTACCAACGATATCTATACAAAAGAAGATGCACAATTCTTAGTTAACCATGAGGCATTAACACCTGATCGAATAATTGGCGTTGAAACAGGTGGCTGTCCTCATACAGCCATCCGAGAAGATGCTTCAATGAATATAGCTGCGGTAGAAGACTTAAGTGCCTTATTTCCAGATCTAGATCTCATCTTTATTGAAAGCGGTGGAGACAATTTATCGGCTACTTTTAGTCCTGAACTCGCAGATTTAACCATTTACGTTATTGATGTTGCTGAAGGAGAGAAAATCCCAAGAAAAGGCGGTCCAGGAATTACCCATTCAGATCTGCTTATCATAAATAAAATCGACTTAGCTCCCCATGTTGGAGCATCCCTGGAGATTATGGAAAGCGACACAAAAAAAATGAGGTGCGGAAAAGATTACGTATTCTCTAATCTTAAAACAAAACAAGGGCTAACAGAGATAATAAAATTTATTACCGAACACGGCATGCTCTGAACTGGTACCGGAAATAATTTCGTGGGTTGGTAGTCTCTGCTGGCCTTACTCTGGAGCTGATCTCAGTCTATGCAAGAATTTTCTTAACGACTTTACCAGCCACATCCGTCAAACGGAAGTCACGACCCTGGTGGCGGAAAACGAGCTTTTCATGATTGAAACCTAAACAATGAAGTATGGTTGCGTGCAGGTCATGGACGTGAATTTTATCCTCTACGATATTTAAACCAAAATCATCTGTCTTTCCAATTGTTTGACCCCCTTTAATGCCACCTCC
>CAZSDV010000067.1:0-309 GCA_964605715.1 uncultured Acidobacteriota bacterium
GCGACCACCGAGACCAAACGACCTTCCTTCGCGGTCCTGAATGGAAAAATCCCCTTCGATTCGGATCGAACCATTACTGATAATTGTAATTTTAGTTTCAGACATTTTTCCCCTTATTTAAATTAAAATTTACAAGAACTACAGAGAACTAATTTAGCAAAAAAAGTAAAATATTCAAATCTCGACAAATAACTAGCCCGTCAAGATATAATAACAGGAGAGAAATAATCCCTTCAAGAAAATTGAAATTGGTTGATGAGGCAAGATTTGGAAACACAAACAAATTTTGGGTCAGATAAAACTGCAAAA
>CAZSDV010000067.1:319-4752 GCA_964605715.1 uncultured Acidobacteriota bacterium
GCAAAAACATCACCTCCTAGGCGATCCGTTCTTCTTCTAACATCTCTAACGGTTGCTATGGTGTTTGTCCCATTCCTTTTCTGGTATCAATCCTGGTTTGGTAGAACTTTAACGGACAAAGAAATTTCTTCATACTTGTCAAACGATAAAAAACCGAGGAAATCTCAACATGCCATTGCCCAAATTGCAGGAATGGTAGAAAAAGGATACAGCCCGCCAAATGCTTGGTACCATAAAATTTCCCGTTTGGCAGATCACAACTCTGACGAACTAAAAGTTACAGTTGCATGGTTTATGGGAATACACCCAGAAAAAAAAGAATTTCATCCTTCTCTTTTAAAACTCCTAAACGACAAAAATCCGATGGTCCGTAGAAATGCCGCTCTTTCTTTGGTTGTCTATAAAGACCCAAGAGCCCGCCAAGAATTACGTCGAATGTTAAACCCATTCATCCTCCGTTCCACTGAAAATGGAATTATTCGTTTTAGGTTAAAAACAAATGATGCAATAGACCAAGGAACCCTTATTGCCCGGATTGAAACTGGAAAAAGTGATGAATTGGAGGTTCGCTCTCCTATTCCGGGAGCATTGGAATCAAAGCTGGCAGATGATGGAAGCCAAGTGGTGATAGGTGACAGATTGGCACTTTTATCACCCAGCAATGGACATGTTAGAGAGGCCCTACGAGCACTTTACCTGCTTGGAGACCGGGAGGATATACCTCTAATTAAGCAATACACCACTAATTCTCCAGATATACCCCTAGAAATCAGGGATCAGGCAAGACAGGCACACAAGGCAGTTTTGGAGAGAGCCCATCTAGAGCCACCGACACACAAACCATAAAAGGTTATTTTATATTTAAAATTCTAGATAAATTATTTTCAAAAATCCATAAAACCATGAACTGCTTCTACTTTCGCAATGGGATCCATGTCAATCGCATCCCATGGGCAGCCATCCAAAAAAGTCCCATCTGGACCTTTGCTTGTACATAATTTACACCCAATGCACAGTTCAGGATCTACTTGAATTACTCCAAAAATTGGGTGATCCTCATCAGGGACCCAAAACATGCAATCTTCAACCGGGCAGTAAGCTACGCATGCTGGAGACCCGGAGCAACCCGTACAGCATTCATTAATAACAGCTATTTCACGAGGCTTTTTCTTGCGTTGACCCACGCGGCCTTTAGATTTTGGTTCATTTTTAACAAGTGTTGACATCATATTTCCTGTTAAATAGTCAGTTAAATTGAATGTAGCAGGCAACCTTAATAATACGAGGAAATTTAATTTTTAAGTTAATCAACTCATTTAACATTTGGGTATCGTTCAAGCTGTTCACGTAACGATGGATCCCCTAATTTCTCTGCTTCAAAGGCATACTTCCATGCTAAATCGTAATTCTCGTTCATAGCATGAAGCCTCCCAAGATGAATATGAGGGTCAGCAATCTCCGGGTTTAATTTTATACACTTTTTAAAACAATCAACTGCTTTTTTCTCTTTTCCCTGAAAATAAAAGAGGACTCCGAGACGAAAATACGGCCGCGCATCACCGGGGAATGTTTCAATTAGCCCTTCCTCCTCGCGAACTGCGTCATTTACGTCATTCGCAAGCACATTTCCTATGACCTCTTCCCGCCAAAATTTTTTCTTTTTCTTCGAAATAAGCATACATTATTTAGGAAGGTTGAGATTCTGTACTTGCTGGCTGAGGGGTAAATGGCTGTAGTTCAAGTTCAATCTCACTAACAGAAACCTGGTCACCGTCATTTAATCGTTTTAAAATTTTCTGAATTACTTGCTTAGCTTCCAATTTCCTAAAGTTATTGATAAATCCATCGTAAAAATGCTCACCGGCCATGGCATGGTTTATATCAAATTCCTTGTTATGATCACCTAATTCAGTAAAATACACAACCCGGTAACGACCATTATAGGTCGTCTCTTTATATATTTCGAACATAACTTTCTCTGATTCAAAGGCCATCAATTTACACAAGAAGCTAAGTTAAAGTCTTTACAGAAACTAGCTCACCTTTATATTAATTAACACCCGTAAACACAAAGGGAGAGGAGCCTCCTCTCCCTTATTAGATATATTAAATCAAGATACCTTAAGGTTCCTGGTCATTTTTAACCGTTGATATCCCAATAGGGGTTTTTTCTACAAATGGAGGTGGTGGTACTCCAATGGACTTCTTGTCTGTTATATCTGATCCTGAACCCATCTCACGTCGCAACTTCTCTTCGAAAACCTTAAGTTCTTTATCGATATCTTTTTTCTTTTTGTTTCGAGTGACCATATCCTCTCGATAACGTTTTAAAAAGTACGCTATTGTTTCAACTCTAATTTTAATAGACCCAGTAGGTCTATTTTCGTCAATATCTTTAAACGAAAAATACGGTGTCCCAGATTTAGTAACAGTTTCTTCAACCGTAGTATATATTGGGGCATCGTGCCCACATTTAAAGCTAGATAATTCAAGAGCTACGAGATTAGGGTGTCGAGCTGTGTATTTAGCAGCCCAAACCTTTTGACTGGTATTCTCACTATAAGAATTTTTCCAAACATCACCTATGTCCATTGGATGTGGAATAAGACCTTCTCGGACATCTCCTCCAAATAGTTTTTCAAGTATGTCGTCATCAATAGGAAGTGATCCCATTGTAAGGACAGGGTAACCAATTTTCTGGAATTCCTCTAGGATCTCATGATTAACTCCTGGATCATTATGGTACGGTCGACCCAGTACAACGATTCCTAAGCCGTCTTCCGCTTCAAGCTTATCAAGAACCTCTCTTCCTTGTTTGCGGAGAATGGCATTTGAGAAACGGTCCATTGCCTTAAATCCTTCGACACAAGCTCGCTGATTTTCTCCAGTCGAAAGCCCTAAAATATCTTTAAATTCAAGAAACATTTGGCGTTCGAACAGCTCAGGTTTCCCAGGATTTACAAATGTACTCAGATAGGTTATTCCCATATCAGAGAATAAATCTCCTTCTTTTGTAAAGGCCGCCTTCACGGCTTCAGGTGTAGTCGCAACGGTAGGGCATGAGCGATGAGCCTGAGCATTAACTAGATCTGAAGGAAGATCATCAATCATCGGAAAGAAAATAAAATCAAGAGGTTTTTTCTTGTGCTTTTCATAAATCAAATTATGTACATGAGGAATGCCAATTTTAGATGGGAAACACGGGTCAATAGCCCCCCGCTTTGCCCCTGTCTTATAGAGCTCCTCAGAAGTAAAGTCTGAATAAACAATATTCTCTGTTTGAACTCCTAAGGATTCAAAGTAAGCGCTAAACCATGGATTCACGGAGTACTGATTTAGTACACGTGGTATGCCTATGCGGAGCTCGGATCGCCTCTTCATTAATCTGGTACGGGATTTCTGTTTTGGGGTGATTGATATCCTTGGAAGCGGATCAGAAACCTGTGGGGGATTATAGGATCTAAAAGCCCAGCGAGCTCCAACCTCAGCTAAATTCGGATTGGCACCCCTCATGGAATCCAATCCTTTCTTGATTTCCCGCATGGCATTAACATCTTCAACCAAGCCTCTTTCACAGCTATTTCCAACAATTAACCGTTTAATTCCAGGGCCAATGGGTATTTTTGAAGTTTTGGAGCCAATGTTAACCACCTCTTTGTCGGCAGAAACTTTTACGTCAATGAAAGTTCGAAGGCACTTATTTTTACAAAAGTAGCATCGAGTATCTTCGCTTCGATGAGTTTCGTAAGAAATATTCTGAACAGCTTCCATACCAATAAAACTTGTTTTTCGGCCGCGGGTCCAAAGCCGATGGGTTTCAATCGCAGCACCAATTGCCCCAGACTCCCCACAATGCTTATGGACAATAACATTTGGAGTCAGGCCCTTATCCTTGAAGCGGGATTCAATAAAATCAACTTGTGATTTCACTGCCGCTAAATTATGCTGCGTTCCACCTTGAAGAACAAAATTCTTTCCTAATGCTGAAATATTGGCAATTTGAGAGACATATAACCAGATATTTTTTGGAAGAACAGCTGCTAAACCTGCCATAATCTCACCTGGCTTCCATCCTTGCCGCTGAAAATCAACAATATCAGACTGCATAAAAACTGCGCAACCATACCCAAACATGGGCATGGCTTCAGCGCCAAATGCTGTATCAGCATATTTCTCAACTTCAACACCAAAATTTGCAGCCGTGGACTGAAGAAAGTAGCCGTTCCCAGCTGAACATTGAGTGTTTAACTTAAAATCCTTAACTCGCCCATCCTGAAGGATGATAATTTTAATATCCTGCCCTCCGACATCGCAAATGACATCCGTTTCAGGATAAACGTGCAATGCTGATTCTGTATGTGCGAACGTTTCAACAATGGCAACATCAGCGGCCAAAACATGCTTAAGAATATCTTTAGCGTATCCGGTTGAAC
>CAZSDV010000067.1:4762-10495 GCA_964605715.1 uncultured Acidobacteriota bacterium
TGTTACAAATTGAATTTCTTGATTAAAATTTTGATCCCAAGTAATTTGAGTTTTGCTCCCTGCCCTTCAACCTGCTTATTCAGGTTTTCAAACATATCCTTAGTATCTTCAATCGGGTTTCCCTTGGAAAGCTGGTAGCATTTAAGGAGTAAATTTTTATTTTTATCAAGAAGGACAGCCTTGGTGGATGTGGAACCTCCATCGATTCCCATAAAGGCCTCCACTACCTCCCCGGAAGGAATCGTTGCAGGGATAAATTTCTCTTTTTTAAAGCGCTCCTTAAATTCAACTAACTCCTTATTGTTCTCACTAAGACCACTTCCACCTTTCTTTTTTTTCTCCTCAAGGCGGCCAACATTAATATACCAATCTAATTTTTCAAAACCTTTATACACTCCAACTGAATCATCTTCATCTTTCCCGAACTCCACCGATCCAATGGCAGCAAAATACTGGGCATTTTCTGGAACAACTATAAGGTCCTTAGGATCAACGCCTTTAGGGAGGGGGAATTTCCGTTCCTCCCAAACCTTTGGAATGTTCGCCTTCCAGCAGTCCCTCATACCCTTGATATAGGTATTCGGCCCACCAAGCAGTAAAACGTCCGGTCGAAGAGTGTTTCCGCGGGTCAAAACAGCCAAATTTTGCTGAATAATTGCTTCAAAAAGTGACGCCATCAGTTCATTTGCAGGGACCCCGCTCTTCTGTAACCCATTAATGTCAGTTTCAGCAAAAACACCACATTTTCCAGCTACTGGATGAAGTTTTAAGTCGAAATACCCCATATTGCACAGTTCTTCAGGAGGGATCTGAAGTTTACTATTAATCTTGTCAATAACAGCCCCAGTTCCACCTGCACACTTGTCGTTCATGGAGGGTATCTTTTTCTTACGTCCAGTCTCAGGATCTTCTTTAAAAATAATTATTTTTGCGTCCTGACCTCCAAGTTCAACGACCGACCCGCACGTTGGATACAGTTTCTCCACTGCCAATGCAACTGCATTCACTTCTTGTACAAATTTTCCGCCAACCATGTCAGCAATTCCACCACCACCAGATCCGGTAACAAAAACTCGGACCTTATCATTTGGAACCCCAAGATCAGCTTCGATGCGCTTTAAAAACTCCAGGCATTTTTCAGGCTGTTTTGTATCGTGGCGCTGGTAGTCAGACCAGATCATCTTGTCAGCCACCGGGTCAGTAACCACCGCCTTGACAGTGGTCGATCCAACATCCAACCCGATCATTAATTTTCCTGAATGTTTTTTAGCCATTGATACCCCCAGAATTTTTCATTCTTTAGACGGCTACCAACACAGGTTTTTCATTTTTAATTCGTTCCCCAATATGCCTAACAAAATGCGCTGAAGTCCCAACGATACCCTCGTAATGGGGCACCTTATATAAGGGAGTCATGGTTTCAGGGTGATCTTCCATGAACGATCTAATATCTTGAAGATCACAACCCACCGCTTCCAAGGTCTCTTTGAATTCTAGTTTTGCCTTGGCCTTCGCCTCTCCAAGGGCCATTTGAACGCGGCTATGAGCATTCACATCCCCTTCCCCAGACGTTTCAACTGGCAAGAAAATCATGTCTCGATATTTTGAGACAACAGCTGATTGAGCTCCATCAGATTGCGTAGAGGGCATGCACCCAAAGGGCTTAAGTGAAAGAACCATATGACACAATCCCTTGTTAGAATAGTAAATATTCTTCGCTACTTCCAAGTGACCCTCTCCGCCGCCAGCTCGTGAATTGTAAAAAGGATGGCCCAAACGTTGCATTTCATACTGATCGGTGAGGTGGTGTGCAAGACCCCCTAGGCCATTGATTATGCGATTGTATTCTCGCTTAAAAATTCCCTCAGCAATCTTAAGCTTCATAACCTTTTTCTTAAGGTCTAGGTTGATCTTGAAATGCTTGTCCAATCTCCAGGCTGGAGGCATAACAGCACCTTCATCTAGGCCCTTCTCATCTTGCATCCTCTGCACAACCTGATGGATCATGTAAAGGATCCAAGTGCCGATAGGTTCAACGATTACCTGGGCACCCTCTTTTTCAAGAAATTTGAACATATTAAAATTTCCATCGCCCTCAGTTGTCTGTGCCCAAAATTCACCAGTAACCTTAACAATTGGCCGGATCTGAGTACGGTCCACTCGAACTTGATTAAAACGGTTTTTCACGGTCTCAAGTCCTGCAGTGAATTCATCTCCATATAGTTGCTTTATAAATTTCCCCACATAGGTAGCAGAGTCGATTTTACCAATTCGACTGAAAAAACTCTCCAACTTCCCTTCTAGCTGATAAGGGGCTTTGTTTCGAATCACGTCATACATCGTGTTCATGGATTCATCAAGCACTCGGTCAGTTTCTCCAGCGTTAACCTCAAATGGGCGAACCTGATACGCCACATCATTAATAACGTCACCTATATTAAGAGCGTTCAAGATCCCCATAAAAAAATCGAGGTTCATTTCGAGACCAGCTTCAGCTTCTGCCTGATTTAACCCTCCGGACTGCTGAAAAAGCATTACTCGAAACCCATCAAATCCAGAATTCCGGAGTGCAAGCCTGTATTCCGCCTCATACATCCCAAATCTACAAGGGCCGCAAGCTCCAGCAGTAAGGAAGACATGATTATCGATAATTTCCTGTTTACTCATTCCACTTTCTTCCAACTTCTGAAGGTGCTGCACCAAATTTCCCACAGTAAAATAAGTTGGGTTGCATTGACCATTGTTCCCGTATTCCTTGCCCAACTGAAATGCTTTCTTATCCGGAACCATAACCGGCTCGCATTTATAACCCAAACTTTGAAATGCGCCTTGAATTAATTTTTCGTGTTTCCATGTCAAACCACCAAAAAGTAATGTGGTGTGTTCTCGTTGATCTTTGGTGAAGGGTCGCTCTTCAGGCCGGAAGAAGCGCACCACGGGCTTATCTTCAACGCCAGCCACCTGCTCTAACCTTAGGCGCTCTTCTGCAATCTTCTGGCGGAGAATATCTTCTTGTTTTTTCGATGGATCTGAATCTATCTGTATCAAGTTCGGATTAGACTTGGGAATGTGCTGAGTCGGTGTTGTGCTCATTTGATATTCCTCTTTAAGGGGATAACGATCAATTAGGTGAACATCTCACTATCTGGGATGGATAAGGCCCGACATACCAACCTCTATCGCGCCTCATCCCAACATCCCATCTTGCAACAGAGCATTAATTTAACAAGAAAGCAACATGCTTTAAATCGGAGCCGCACGGTCCATAAACTTTAATTGGCCCCTACGAACCCAGTAGTACTGGTCTCATTCTCAGTGCTAGAGCATAATATAGGAACGCTTATCCATTAAATGGTAAATATTCCCCTGCAAACGGTCATTGGCATAATTAATCGGTAAGTAGCTGAAATAGCAACTGTTAGGAGAAAAAAAGCTCATATTCTTGAATTGCTGGCTTTTAATCTTTAAATATTTTTTTTACACATTAAGGAGAGTCTCGAAAACACATTCCCCTAGCCGAACCGAGCAAGGAGATCCTCAATTTCTTCCTCCGTATCCATATGGACTTTACTTCGGACACCAGCAAGCCTTTCCTCAAGTGTTGGCCTAAAATCACGATAATAAACCCCCGTATAGTGCTTATCACTCCGATATGCAATTTCTAGTGCCTTTACTCGATCAGAAACGTCATGTTCTTTAGGTATTGTCGCCAAGCGATCAGCGTAATACCTAAAAGTATCAATCTTATTGAATGTTGGGCAAGGGCTCAGGACGTTTACAAATGAAAATCCAGGATGATCGAAGGCCTGCACGAACAAATCTGCTAAGTCGTTGGCTTTCCCGGAAAACCCCTTCGCTACAAAACTTGCCCCATAAACCAAAGCGAAGGCCATGGGATTTATCGGATCTTCGATATTCCCATAAGGAGTCGCCTTGGTAACAAACTCATAGGTAGAGGTGGGGGAGGATTGACCCTTTGTAAGGCCGTAGATGCTATTATCCATTATGATATAAGTGATATTTGGATTTCGTCGTACGGCATGAGGAAAGTGGCCCGCACCAATACTAAAACCATCTCCGTCACCACCCAATACAACAACCTTTAGCCTAGGATTGGACACCTTCAGTCCTACGCTAATAGGAAGGGCCCTGCCATGCACTCCGTGAAATCCATAGCTATTGATAAAATAAGGAATGCGGCTAGAGCACCCAATACCAGAAACGATCACTAGGTCTTTCGGGTTCCACCCTTTCATTCCAAAAGCTTTATAAACTGCGCTTAAAACTCCAAAGTCCCCACAGCCAGGGCACCAAGTTACCTTCACGTCACTCTTGTAATTAATTTTTTCAATTGGGGCATGCTTGGTACTGGCTCCTAACTTAGCCATTATTGCAGACCTCCTCAATCTTATTAAGTATCATTCGGGCTGTAAAAGGTTGCCCGCCGTATATATTAAGCTTCTCAATCTCGCCTTTATAGTGCGGCGCAAGAAGATTCGCGAACTGTCCGGTTGCATTTACCTCAGCTACGATTAATTTCTTTACCTTCTTTAAGTCATCGGTAAGATACCCCTCACCCAGAGGATGGAGCACACGAGGATAGAACGATAATATCTTTAACCCTTTTGCAATGGCTGAGTCAACTGCCTCTCGAATAGCACCGAGAGTGGAGCCCCAGCCTATAATTCCAACTGACGACCCCTCAGACCCATGCGTTTCAACTTTAGGAAAATCAGGAATTGCAGATTTTAATTTTCGAAACCGTTTATCTACCATGGCGGAATGCATTGCGGGGGTATAATTCGGGTGCGCTTCCTCGTCATGTTCAAGACCTGTGGCAGTATAAGTTAACCCTTCATCCCCAGGAACGGATACAGGCGAAACCCCTGACGGTGAAAATTCGTAACGCTTGTAGGGTTTACCATTCGAACGCTCCGCTCGCTTTCGATCAATTTTTTTAATTTTTGAAAGATCTGGCTTGTCAATGCATTCACTCCGAGTTGCAAGTGCAGTATCAGAAACCAGAAGGACTGGAACCTGATATTTTTCAGAAAGATTAAATGCATCAATGGCTCGATAAAAGCAATCAGCCACATTCATAGGAGAGATAACAATCCTAGGTGCCTCACCATGATTTCCATAAACAGCAAGATTAAGGTCTGATTGTTCGTGTTTTGTTGGCAATCCAGTACTGGGCCCAGCCCTTTGAACATCAATTACAACTAATGGAAGTTCCGCCATTGCGGCTAAACCCAAAGCTTCCGTCATCAAAGAAATACCGGGCCCAGAGCTTGCCGTCATTACCTTTTCTCCTGCATAAGAAGCACCGATTGCCATAGTTACAGCAGCAATTTCATCTTCTGCCTGCATAACAGTTCCACCGATTTTAGGAAATTCAGCGGCAGCAAATTCCATAATATCGCTTGCTGGTGTAATTGGATATCCAAAATAACGCCGGCATCCCGCTACAATAGCACCCAGAGTAATTGCTTCGTTTCCTGAAAGTACCAATTTCTTTCCATGTGGTTTAGGTGCAATTTTAATCGCGTCAATTCCATGGAAGTTTTTCTCGACGTAGTCTCGGCCACTAGCAAGAGCTTGTAGATTTTTTTTCAGGACCGCAGCACCCTTTCTCTCAAATTTGACCTTAAGTAGAGGCTCGACAATTTTCGCTGGGATAGAAAATAGAGAAGCCAAGGCTCCTACCGCTACCACATTCTTGCTCAACGGCAT